>JANQJH010000060.1 GCA_028281705.1 Verrucomicrobiales bacterium
AGAAGTTTTCCTGACAAAAAGGCGTATGGAGGAGATCCCAGCGTCGAGTGGCCCGGAGGGGAGAAGCGCTTCCACCGGCCCGAGGATCCATGACCTCCCGGAGCCGGAACGGCCGCGTGAGCGACTGCGGCGTTTGGGGGCGGCGGCGCTGACGGATGCGGAGCTCTTGGCGATCTTTTTTCGCACCGGCCATCAGGGGATGAACGCCATCGCCATGGGCCGATCACTGGTGGAGAAGTACGGGAGCTTGCACGCGCTTTCCCGGCTGACGGTGGAGGAGCTGACCGGTTTCAATAAGGGAATCGGCCCGGCGAAGGCAACGGAGCTGGTGGCCGTCTTTGAGATGGGACGCCGTTTGGCTCAGGAGCGGCTCATGGATGTCCCCTTGAACGAGCCCTCGCTAATTTACGAATTCGTCGGTGCGGAGATGCAGCGACTCTCGAAGGAGTCCCTTCGAGTGCTCCTGGTGAACGCGCGGCTCCGGCTGGTGAAAGTAGAGATCATTTCTACGGGCAGCCTCAACGAAACCGTGGCCCATCCCCGCGATATCCTGCATCCGGTTCTGGTGCGGCAATGTCACGGATTCATCCTCTTGCACAATCACCCGTCCGGTGATCCCACGCCGAGCAGTGCCGACCGGCGCTTCACCCGGCGGGTGAGGGAGGCGGCGGAACTCATGCGTGTCGAGATGCTAGATCACCTGATTATCGGCCATCCATCAAAGCATGCCGAGGCCACGGGATTCTTCAGTTTCCGTGAACACGGCCTGCTTTAGTTAGCGAGGTTTAATGCGTTTTGCTAACGTAATCCTCAATCGATCGGCGGACGGCAGCGATCTCTAGCTTGGGATGTGAATTGAGAGTGAACACCTCCATCGGATTTGATTGACCCTTAAGCGTCTGTTTTCCAAGTGAGACGATACGCGGAGATGGTTTGGCGCTATCGATCACGCACGATCCCATGGTGAGGCGGACATCCAGGTCCCGGGTCATGGATTCCAGGCGAGCCGCCAAGTTGACCGTATTGCCGAGAATGGTGAAATTACGCTTGAGATCATCACCGACATTGCCCTCATAAACTTTCCCGTGGGTGAGACCGACGCCACCGTAGAGGAGTCGATGTGCGCTGGCAGGGTCTGCTGCTTCACGCCGCCGACCCATTCTTGAGTGATTGGAAAGCTTCGAGCGCGCGGGTTCGTCCTTCAGTGTGTCCGATGAGTCGTGCGGGGTAGTTCTTTCCCAAGATCACCCCCATTCCACGAAGCTCGAGTTCGCCCAGTGCCCAGGGCTGGTGGATGAATTTTGCGGGAACGTTCTTCAGTTCGGGCACCCACCGAGTGACGTATTTTCCCTGGGGATCGAACTTCTCGCCCTGTTTGATCGGATTGAAGACGCGGAAGTACGGTGCGGCATCGGCGCCGCAGCCACCGACCCATTGCCAACCCAGTGTGTTGTTCGCCAAGTCTGCATCGACGAGGGTGTCCCAAAACCATCGAGCCCCCTCGATCCAATGCTGAAGCAGATGTTTGACGAGAAATGACCCCACGATCATGCGCACGCGATTGTGCATCCAGCCAGATTGCCAAAGTTGCCGTAGTCCGGCGTCGACGATGGGGTAACCGGTTTCACCTTGTTGCCAACGTCGAAGTGCTGCGTGATCTTCTTCCCAGGGAAACAGATCAAAGTGTTCGCGAAGCGGACGTTCCGGCGTCCAGGGGTAGTGATGGAGCAAATGATAGGCGAACTCACGCCAGATGATTTGTCGCATGACTCCGGCATGAATCGCCGGAGCCTCTTCGCTGGCCTTGTCGAGTGTGTGCCAGATTTCTCGGACACCGATCTGCCCGAAGTGGAGGAAAGGGGAAAGTGCGGTCGTGGCGTCCTCGGATGGGAAATCCCGCCGTTCGAGATAGGATGGAGCATCATGGTGGACGAATTTGCGAAGTCGCTTGATCGCCGCATCTCGGGATGGGGTGCCCCAGCGTTGTTTGATTCCCGAGTCCCAGGCGACCGAGGGGAGCAAATCCAGTTCTGCCAATTCCAGGGAAGCCGGCCAGGCACGGGGCGATTTGGCGGCCCCGAGATCGACGCGTTTCGGCGCGGGCACCGTTAGGGTCTGGATGTGTTTCCACATCGGTGTGAAGACCTGGAATGGCTTTCCCGCTTTGTTTGCCACCGCTTCAGGCGAGAAGAGGAGAGAACTCTCGTGGGACTCCGCTCGAATCCCTTTTGCTTCCAGTGCCCGTTGAACTTTGGCATCACGACTCGCGGCGAATGGCTCGTGCCTCCGATTCCAGTAGACCGCATCGGCGTTGCCTTGGTCGACCACATCAAGCAGGACTTCCAGACTCGAGGTGCCACGGGCGTCCCTCAGAATCAGCTTCAGTCCCGTGGCTTCGAGTTGGTCCCTGAGATCGGCCAGCGCGTGGTGAAGCCACCATTTCGTGGCCCCACCAGGCGGCCACTTCTGTTCCTCTTGCGGGGCCCAGATGAAGACGGGAACGATGGGTTTGCCTCGAGCGATGGCTGCAGCCAGGACAGAGTTGTCCTCAAGACGCAGATCTTGTCGGAGCCAGAGCACAGTACACGCCATCGACAACTATCTGGTTAGAGCTTCGGTGTCTTTGCCGGCGTGTTGATCGGCCTGGGAGGAAGTGAGGCTCGGAAGGAAAGCCCCACGGGCGGCGAGAATGGGATTCATCGGATTGGGAGTGTTCTCTGAATTGTTATTCGACTGCTCTCTGCGGTGTTGCTTCCTCTTTACGGTTCTGATTTGCGGTCGGATTTCCTTGTTTTAGATCAGCTGACCCGATCTGGTACGCCGTGAATCAGTAAGGAGAACAAACGCTAGCCTAGACTCCCGCGATCCTCGTTGGCGAGGCGAGACGACGAGATGATTGGTTTCTCTGACGGAAAATTCTGAGCGTCGAAGGAATCCAAGACTCAAATTGATGCGTAGATAGCTCAACGTGAAAGACAAGACTTCTTGAAAGCAAATCACGAGGGGCTCGACAGACTCTTGCCGCTCGAAGTTGAACAGCGTATGAATTCATTGATAGTGATACTACAGATCGCCATTGCCATGACGATTTTGAACGTTTGGTTGTTCCGGTTCAACCGTCCGACTCCATGGCGTGGCGGCAATGCCACGGATATGAAGCAAGAATTTGGCGTCTACGGTCTTCCGGGCTGGTGCGTAACCGTGATCGGGATTTTCAAGATCACCTGTGCAGCACTCTTGATTGCCGGGGTCTGGATCCCTGAAGTGACCAGGTTCGCGGCGGCAGGACTTGGAGTCTTGATGCTCTCTGCGGTGGCGATGCATGTGAAGGTCAAGGACCCCTTACGGAAGTCGATGCCTGCAGTGGTTCTTTTCATTCTGTGCCTAGTTGTGGGGAGCGCCGTTCACCGATAAGACCGACAACCGCCGGCCAACTGATTGGCCTTCAAGCCGGAGCCGGTGGTTTCCAACAGGCTATCCTCGGCTGGCACGATAATAGCGTTGCACGATTTCGGCGGTGATTTCCGTGTCCGTATGCACTACTTCCGTTTGGCCCTCGGCCACGGTTCCGGTGGCCAGTTCCTCCCAGGTGACGAGATCTTCTGATTTCTCGATGAGGTAATTTTCCCCGGCGGCGGCTGGAAAGGCGAGGACGATGCCTTCGGCCGTGCGCTCGACCCGGGTGATGTGGAAATCGGCAGTGGCGGGAGGTTCAGCAACGAGGGCGAATCCTTTGGTCGCATGATCGATGGTACCAACCAAAGTCACGGCGCCTTCATGGGACACGAGGTGAAAGGCGTCTTCGTCGGCGAGAAGAAACTGACCATCGCCCAGGTAGGTGAGAGCTTTTCCCTCCTTCCATTCGCCCTGAACCTGGATGGGCGTGACGGTTTGGTTGGGGGGATCGATGGTCTCGAATACTTGGGATTGCGGGGCCGGTCCCCCGGAGGCGTGGAAGAAGAGGCCGCGATCCGGATCGAATGCCAGGGTCTCACCCTCGTCTCCATTTCCCAAGGCGAGGATCTCGGTTGCGGCGCCGGTAAGCTTGTCGATGAGGTAGAGCGTCTCCGGCGCGGGGGCGCCTTTGTCCTCACCCGTGACGCCCCAGAGCTGTCCTTCGGCGTCGAAGGCGATGGCGGCGAACTTGATGAGGATTTCCGTCGACGGAACGCCGACGAGGACGGCCTGGCCCGTCTCCGGGTCCAGGGTGGCGAGCACGCGATCGTTAGGCTCGTTGTTAGGCGGACTGTCCAGTTTGAGCACGGCGAAGAGTTCTCCCGTGGTAGGATCGGTAGCCAATCCCGCGCCTCCGGTGACGTTGTGACCCTCCATGGTGATGGGAAGGGATTGCGTCGTCGCGGCGTCCGGTCCAATGGCATGGAGAACGCTTTCGCGGACGGCCAGGGAGTAGAGTCGCTGCCCCGGGGGGATGGGAATCTCCTGAGTGGCGACCTGCACCTGAGCGGTGGAGGAAATCTCGCCGCCCGCATTGGCGATCTTCACCGTGTAGACACCAGCGTCCGCCGGGGTCACCTCGTCTAACTGAAGCGTGGAGCTGTCGCTTTCCGGGATGGGAGCGCCATCCTTGTCCCAGGCGTAGACGAGGGCCTCGCCCTCGGCTTGGACGGTGAGACTGAGCGATTCTCCAGCGGAGACCACTTGATCGGTTAGGGGCGCGGTGAGCACCGGCGCTGCGGTGACGTCGCCAGCGACGTTGATCGTGAGCATGTAGGTGGGCGAGGCGTCGCCTCCAAAATTGACGTGGTGGAAGGCTGTGATCTCCACGGAGAAGGTGCCGGGTGTTGTGGGAACTCCTTGGAGGAGTGCCAGGCTGCTCGAGAGGGGAAAGGTTTCATCGTCGTAGATGATGCCGGGCGGGAGGCCTTCGATGCGGTAGGAGCGCGCTTTTTTGCCCGGGATGGAAGCGGTGAATCCCCAGGCGAAGTCTTCGCCCACGTTGGCCTCCGCCGGATTGGTCGAGCCCTCGGTCGGGGTGACTACGGGAGCGGTGGCGCCGGTAACGGCGTGGGTGCCGGCGAAGCTCACGGCCGATGTCACGGTGGTGAACTTGAAGATATGGGCCAGGCGAGGGGCGGAGAGCGCGAGCTGGGCGTCGGTCAGGATCTTGACCAGGGGCGTGCGCTGCAGGAGGAGAATCAAGAGACTGGCGAGGTAGGCCAGGCGTGCGTTCCAGAGGCGGTAGTAAGTGAGGGCGATGAACGATCGAGAGCGATCGAGAGTCGGGTAGCTCATGAGGGTGACTGTCGTGGGGGTTGGGTTTGGGGAGGGGAAATCGGTCGATTCGTCCGCGTAGGACTCGGCGACAATCGGTGACTGTGTACCGGGAATTGCCGCCGGTCGAGTTCGAGATTGCGCTTCCCTACGAGAACGCGAATTCACCTTGTCTGCCACCGCAAAGCTGATCTCGATGGAAGCGAAACCGGCAATTCCACTTCTCAACGGGCGGGATCGAGACTATGGAGGAGACAGAGAAATGGCGGAACTAGTCAGTGTGGAAGATGGGACTCGATGGGAACTCGGGGATGCCTGTGTCATTGGGCGAACGGCGAGCGCCGACGTTCAGATCGCCAACCGCAAGGTCTCCCGGGAGCATGCCATGATCCGCCGCAGTGCCGACGGCTTTTCTCTCTACGATCTGGACAGCGCCAATGGCAGCCAGGTGAATGGGGTGGCCGTGCGGCAGCCGGTGCGATTGCAGGATGGAGACATTGTTCGGATTGGTGCGCTCGATTTGATTTTTGCCGAGTCCTCGGGTTCGCCGGTGAAGATGCCGGAGGAGGAAGAGGAAGATGAAACCATGGCGACACTCTTCCAGGTTGAGGAGGTTCGCATGGCTGTCCTGGTGGCCGATCTCAAGGGCTACACCGGTCTCTCAGAGAAACTGAGCGAGGCCGAGCTGGCCGATCTTTTGGCGCCCTGGTACCGTGAGTGTGAGGAGATCATCGAGCGGGCCGGCGGCGAACTGGACAAGTTCATCGGTGATGGTGTTTTTGCCTATTGGCGCAATCCTGATCTCTCGGTGTGCCAACGCGTGGTAGAGGCAGCGCGTGGGCTGCGGGCGAGCCCGACGAATCTGTCGCCCGAGCAGGAGCAACTGATCGAAAGCCGGGGCATCGAATTGCAGTGTGGCGTGGGACTTCATTCCGGACGGGCGGCCGTTGGAGCCATGAGCCGGGGTAACCAGACCGCCTTGGGCGGCGCCATCAACATTGCTTTTCGCATCGAAGGCCTGACGCGAAAACTGGGATCCTCCATCGTGGCCAGCAAAGCGTTCGTGTCCTACTGGGAAGGCGATGAGGATGCGTTGTTTGCCTCCTGTGGCGAACATGAGCTCAAGGGCTGTTCGCTTCCCGTCGAGGTGTTCGCTTTGGCTGAGACTTAGATCACCATTTGTCGAGACCGGATCCTTGGAGAATCCTCGCTCTCGTGTATTAGTTCGTATGGCGGTCGACGACGACAGTTCGACTTTTGATCCCGAAGCCCTGGTCGAACCAGAGTGGCTTGAATGGTATCGCAAGACGCCGCTGGAGAGATTTGAGGCCAGCGAGGAGCTGTGGAAGATCTATCTGGAACTCGGCGGTTCGCTGGAACCGGATCCCGATCCGGAGAGTCCGTTTTGGAGTCGCGAGGAACTCGAGCAATTTGCCAAAGATGCCATCGAGTCCAAGCGCCGTGCTTTTCGCAATGACGATTGATTGATTCCATGGTTCCGGCGTCGGTCAGATTTGTCTTGGAAACCATGGCCAAGCGACAGGTCCGATGTCTTCTTATGGGAGGTCAGGCCTGCGTCATCCACGGTGCGGCTGAGTTCAGTAAGGATATTGATTTCGTGGTGCCGCTCGATGAGAAGAACCTCGATTGCATGCGACTGGCCTTGCAGGACCTCAAAGCTGAAGTGATCGCGATCCCTCCGTTTGAATCACGGTTCCTCGCCGATGGTCTGGCGGTCCATTTTCGGTCCAAACATCCGAGATCCAATGGGCTCTGGATCGATATCATGACCCAGATGCGGAACGTTGATTCTTTTGATAGGCTCTGGGATCGGCGGGAAACGATCGATACGCCCCGCGGGCCGATCGACTTTCTTGGCGTGTGGGATTTGATCCGAGCCAAGAAGACCCAGCGGTCAAAGGATTGGCCCATGATTGAGTGATTGGGTGAAGTGCATTTCCTGGCCCACCGCGGTAATGAGCCCATCGTCGAGGAACACATTGATTTTTGGCTACTGGAGCTGCGGAGCCCGGAGTTTCTGATGGAAGCTGTGCGTCGTTTTGATCGTCGTGCCGCGACTCTTCAATCGCGGCGAGATCTTTTAAAAATCGCCGCGAGAGGGGATCTCCCCTCGTTGCGGACTGCGTTACTCGATGAGATGGAGGCAGAGAAAGAGGCCGATCGCCGGTACTGGCAACCCCTTAAAAGACAGCTATCAGAACTGCGGCGTGAACGCCGCAATGACTAGCTGTTTCACCTTTGCGTGGCCTCCCAAAGCAGCACCAGAGCGGTGCGCGTTGGGAGATAAGTGAGAATGGCGCCACCTTTGGGGTGGAAATTCTGCTCCGGGGCGACGCGGTCATGGCCGGCAAATTCGGCCGCATCGGAATCGAAGATGAGGGTATGGCTCCCGGGCCGGACGGGAATGCGGTAGTCGGCGTGGGATTGGGTGGGGTGGAAATTGAAGATGAATGTGAGAGAACCTCGGGAGAAGGCCAGCACTTGATCACTCTCGTGGGTGTAGAGGAGTTCGGGCGGCTGATCGAGGGCGCGGTGGTTGCCCAGGTGCTCTAACATGGCGCGGTCGAACTCTGCCAGGCCGTGGTAGCGGAGGTCGGCGTTGTCGCGGAGCGACCACTGGCGCCGGGCGTAGTGGTAGGACCAGTCGTTGCCCTCGCGGGGGAAATCGATCCACTCGGGGTGGCCGAACTCGTTCCCCATGAAGGTGAGATAGCCGGCATCGGAAGTGGCGAGGGTAAGGAGGCGGGCGAGTTTGTGCAGGGCGACGCCGCGGTCGACCATGGTGTTTTGCGAGTCACGAGCCATGCCGTCATAGATGGCGGCGCCGATCATTTGGAAAAGGAAGCCCTGGCCGCCGACGAGAGCTTGATCGTGGCTTTCGACGTAGCTGATGGTGCGCTCGTCCTGTCGCCGATTGGTTAGTTCGTGCCAGAGCTGTTCCACATTCCAGTCTTCGTCGGGGATATCCGTGAGGCGGAACCAGTGGTCGGGAATGCCCATGGCCATGCGGGCGTCGAAGCCGCAGCCCCCCTCATCGAGGGAGGCGCCGAGACCCGGCATGCCGCTGACGTCTTCCGCGATGGTGGTCGCCTGCGGATGGATCTCGTGAATCAGTTTGTTTGCCAGGGCGAGGTAGGCGTAGGCATCGCCGTCCACCGCGCCGTCAAAGTAGGGCGCGTAATCCCCGAAGCTGACGCCCAACCCATGATGCGCATAGAGCATGCTGGTGACGCCGTCGAAGCGGAAACCGTCGATGTTGAATTCGTCGAGCCAGTAACGGCAATTGGAGAGGAGAAAGTGGAGGACTTCGGGTTTGTGATAGTCGAAACAACGGGAATCCCAGGCCTCGTGATCGCCTCGGGGGCCGTCGTGAAAGTATTGATAGGGTGTTCCGTCAAAGCGCGAGAGTCCTTCGATCTCGTTCTTCGTTGCATGGGAATGTACCAGATCCATGATGACGCGCAGGCCGAGGCGGTGGGCTTCATCGATGAGTTCTTTGAGCTCTTCCGGCGTGCCGAAGCGTGAGGAAGAGGCGAAGAAGTTGGCCACGTGATAGCCGAAGGACCCGTAGTAGGGGTGTTCCATGAGGGCCATCAACTGGATGGCGTTGTAGCCCGCGTTGGCGATGCGGGGCAGCGTGTGCCGGCGGAACTCGTCGTAGGTGCCGACCTTGGCCTCCTCCTGCGCGATGCCGACGTGGGCTTCATAAATGAGCAGCGGGGCGTCGCCACCGGTGTCCGGGCGCGGGTGTCGCCAGGAAAACGGTTGGTCCGGATCCCAGACCTGGGCGTCGAATCCCTTGGTTTCCTCGTTCTGCACCACGCGTCGGGCGTAGGCCGGCAGACGGTCGCCCTCGCCGCCGGGCCAGGTCAGGTGGAGACGGTAGAGATCGTGATGGCGGAGAAGATCCTTGGGGATTTCCGCTTCCCAGTCGCCCTTGGCATTGATGCGAGTGAGGGCGTGTCCCCGATGCGGGTCCCACTGGCAGAAGGCGCCAAATACGCGCATGGCGGTGGCGTAGGGCGCCCATTCGCGGAGGATCCAGTGATTTTCTCCAGCGTCGTGCAGTCCGTAGTACTGATGCGCGGAGGCGAAATCGGCCAATGACCTGATCCCGCCGGTGATCCGGTGTTCGGTCGCCAGGCGGTGTTCTTTCCGCTGAGCGATGGCGGGCTGGTAGGGGTCGAGGTAGGGATCGGCCTTGAGGGAGGCGAGGATCCGGCCCCGGTTTCGCCGGGGGCCTGGGGGTTCAGGATGGATGTGATTGGCAGAGCCCTGCCCGCTGGATCGCCAGGGCCGGTTGGGATCGAGGGTCCACAGATCGTTGACGACGAACTTGTATTCGTGCTCGCCGCGCGGGATCTCAAGGGTGGTGGTGAAGAGTCCGTTGCCCTGGCCGTCGATCAGCGCGTCGGCTCGGGGATCCCAGTCGTTGAACGATCCGGCGACGAAGACGCGACTCGCCTTGGGCGCGCGCAGGGAAAACGTGACCCGTTGGTTCCCGGCGCTGGATGGGGGCATGGCGGGGCCGGTGGGTTAGTTCCAGAAGGCGAGGGCGCAGCCAAGAGTGAGAATGCCGTAAACGAGGCCGCCGATGCAGGCACCCTTCCAGCGGGAGCCGTTGTGGCTCAGCCAGGAGATTTGATCGCGCATGAGATAGGGCATCCCGACCCAGAACATGCCGAGGATGATCCAGGCGTAGGCCAAGGTGGGGAGGAGGAGCTTGGTCCAGGCCATAGTCTCGGGAACCTTGAACCAGGCCGCATCGAGGAGGACGCAGGCCGCGAGGAGCATGAAGGTACCCAGGGCGCGAACGGCGAGAAATTCTTCGACGAAGAAGACCACGAGGATGTAGGCGATGGGGATGGCGAAGAGGATTTTCTGTCGCAGCGCGGAGAACTCGCCGAGATCCATGGAGGAAACGATCCAGAAAGCCCAGAGCGCGTTGAGGGTCATGAGCATGACGCCGATGGCCCGGTTGCGGGGAAAGTCCTGCAAGGTGGCGCGGATCGACTTCCCGTTGAGCAGGGCGGCCACGTGGGTGGCGATGAGGCCGACTCCGAGAACGATGCCGGTGGTCTTGAGGTCCATGTTTTCGTAGATCATGAAAAGAAAGAGTGAAGCAGGAAGTGGAATCGATCGTGTCGTGTTCTGTCAGAGCGTGGCCGCCAAGGCGGGAACTGCGGAGGCTTCCTCGGCCATGACAAGATCACCGTAGAGGCTGAAGCCGGTGGTCTCGCGGATTTTGATGTCGAGCAACTGGCCCTGATGGCGCTCCTGATTGCCTTCAAAGATGACGATCTTGTTGTTGCTCGCCCGTCCGGAGAGACGCGCGGAATTGGTTTTGCTGGGACCCTCACACAGTACCTGAAGAGTTTCTCCCACGAAGGTCGCGTTCTTCGCCACCGCGATTTGATTGACTAACTTGAGCAAATCCTGGTTGCGCTCTTCCTTGACCTTTTCGGGGAGCTGGAGCGACTCGTCCATCTCGGCCGCAGGGGTGTTGCGGCGCTTGGAATAGCGGAAGATGAAAGCGTTATCGAATTCGATCTGTTGGACGAGATCGCGTGTGGCCTGGTAGTCCTTCTCCGTCTCGCCGGGAAAACCGACGATGATGTCGGTGGTGATTCCGAGACCTGGCCGGGCGGCGCGCATTTTCTCACAGATCTCGAGAAACTTCGCCGCTTTGTAGGGCCGATGCATTCGTTTGAGGATCCGGTCCGATCCCGATTGCATGGGGAAGTGGATGTGTGAGGCAAGCTTGGGCAGGTAGGTGAAGGCGGCCACGAGATCGTCCTTGTAGCCGATGGGGTGGGGCGAAGTGAAACGGATGCGTTCTAGCCCTTCGATTTCGTGGACGGCTTCGAGGAGCTGGACGAAGGGGCTCTTGCCATCGATTTTGGGAAATTCGTGCCGGCCGTAGAGGTTCACGATTTGGCCCAGAAGGGTGACCTCTTTCACCCCGCGGTCGACGAGGCGCTTGGTCTCATCGACGATCTCCTGAATGGGGCGTCCGCGTTCGCTGCCGCGGGTGTCGGGCACGATGCAGAAGGTGCATTTCATGTTGCAGCCCTGCATGATGGAGACAAAGGCCGTGGCCTGCCGCTCCGCCAGCACGTGGTCCCGGATCGTGTTCTGGCTGTCGGTTTCTTCGTCGACATCGACGATGGTGTAGCGGACGTCGTCCATCTGGCGTTCGAGCCGCGGTTTGAGGATGGCGTCCACGTGGTCCACGACCTTGTGGTATTTCTGGGTGCCGACTACGAGATCGGTGTGGGGGACGTCCTTGAGGAGTTCGGGCCCGCGGCTCTGCGCCATGCAGCCCATGAAGCCGTAGACGAGGTGGGGGCGCTTTTCCCGGTGTCTCCCCATGAGCCCCATTTTACCCAGGGCCTTTTGCTCGGCCTGATCCCGGACGCTGCAGGTATTGATCAGAATGACGTCGGCCTCGTCTTCGGCTGCGGTCATGGTGTAACCGCGTTCGGTGAACATCTGCGCCACCTGTTCGGAGTCGCGGACGTTCATTTGGCAACCGTAGGTCTTGATGAAAACGCGGGGCATGGCGGGAAAGCCCCCTATGTAAGCAGCTTTTCCCCGGGTGACAAGCGGTTCGGCGGTGTCGGCCTCCCGGGTGGGCTGAAGGTCTCACCGTCGACGGGCGTGGTCCGCCTCGATGACCTGGCGGATCCAGCTTGGGTCCGGGCGGATGGCTTGCGCGGCTTGTCCCGTTTCGACGATGGGTCGAACGAGCCCGAGGCTGATCGACCTTGAAAGGGAGACGTTGATTCCGATCAGGCGTCCATTGGCGTCCGTCAGAGGACCTCCGCTGTCACCGAGATGCAGCGGGGCCGTGTGATCCACGATCTGGTGGGTCAAGCCGGCATGCTCCACGGCGGGGGAGACGGCAATCAGCTTTCCGGCGAAGGGGCCCACCGCGATGTTTAAGCCTCCGGCACCGTCGGCTTGCATGCTCGGGCCGCAGCCAAAGACGGGCCCTTCGACGTCGATTTCCGTGGCCCAACGGAAGACGCGCTCTCGGGGCGAGTCGATGTGGAGGATGGCCAAATCCGCTGCGGGAGCCCTCCCCTGCCAGACGACGCGGGCCCTCTTTGTGTGGAAGCTTCCCTCAGGCGTGGGCACCAGGAGGTAGGCCGGTCCCGCGGTGAGGCAGTGGGCCGCCGTGAGGAAATAGCCACGGCGATCAATGGCGGCGGCGGAGCCGAAAATGGGTGGAGCGCCGTCGCCCCGGAGCACCAATCCTTCCGCGCTGCCGTCGTCTGCTTGTTCGGCCGCGAGATCCTCCGCGGCGACGATGACGGCCGACCGGAGGAGGATGGCCTCCCGCAGCGAAGTTCCCGAGACGCGCCTGTCTTCAAACGGAGCGAAGGAAGCCTCGCGCTCTTCTTCGGTCGTGGCCCGGTAAGCGCATCCGGCGAAACAGAGAAATGCCAGAAGCGTGCTGGCGCCAAGGGCGAGATAATGATGATGGACGGCTGGTGGCATTGGATTCTCGTGTGGCTTGATGAGCGGGAGCGGTCTCCAATCAATGCGCCTGCCCCATGGGATCCTAGGGATGTAGCGGTAGTGCCACAAGCTTCGGGGAAGGTCCGATGGGGCCGAAAGGCCCGAGGATCGTTGTGGACACCGAACCTTTGATGAGAGAGAGTATGTATGCTTCCCAGCACGGCGGAGACTTCTTCGCCGATGATCCTTTCGGACCAGGCTCGCCTGGTTACGAACTAGACCCTGGGCCCTTCGGGGCCCAGAGGTCTCCAACCCGCCACGGTGGCGATCTCGATTAAAGGAGCGATGGGCTGAAATCAGATTTCAGCACAAGCCTTCACGTTCGAGAAATGCGTTGGGACTCAGAATCGGGATCCCTCGAAAGGATTCCAGGATTAGCAGATCTTTGTCGCCACTGAGGATGGCCCTGGCTTGCACTGCACAGGCCACATCAAGAAACTTGTCGTCCTTGGGGTCTCGACAGCCCCTCCACTGTACGGCTGGTTCTACGAACTCGCCTAGTTCTTGCAGGCTCAGAAGGTATTCTCGTCTCAGTTCAGGGCTTGTCGTCGAAACGATCTTTGGGTGTGTGCTCACCTGGTCGGCCAGTTCGTAGAAGGTAGCGTCCGAAAAGATGGGCACGTAATGGGTGAGTAGAATCGTGAGCATCACCTCAGTTCGGCCTCTAGGACGAAGGAGCGCGGCGAAAAACACGTTGGTGTCAATGACAATGGCCGCCACCTACTCGCCTTCCAACGTCGTCATCTCGTCCGCCTTCAGCCCAAGGGAGGCGGGGGATTCGCCGGAAAGTGCCTCTTGCATGCTCCCCTGAGCCGCCAAAAAGCGATCTAGCTTAGCAGAGTGTTCTTTTGCCAATCGAGCGCGGGCGTCGTGAAGGTCGGTATCACTGAGAAGCCCCACGGGATAGCGCTTCCCATGACGCGTGATGATCACGCCACCATCCCTCAAGAGCGCATCAAAGAAATCTCCAAGATTCGTTTTGAGTTGGGTGGAGGAGATTTCTTTCATGATCGTTCTCCTAGCAGGGTAGACGGCGGCTGGGTATGGGTTAGCCTTCCATCAAGTTAGGGTTTGCTTCATTATACTGCGTTTCGTGCCAGGCGCAAGATCACCGCTCGGCTTCCCCGTCACGATTAACAAGCCCGCCCTGGTTGGATGCTTGAACTGTCGATGGCTCCCACGCGTTATGTTCGTCACGCGCAGGGATTGATCCATTTCAAGTTCTCGAACCGACTGAAGTCATGATCGGTCGAATAGAGCACGTAGCCGCGTTCGATGGCTAGGGCGGCTAGGTGAGCGTCTGTGGTGAGATTCCCGGCGGTTCCGAGTCGAACAAGATAGGACTTCAGCGTGTGAAAATGATTCCGGGCTGGATCCGCTATGCGTATATGAGGCAATGATAGCCAACTTTCCAAGCGTTCGAGAACATCGTCGACCGGGAGTGGATGAGCAAAGACACGGCGGTGTGTCGTGATCCTCACGAAGCCCAGGATCGTGACCCAGGGCAAGACGACCCCCTCGGGACCTGAGAGGCATTTTTCCCACCACGCTCGAGCCCGTTCATGCACGGAAGATTCCGAGTTGTGCGCATGCATGAGAACGTTGACGTCAGGAAGGATCATCTCGCGAAGGTGCGGTCCCACGCAGGGATTGTCTGTAGGCGTCGACCTCGAGATCGTCCGCCAACTGATTCATCTTGTCCGGATCGATTCCGGGCAGGAGTCCGAAAGCGTGAGGAACCACTTTCGGGGGATCTTGAACCGCTTCGTCGGACTCCGAGGCGAGCCCAGCCCGGATGACCTGATTTACGACGGTCCGGAAGGCCTCACCCTGCTTCGCGGCGCGCTCCTTGAGCAAACCCGCGAGATCATCGTCCAATGTCAGGGTCGTTCGCACAACAATGAATCTTGATGCTAGCTTATTTGATGTCAAGACATCAATTTTCGAGACCAAGTGGGGCGAATCGACCTCGACGGGGGCGGTGCAGACGATAGGTTGCAATCCGTGTCTGATTTTGGCCCATTTCAGGAGGACATCGATCGCTTCATTCTCTATCTCGCGACGGAGAAGGGGCTCTCGACGGCCTACCAGCTGTCGACGCGGCGATCATTGGAGGGTTTCGCCGGCTGGGCGGTGCGGGAGAGGATTTCGGGATGGGAGACGGTGGGGCTCGATCATCTGACGCAGCATTTGGCGGAGCGAAAGAAGGATGGGTTGGCTTCGACGAGCATCCGTCTGCTGGTGATTGCCTTGAAGATCTTTTACCGCTTTCTCGAGTTACGGGGCCGGGTGCCCAAGGACCATGCGGAGGCCCTGTTGGCTCCGAAGATCAGCGGCTATTTGCCGGAGACGCTGAATGAGATGGAGGCGGCTCATTTCATCGAGTCGATCTCGACGGAGAGGCCGCTTGGTTTGCGGGATCGGGCGATGCTGGAGCTCCTCTATTCCAGCGGCCTGCGGGTTTCGGAACTGGTGCGCGCCCGCCTGGAGCGGCTCCATTTGGAGGAGGGGGAGGGATTCATCCGGGTCACAGGGAAGGGGAACAAGACCCGCTTGATCCCGGTGGGGAGTTCGGCGCGCGAGGCTCTGGAGGCCTATTTGAAGATCGAGCGTCCCCGCCTCATCAAGAGCCATACGAGCAGCGAGATCTTTCTCTCGATCCGGGGGCGGCCGCTGACCACGGTGCGGGTCTGGCAGATTTGCAAGGAACGGGCCCGTCAGGCGGACATCGGCATCAATATTTACCCGCACCTCATGCGGCATTCCTTTGCCACGCATCTTCTGAGTAATGGAGCGGACCTGAGGATCATTCAGGAATTGCTGGGGCATGCCGATATCGCCACGACCCAGGTGTACACCCACGTGGACAACGTGGGACTCAAGAGCGTCCACCACCGGTTCCATCCCCGTGGCTGAGCAATGCCTGGAAGGCGGTTTTGTCGAGTTTCAAGCCGGGGCGGCCAGGAGCGTCCGCATCACTCCGCAAAATCGGCTACTGGGTCTCAATCCTCGTCGCCCAGCTGCTGGGCCTCCTGATTGACCCGTCCGAGGGCCTCGATGAATTCATCCATGGCTTCCATGGGTAGAATGATGGTATCACGTCGCCCGCGCACATCTTCCGTGATCTTGACGAATCGTCCCCGATTGTTTTCCTTCAGATCGAGAAAGAAGATCTTTCGATCCGAGACGATTTTCTCCGTATACAGGGGCGGATTTTGCCCTGAGTGACTCTGATAATCCATGACGTGCCCTATCCTATCGATTGTTGCTGGTCGTGCTGGCCTGCTTGCCGCTTTTCCGGTGGGGAAGGGTACTGTCGAGAACGATCAGGACATTGCAAGGGGAATGGGGGTGTAGGACCGTGTTTTTCCCGGGCGAGAGGCTCGTGGAAGAGGGGATTTTACAGGGAAAATTATCGTTTGACAGCTTAGGGCCCTCTGATAGCCTTCCGCTCGCTCTTTCGGGCGGTTTCGAGATTCCTCTCGATGCGTCTGTCTTTTCCAGCCAGGAAGGTAGTCGCAGCCAGAGCCTTTGACCTTCCGGAGAGCGGCTTTC
Organism: Verrucomicrobiales bacterium; assembly: GCA_028281705.1. GTDB lineage: Bacteria > Verrucomicrobiota > Verrucomicrobiia > Verrucomicrobiales > DEV007 > JAACDM01. The sequence continues at coordinate 16,333 of JANQJH010000060.1, forward strand.
GCGCGAAGCTTCCAAGCTTCAAGCGATGGTTTTGCTCATGTAGCTCAGGGGTAGAGCACTTCCTTGGTAAGGAAGAGGTCACGGGTTCAAATCCCGTCATGAGCTCCATGCGTCAACCTACACAACCTTCACTAAATCAAAGAAACCAAATCCGCCGCAAGGCGCACCATCAAGAACTCGTAAAAAATGGCTAAAGAGCAATTCCAGAGAAACAAGCCGCACGTGAACGTCGGCACGATCGGGCACGTGGACCACGGCAAGACGACGTTGACTGCTGCGATCACCACCACTCTGGCGGATAAAGGTTTCGCAGAGAAGAAGGACTACGCTGAGATCGACGCCGCTCCCGAGGAGCGCGAGCGTGGTATCACGATTTCGACGGCTCACGTCGAGTATGAGACCGACAACCGTCACTATGCCCATGTCGATTGTCCCGGTCACGCGGACTATGTGAAGAACATGATCACGGGCGCCGCCCAGATGGACGGCGCGATCCTCGTGGTGAGCGCAGCTGACGGCCCCATGCCTCAGACCCGGGAGCACATCCTGCTCGCCCGTCAGGTCGGTGTGCCGGCCCTGGTGGTCTACTTGAACAAGACCGACCAAGTCGATGACGAAGAGCTCCTCGAGCTCGTCGAGATGGAGGTGCGTGAGCTTCTCAGTCAGTATGAATTTCCTGGTGATGATATTCCGATCGTCAAGGGTAGTGCCTTGAAGGCACTCGAGGGCGACGCTGAGCACCGTGAGTCCATCGAGAAACTGATGGCGGCCGTGGACGACTACATTCCGATTCCCGATCGTCCGGTGGATCTCGATTTCCTCATGCCGGTCGAGGACGTCTTCTCGATTGAGGGTCGCGGCACGGTGGCCACTGGCCGCATTGAGCGCGGCATCATCAACAAGATGGAAGAGGTGGAGATCGTCGGGATCAAGGATACGACGAAAACGACGATCACGGACATCGAGATGTTCCGCAAACTCCTCGATAAAGGAGAGGCCGGTGACAACGTCGGGCTCCTCCTCCGTGGTGTGAAGAAAGAGGACATCGAGCGTGGCCAGGTGATTGCCAAGCCCGGTTCCATCACCCCGCACAAGAAGTTCAAGTCCGAGGTCTACGTTCTGTCCAAGGATGAGGGTGGCCGCCACACGCCATTTTTCAGCAACTATCGCCCGCAGTTCTATTTCCGGACGACGGACGTGACGGGAATGATCAAGCTCCCGGAAAACGTGGAGATGGTCATGCCTGGTGACAACGTCACCATGGAAGTCGAATTGATCACTCCGATCGCCATGGACAAGGGCATTCGTTTCGCCATTCGCGAGGGTGGCCGGACCGTTGGTGCAGGTGTGGTGAACGAGATCGTCGATTGATTCGCGTCGAGCGGCTCTCAACGGATCACCCACTGAGTTCCTTTACAGCGAACAGAGAGCCGGGCGACCGGCTCTCTGTTTGCCTTTATCAACCACCACGTTTGACAGGGCATCCGCTCTTGTCATGATTGCGCGCACGCACCAGTAGTACTAGTTCACGACGACGATGTTTGGGAAATTTTACAATTACCTCGGGGAAGTTAAGATCGAGCTCCAGAAGGCCACCTGGCCCTGGGACCCGAAGGAGACGGGATTCAAGAAGTACCGTCAGTTGGTGGATCACACGGTGGTCGTAGTCATCGCGATGATTCTCCTCGCGGGATTTGTCGGGTTTCTCGACTTGGTCATGCGCGGCTTTCTGGCGTTGATCTTGCCGGGCCAGCCGACTTAGATTCCGTATTCTTACCGCCTAGCCATGCCAGTTATCCCCGCTCCCAAAGACCAGTGGTATGTGGTGCATGTACTCTCCGGACAGGAGGGGAAAGTGCGTGACAATGTCAATCGGCGTGTCGTTGCGGAAGAGATGGGAGACTGTGTCTACGAGGTCTTGGTTCCGACGGAGATGGTCTCCGAGGTCAAGAAAGGCAAGAAGACCTCGAGCAAGCGCAAGTTTTTTCCCGGCTACGTCATCGTCAACATGTACCTCCTGGAGGAGGACGGACGGCTGAACGATCGGACCTGGTATTTCATCAAAGAGACCACCGGTGTGATCAATTTCGCCGGGAACAAGAACCGCCCCATGCCCATGCGGCAGTCGGAAGTGGAACAGATGCTGGCGCAGATCAAGGAGCGCGAGGACGATGAGAAGCCGCGCATCACGCATGAAGTTGGGGATACAGTGAAAGTCGCCGACGGTCCCTTCGAGAGCCAGAACGGGATGGTGGAGGAGATCGACCACGATCGCGGCAAGATCATGGTCTCCGTCGATATCTTCGGACGGAAGACCATCGTGGAGTTGGAAAACTGGCAAGTGGAGTCCGCCTAGGAGCGGGATCCGGGTAAATCAGGGGTCGGCGCAAAACGGCCGTTGCCTTTCTCGAAAACTGGTGTAGCCCCTTGGTCCCCCCGATAAAAATTTTTTAAAACGCACGTCATGGCCAAAGAAATCACTTCCACCATCAAGCTTCAGATTCCCGCGGGCCAAGCCAATCCCGCGCCGCCCGTGGGCCCCGCCCTGGGTCAAAACGGGGTCAATATCATGGAATTCTGCAAGGCCTTCAACGCGGCCACGCAGAAGCAGGCGGGCGACATTCTTCCCGTCGTGATCTCGGTCTACAAGGACAAGTCCTTCACCTTCGTGACCAAATCGCCGCCCGCGGCGGTGCTGATCAAGAAGGCCGCAGGGATCGCCTCCGGCTCGGGAGAGCCGCACAAGAAGAAAGTGGGCTCCTTGACCAAGGAACAGCTTTTGGAAATCGCCAAAACGAAAATGAAAGACCTCAACGCACGCGATGAAGAGGCGGCCTGCCGTATCATCGCCGGCACCGCTCGCCAGATGGGCGTTGAGACCCCCGTTGAGTAACCTTTTCTATTTGGGAGGCGGGGCAGGATCGATTTCGTCGGTCCATTGCCAGTGTTCGCCACCCGTAAGCAAGCACACAACCAAAGACAAACGCAGGAGGGTTTGAACCCGTTGGCACTGCACATCCGACATGGCTAAAAAACGCAGCAAACGCTACCTCAAGGCCGCCGAATTGGTGAAGCCTGACAAGGAGTACACCCTGGAAGAAGCGGCGGGAGTGATCAAGAAATTCCCCGCGCCGAAGTTCGATCAAACGGTCACCATCTCTTTCAAGATGGGGGTCGATCCCCGCCAATCCGATCAGATGATCCGCGGCACTTGTCCCTTGCCCCACGGCAGCGGAAAAGAGGTTCGGGTCCTGGTCTTCGCCAAGGGCGACGCCGCCGCTGCCGCGGAAAAAGCCGGTGCGGAGCATGTCGGTTTCGAGGATCTCGTGAAAAAGGTTCAGGGTGGATTCACCGATTTCGATGTGGCCGTGGCCACGCCGGATGCCATGTCTGAAGTGCGGAAACTGGGCCGCGTGCTCGGTCCCCGCGGCCTCATGCCCAACCCCAAGACCGGCACGGTGACGGACGACACCGCCAGCGCGGTGAAAGCGGTCAAGGCCGGCCGGGTGGATTTCAAGCTGGACCGGAATGGGAACATTTCCGTGCCCATCGGGCGTGCTGGATTCAACGAGAACCAGCTTTCAGAAAACGGCGCCGCCGTCATCGAGGCCATTCAGCGTGCCAAGCCTCCGGCAGCCAAGGGACGCTACATCCAATCCGCCACCATGGCGGCCACCATGAGCCCCGGCCTGCCCTTGCTGCCCTCGCTCTACGCCGCTGTCTAACTTTTAACCAGGAGTTTCGCAAGAACCATGCAAGTAGAGAAAAAGACCATCATCGACGATCTCTTGGAGCGCGTGAACGCCTCGCCGTTCATGATCGTGACAGATTACAACGGGCTGACGGTGAGCCAATTTGAAGAGCTGCGCACCCGGCTCGCCGGCGTGGGATCCTCGATCCACGTGACGAAGAACAGCTACATCAAGCGCGTCATCAAGGAATCTGATCTTCCCGAGGGCCTGGCGGAGTGTCTCCAGGGCCAGACGGCGATCGTCACGGGTGAGGAAGACGTCTGCGGGGCGGCGAAGATCGTGAAGAACTTCCACAAGGAGTTCACTCGACCGCTGATCAAGATGGGCGTGCTGGACGGCAAGCTCATGAGTGAGGCCGAGGTCAACCAGCTGGCCGATCTGCCTTCGAAAGATCAGCTTCTGGGGCAGCTTCTGGGTCTCCTTCAAGCGCCGGCGACCAATCTGGCCCGGCTGCTCAACGAGCCCGGCGCTCAGATCGCACGGGCCATGCAGGCGCACGTGGACAAAGGCTAGAGCGCTTTGCCTGCCGCTTCTCCCTCTTCCGCACCAGCCAGCGAGAACCTCATCACCATCCACCTCCTATTCGATTCCAAAACCTTTCCGAGGGCCGTCTCTGCGGTCCTTTGAAATACACCATAACCTAAACGGTTCCTCGTCGGGAGCGCGGCTGCGACCCTGAAATTTCCTGGAGCTCCAGGAAGCGACGATACCAACCCAATACCATGGCAGACATTGATAAACTCGTAGAAGAACTCAGCGGAATCACGTTGCTCGAAGCAGCGGATCTCGTGAAAGCACTGGAAGACAAACTCGGCGTGAGCGCTGCTGCCCCTGTGGCCGTGGCTGCCGGCCCTGCCGGTGGCGATGCCGCCCCCGCCGAAGAGAAAACCGAGTTCGACGTCGTCCTCACGGATGTCGGTAGCAACAAGATCGCCGTCATTAAGGAAGTGCGCGGCGCGGTGGCCGGGCTCGGTCTGGCCGACGCCAAGAAACTCGTCGAGAGCGCTCCTTGCCCCGTCAAGGAAGGCGTCGGTAAGGAAGAAGCCGAAGAGACTCAGAAGAAGCTCGAGGCCGCTGGCGCCAAGGTCGAACTCAAGTAGTCCGGTCTTCGTTCTTCAAGCATACGTTTAGCCCAGTGCCGGTCCCACGCGGACCGGCCTGTGGCTGGACGGCAGCCACGGGACGGGAACTGAATGGTTCACGTCCACGCGACCACTCCCCGCCGGGGAGGGTAAATTCTTTTCAATTGTCAAGGTTTTTTCCTTGCGCTTTCTAGATCTTTGTCTTGCGTATCGCCCTCAGCCCTATCGTTCTCCGCGTCCGCTAGCCTTTAAATTCTGTTAAGCCCGCGATCCATCTGGTCGATCGGGCTTTTCCCGTGCCCTCATTTCTCAACTCGTCGTCAAGTAACCCTTCTTACGCGCAATCCCGCACCCTGATACCCGATCATGTCAGAGAGACTTTTATTTGGAAAAATCGAGGAACCCATCGAGCCGCCCAATCTCATCGAGATCCAGCTTCAATCCTATGTGGAGTTCCTGCAACAAGACAAGTCTCCTTCGAAGAGGAGCGATGGCGGACTCCAGGCCGTCTTCAAGGAAGTTTTCCCCATCACCAGTTACGACGAGAAAGTCACCCTGGACTTCGTCAAGTACGAGGTCGGTGAGCCCAAGCTGACCAACCTCGAGGCCCAGCGGGATGGCGAAACCTACAGCGCACCGCTCTACGTGTGGTTTGAACTCAAGGATGAGACCGGGACGAAGGAAGAGCGTGTCTATATGGGGGAACTGCCTCTCATGACGTCCCGCGGAACCTTTGTCATCAATGGCGCGGAGCGGGTGGTGGTGAGCCAGCTTCACCGCTCCCCTGGCATCTGTTTCGAGCGTTCCTACCACCTGAACGGCAAGGAGCTGCACGCCTTCCGCATCATTCCCGACCGCGGGTCCTGGCTGGAAGTGCAGTTCGACACGAACGACCTGCTCTACGTCTACCTCGATCGCCGCCGCCGCCGGAGAAAGTTCCTCGCCACGACCTTCCTCCGCGCCATCGGCTTCAGCACCAACGCCGATATCGTGAAGGAGTTCTACGATATCGAGACCCTCAAGCTGAAAGAGGAGATGGACGAGGAGGCCCTGAGTTCCAAGGTGACCTTTGAAGATATCCTCGATGGCGAGATCATCGTCGGCAAAGCTTTTGAACCCCTCACCATTGGTGTGGTGCGGCAGTTGCTCGCCCTGGGACACAAGTCGATCAAGGTGATCGATACCAACCAGGATGAGATCCTCATTAAGTCGCTCAAGAAGGACCCGGCGACGAACGAAGAGGAGGCGCTGAAAGACATTTACAAGCGGCTGCGTCCGGGTGACCCGCCCACGGTGGCCAATGCGCGTGCCCTGCTCAAGCGCCTCTTCTTTGATCCCAAGAAATATGACCTCACGCGTGTGGGCCGTTACAAGTTGAACCAAAAGCTCGGATTGACGGTCGACAGCAATGAGCGGGTCATGACCTCGGTGGATTTCCTCGCCGCGATGAAGTATCTCCTGCAGGTCAAGCAGGGGAACGGTGTGCTCGACGATATCGATCACCTCGGCAGCCGCCGCGTCCGTGCGGTGGGTGAGCTGCTGGCCAATCAGTGCCGCCTGGGCTTGGCCCGGACCGAGCGCCTGGTGAAGGAGCGCATGACCTTGTTCGACGTGAATCTGGAGGGCATGTCTCCCCAGAAACTGGTCAACCCGAAGGCGCTCAGCGCCGTGGTGCGCGATTTCTTCGGCCGCTCTCAGCTGAGCCAGTTCATGGATCAGACGAACCCCCTCTCGGAGCTGACCCACAAGCGGCGTCTCTCCGCCTTGGGACCGGGTGGTCTCAATCGTGACCGCGCCGGCTTTGAAGTCCGTGACGTGCACCCCTCTCACTACGGCCGGATCTGTCCCATCGAGACGCCGGAGGGTCCCAACATCGGTCTGATCAACTCGATGAGTTGTTTCGCGCGGATCAACGAGTTCGGATTCATCGAGACGCCCTACCGCCGGATCGTGGAGGGCAAGGTGGTCGACAAGATCGAGTACCTCACGGCGGACCAGGAAGAGAATTTCAGCATCGCGCAGGCGAACAACCCCATCAAGCGGACCGGGGCCTTCGTGAACCCGACGATCACCGTGCGGTATCGCGGTGAGTTCATGGACATCAATCCGAAGGAGTGTTCCTACATGGACGTCTCGCCCAAGCAGTTAGTCTCCGTGGCGGCGAGCCTCATCCCGTTCCTCGAGCACGATGACGCCAACCGCGCCCTCATGGGATCGAACATGCAACGCCAAGGGGTTCCCTTGTTGCGCTCCGACGCTCCCTTCGTGGGAACGGGAATGGAGGCCAAGGCGGCCCGTGATTCCCGTGCCGTGGTGGTTTCAGAATGCGACGGGATCGTGGCGGCGGCCACCGCCGAACGCGTCGTGGTGTCGGCCGATGGCGAACTGCCCTGCTCCGACATCGAGTTCCTCACCCGGCCGGAGAAGCTCAAGAGCAACCCTTCCAAGGGGCTCCACGTCTATCCCTTCCGCAAGTTCATGCGTTCCAATGCGGGCACCTGTATGAACCAGACGCCGCTCGTGCGGCGGGGCGACAAGGTCAAGAAGGGCGACGTGCTGGCCGATGGGCCCTGCACCGAGGATGGCGAACTCGCCCTCGGGCGCAACGTCCTCGTGGCCTTCATGTCGTGGAACGGCTACAACTTTGAGGATGCCATCGCCATCTCCGAGCGGGTGGTGAAGGACGACATCTACACTTCCATCCACATCGACGAGTACGATATCGGTGCGCGGGACACCAAGTTGGGTCCCGAGGAAATCACCCGGGACATTCCCAACGTGGGTGAAGAGGCTCTGAGCGATCTGGGGCCGGACGGCGTCATCCGCGTCGGCGCCGAGGTCAAGCCCGGGGACATTCTCGTGGGTAAGATCACGCCCAAGAGCGAGACCGAGCTGGCGCCGGAAGAACGTCTTCTTCGGGCCATCTTTGGTGAGAAGGCGGCCGATGTGAAAGACACCTCCCTCCGCGTGCCCTCGGGCTGCACGGGAATCGTCATGGACGTGCGCGTGTCCTCCCGCCGCGAGGTGATGCAGGAGAAGCTCTCCTCCACCGAGGTGAAGAAGCAGTACAAGGTCATTGAGGAAGATTACAAGAAGAAGAAATCTTCTCTCACGGATCAGCTGACGGAGAAGCTCTCGGACATCTTGTTAGGTGAGAAGATCCCCTTGGACGTGGTCAACGAGCAGACCGGAGAGATCATCATCCCGGCCAATCGGAAGATCACCAAGACGCTTCTGCGCAAATTGGCCGCGGTCTACGATCACATCGAGATCGATCCGAGTCCGATTCGGAACAAGATCATGGAGATCACCAAGGCCTTCGAATCGAAGTTCACCGACATCGAGAACGAGCGTGAGACCGCCATGGACCGGATCGAGAGCGGCGACGAAGTCGATCCCGGCATCATCAAACAGGTCAAAGTCTACATCGCCGCCAAGCGCAAGCTGAGCGTGGGCGACAAGATGGCCGGCCGTCACGGGAACAAAGGGGTGGTGGCCACCGTGGTGCCGGAAGAGGACATGCCCTTCCTCGATGATGGCACGCCGGTTGACATCATTCTCAATCCCCTGGGCGTGCCCAGCCGGATGAACGTTGGGCAGGTCCTGGAGACGCACCTCGGTGTCGCCGCCAAGGCGCTGGGGATCAAGTTCGGCACCCCGGTGTTCGACGGGATTCCCGAATCCAAGATCGTCGAGTATCTCACCGAGGCTAAGGCCAAGGACGGGTATTCCTGGATTGGCATCAACGGCAAATCGACCCTTTACGACGGCCGCACCGGTCGCTCCTTCGACCAGGATGTGGTGGTGGGCTACATTTACATGCTCAAGCTCGGTCACCTGGTGGCCGACAAGATTCACGCCCGCGCCGTGGGCCCCTACTCGCTCGTGACCCAGCAACCTCTGGGTGGCAAGGCACAGTATGGCGGACAGCGCTTTGGCGAAATGGAGGTCTGGGCCCTGGAGGCGTATGGCGCGGCCTACACCTTGCAGGAGCTTCTCACGGTGAAATCGGACGATGTCCAGGGACGCACCCGGATCTACGAGGCCATCGTCAAAGGAGACAACAACCTGGAGGCCGGGACGCCCGAATCCTTCAACGTCTTGATCAAGGAATTACAGAGTCTCGGACTCGACGTGCGGGTCGGCCCTCGAGGTGGGCCTCGCGAAGCCGACGGTGGTTTGGAAACCCTCACGGCCTAACAACTAACTCACGCACGCCACACAACTTAAGCATCATCATCATCCATCATGAGTGAGTCTGCTAACATGAACGATTACTTCCGCGTTCCCGAGGAGGACAAGAGCTTCGATCAGGTTTCCATCACGGTTGCCGCGCCGGATACCATCCGGAGCTGGAGCCGCGGCGAAGTGCGCAATCCGGAGACGATCAATTACCGGACCTTCAAGCCCGAGAAAGGCGGTCTCTTTTGCGAGCGGATCTTTGGCCCGACGCGCGATTGGGAGTGCGCCTGCGGCAAGTTCAAACGAATCAAGCACAAGGGCGTCATCTGCGACCGTTGCGGGGTCGAGGTCACCCTCTCCCGCGTCCGGCGGGAGCGCATGGGGCACATCGAACTCGCCGTTCCCGTGTCCCACATTTGGTTCTACAAGTGCATGCCTTCCCGCATCGGTCTCATGCTCGACATGAGCGCCCGGATGCTCGAGCGCGTTATTTACTACGAGGACTACATCGTCATCGATCCCGGCAACACGCCGCTGGAGCGTTGTCAGCTCCTGACCGAGACCGAGATCCGGGAAGCTGAGGACGAGTACGGCGACTCCTTTCGTGCCGGCATGGGGGCCGAGGCGGTTCAGGAATTGCTTTCCCAGGCCAAACTGGACGAACTCGTGGTGGAATTGGAAGAGGCCATGGAGGCCACCCGATCCAAGCAGATCCGGAAGAAACTGGCCAAGCGGCTCAAGCTCGCCCAGGGCTTCAGCTCGTCCCATTCCCGTCCGGAGTGGATGATTCTCGAGGTGCTCCCGGTCATTCCCCCCGACCTCCGTCCCTTGGTCCCCCTGGAAGGCGGCCGTTTTGCCACCTCTGACCTCAACGATCTCTATCGCCGGGTGATCAACCGCAACAATCGTCTGCGCAACCTCCTGCAGTTGAAGACGCCCGACGTCATCATCCGCAACGAGAAACGCATGCTCCAGGAAGCGGTGGACGCCTTGTTCGACAATGGGCGCCATGGCCGCGCCGTCACCGGTGCGGGGAACCGTCCTCTCAAATCCCTCAGCGACATGCTCAAGGGCAAGAGCGGCCGTTTCCGCCAGAATTTGTTAGGCAAGCGGGTCGATTACTCGGGCCGCTCCGTCATCGTTATCGGTCCCGACCTCAAGCTCAACCAGTGCGGCCTGCCCAAGAAGATGGCTCTCGTTCTCTTCGAGCCCTTCATCATTCGCCGGCTCAAGGAACTCGGTTACGTGCACACCGTGCGGAGCGCGAAGAAGATGATCGAGCGCAAGACGCCCGAGGTGTGGGATATCCTCGAAGAGGTCACGGCCGGACATCCCGTGATGCTCAACCGTGCGCCGACCCTGCACCGCTTGTCCATCCAGGCCTTCGAGCCCGTCCTCATCGAGGGCTCGGCCATTCGCGTGCATCCCCTGGTCTGCACGGCGTACAACGCCGACTTCGATGGCGACCAGATGGCGGTTCATGTGCCCCTCTCCGTCGAAGCTCAAATGGAGGCGCGCATGCTCATGCTGGCGCCAAACAACATCTTCTCGCCCTCAAGTGGGCGTCCCATCACCACGCCTTCCCAGGATATTACCCTGGGTTCTTATTACATCACGCACTCGCGTTACCCTCAGCCGGCTGCGGAGAGCGAAGAGGCGGCCAAACTCTCCCTCTTCGCCGATATGGAAGAGGTGGAGTTCGCATTGGCGGAAGGCGCCATCGCCTTGCACCAGTTCGTTCGCATGGCCAATCCGGACTACGGAAAAGACACGGTTTTTGGGGATAAAGAAGCCGCCATCATCGTCACCTCGCCTGGGCGCGTACGCTTCAACGAGATCTGGCCGGACGGCCTTGGTTTCTTCAACAAGAATGTGGGCAAGAGCCAGTTGAGTGACATCATTTGGCGTACCTTCCAAGTGGCCGGTCATGAGGAGACCGTCGAAGCCCTGGATCGACTGAAATCCCTCGGGTTCCGTGAGGCCTCTCGTTCGGGGATCTCCATCGGGATCACGGACATGGTGATTCCCGAGGAAAAGAAGCTCCAGTTGGATCAGGCCTACACCCAGATCGGTGAGGTCGAGAAACAGTACCGCAAGGGGATCATCACCGACGGTGAGCGCTACAACAAGATTGTGGACATCTGGACCCATGCCGGTGACCAGATTCAAACCGCGCTCTATCGCACCATCGAACACAATGACGGCAAGCTCGAGGCCAACCCGCTCTATCTCATGGTCGACTCCGGAGCTCGTGGTAACCGCCAGCAGATCAAGCAGCTCTCAGGGATGCGTGGTCTCATGGCCAAGCCCTCCGGTGAGATCATTGAGCGGCCCATCATTTCGAACTTCCGCGAGGGTCTCTCCGTCCTGGAATACTTCATCTCGACACACGGCGCCCGCAAGGGTCTGGCCGATACTGCTCTGAAGACCGCGGACTCGGGTTACCTCACGCGGAAACTGGTCGACGTGGCCCAAGACGTTATTATTACCCAGGAAGACTGTGGCACGGTGAATGGCATCGTGGTCAAGTCCATCTATGAGGGTGACCAGGAGGTTGTCGAACTCAAGACCCGCGTCTATGGCCGCGTGAGTTGTGAGAAAGTCACCGACCCCGTGACCGGAGAGATCATCGTCAAGGTCAACGAGCTCCTCGACGAGGACAAGGCCGAGCACGTGACCCGGATCGGTGTGGAACAACTCAAGATTCGTTCCGTACTGACCTGTGAATCCGAGCGTGGCGTTTGTGCTCAATGTTATGGACTCAACCTGGCCAACAGTGAAACCGTCAAGGTGGGTGAAGCCGTCGGCATCATCGCCGCCCAGAGTATCGGTGAGCCCGGCACCCAGTTGACCATGCGGACCTTCCACATCGGCGGGGTCGCTTCCGGTTCCTTTAAGCAGCCGATCATCAAGTCGAAGCAGAAGGGCATCGTGCGCTATCACGATCTGCGCGTGGTGGAATCCACCGAGGGTGACTTCGTCGTGCTGAACAAGAACGGTAGTCTCTCCATTCGCGACGACGCCGGCAAAGAGCTGGAGTCCTTCGATCTCGTCTTGGGAACGCGCCTCACCCGAGCTGATGGCGAGACCATCAAGAACAACGAAGTCATCGCCACGTGGGATCTCTACAACGTTCCCATCCTGACGGAAAAGGGCGGCGTCATCGAGTTCCGCGACATGATCCCTGGCATCACGATCAAGAAAGAGGTCGATCAGGAATCCGGTGTCACGGGCTTGGTCGTCATCGAGCACAAGGAAGACCTGCACCCGCAGATTGTCGTCAAGGACCGCAAGTCCAAGGAAGTGCTTGCCAGCTATTCCATCCCCGCCGGCGCCCACCTCAGCGTGAAGGAGAAAGAGAAAGTCTCTCCCGGCACCCAGCTGGCCAAGACGCCGCGTAAGGTCGCCAAGACCAAGGACATCACCGGTGGTCTGCCGCGGGTGGCCGAGCTCTTCGAAGCTCGCAAACCCAAGGACTCCGCCGAGATCGCCAAGATCGACGGGATCATCGATCCCATGGCCGGCACGGTGCGCGGGAAGCGCAAGGTCGTCATCACCGATCCCGACACGGGCGAGAGCGAGGATCACTTGATCCCGATGAACAAGCACGTCCTGCCTTACAAGGGGGACTTTGTGAAGAAGGGCCAGCAGCTCACCGAAGGACCCGTGGTGCCCCACGAAATCCTCGAGGTGTGTGGCCCCCACGAACTCCAGGAGCATTTGGTCAATGAGGTCCAGGAGGTCTATCGCCTTCAGGGTGTGGAGATCAACGACAAGCACATCGAGATCATCACCCGCCAGATGCTGCGCAAAGTGAAGATCACCGATCCGGGCGACACCGAATTTCTCTGGGACGACCAGGTCGAGCGCACCGAGTTCGAGAAGTCCAATCGCGAGATCGAAGAACAGGGGGGCAAGCCCGCCGAGGCCACACCGGTCTTGTTAGGCATCACCAAGGCCAGCCTGGAGACCGACAGCTTCATTTCCGCCGCCTCCTTCCAGGACACGACACGCGTCCTCACCGACGCCGCCACCCTGGGCAAGGTCGATATCCTGCGCGGATTCAAGGAGAATGTCATCATGGGTCATCTCATTCCCGCGGGCACCGGTTTCCATCAGACCCGCGGTATCGGGATCGAAGAGACCGTCATGCCGGAGATCGAAGGTCAAGGCGCCGAGGAAACGACGGATGCCCTGGTCGAGAGCCTCACCTAGCCTAGCTTAGGGTGCCGAACGGCATCACATTTCATCACGAATCAAACGAAGGCGGCCGGGTAACTGGCCGCCTTTTTTGTGGGTGAGCCTAGCTTTCAGATGAGGATGATACAGCCGCTGCTGCCGATTGCGTCCGCAAATGATCGAGTGCCCGGATTTTATTGGCATCTTTGGGTACCTTTTGGGGCTTTTCGCCATTGTAGGAGCGAACGCAAACACTGAGAGCCATGTCAGCACCATCAGCAGAATACATCCTTGGGAAAGTGGCCTACTACATGAGTTGGGCCTGGGTCTACGGAATCAAAGACGATCTCTGGAGCGCCGCAGTCAAGTCGTATGCCGACCACATCGGGGAACTGGACAAACCTTGGCTCATCACCCTGGTCGATTTTCGGATCTCCTCCAAGGAACCTCGCCTCTGGACCCTGAACTTCGCCGCGCCGGTGCCGGTATTGCTGTTCAAGACACGCGTTTCTCACGGCAAGAACTCGGGGCCAGCCTACGGACCGGCCACCTCGGTCTCCAATGAGTTCCGCTCTAACAAGTCCTGCGTGGGCGGCTTCATCACCATGCACACCTATCAAAGCGGCCTGGGCCAGAAGAGCGGGAAGCGGCCGGCCATGGTCATCAGGGGAGTTGACTCCACCAACAGCAACGCCCGGAAACGGGGGATCCGCGTGCACGGGGCCCACTACGTGGGCAACAAGAACGCGGGCCGAAGCCGGGGCTGTTTTTGCTGCAAGCAGGAGGTCCACGAGCAACTCATCCAGGTCATCAAGGGCGGGAGCTTCATGTTCTCCTACTTCGGCTAGGCTGAGCTAGAGGGTATCCGAAAAGGTAAGCCTTCGCCCACAACTGCGATCGGCGCGATACAAGAGATCACACGGTCGTGGAAGATCGGGGACGTCCTTCAGCGTGTGCCGTATGGATCGTGGGTGTCTCCGAAATCTCGCGGACAAAACCCCTGAGTGCGGATGCGGTGATGGCGAGGAGGTTGACCGCTCGAGTCATGGCGACGTAGAGGAGCCGGCGCTGGGCGAGTTGCTCTTCCGGAGTGCTTTGCGGGTAGGGGAGTTTGTCTGCCCAGATGAGGATCACGGCGCGAAACTGGAGTCCTTTGGACGAATGGATGGTCTGGATCTTCACTTGGTCGCCTGCGATCCGATCCCGCTCGCTCCAGCTTTGCCCGATCCAAGTAGCGGGCGTCCCTTGAGCGTTCATCCACTCCACGAACTTTGCTAGACGCTCCTTCTCCTCCTCGTTGGCGCCTGGATAGAGAATTGAAATTTCACCAGGTCGATGAACTCCGACAGGGCGTCCTTGCCAGCTGCCCGACAGGAGATTTTGAGCGATACGATAGGCCTCCAGGAGTTCGGCTCTTCGGCTCTCGCATTGAATCAGAAGTGGATGAACGCCCGCACTGCGTTCGCAACGGTCAATGCCCACGCGCACGGCTTGGATGGCGTTGAGGTCGTCGCGATCCGACGACCAATGGGCGAAGGATTCGGCCACGGCGACGATCTCACGGGAATTGCGGTAGTTCCGGTCGAGCTGGTAGTTGACGGAAATGGTGCGTCCGCGCGCCTTGATTCCCAGTTGGCTCCAGTTGACTTTGCCCCGTCGATAGAGGCTCTGGCAGCCGTCCGCGACAATGAGAAGGTCGCCGTTTTCCGGATCGGCCATGGCGGCGAGGAGGCAGCGAAACCAGTTCGGTTCGAAGTCCTGCGCTTCGTCGACCAGGATCGCATCCCAGGGCGCGCCCTGAGAAATGGGTTGTGCCTTGAGCCTTTCGAGAAGGCGTTCGCCCAGGCGCTCGTCTGTCTGGCCGGCCTCCCAGCGGATACCGAAGCCGGCAGCCCAGACGTGGAAACTGGAAACCGTGACGTTGGGAAACTCGTGGAGTTCGGCGCGCAGCCAAGCCGCCAAGGCCCGATTGTAACAGGTCACGAACACGCGATGGCCGCCGTTCTCCGCGAGCCGTTTTGCCCGGGCCACCAAGAGAACGGTCTTCCCCGATCCGGCAACTCCATAGACGATGCGATGGCCTTCTCCTAACGCTTGCGCGTGTTCTTCCTGCCGGAGATCGAGCACCTGCACCACGTCCTCTTGTTCGTCGATGGCATGGGGAAGACTGTCTAACGCTTTGATGTCGATGTGGTCGCCGAGCCGGATCTCCGGATGAATGATGGCCCGAAGTGCCTTGACCTCGGGGTCGTTGAGCGGTGGGAAAGTCCAGGAAGGTTGGATGTGAGGTCGAAGTGCGTCGACCAGCCGTTCTCCAGGGAGAGAGGCGATCGTTCGCAAGTCCTCCTTGAGCAGCGTGCGGTCTCGAGGGAAGACGCGTTCCCAGGTGGCAAGGTCGATCCCGTGGGTTTGGAGTGCATTGAAAGTGATATTTGGCAGAACGACGAGCGGCGCGAAGGGAAAGCGGAATCGTCCCCGGTGCTCGCCTTCATGGTGGAGAAGCCTTTCTGCCCATCGGTGCCTTCGGGCCTCCTTCATCAGGCGGAAGAGGTAATCCCGCACCTGCTTCTCGGGAGATCTCTCCGCGATCACCCGGCCATCGAGTTCCCTCTCGATCGAGTCGGTATCGAGCCGGCGGAGCTTGGCGGCGTACCAGCCCTTGACCTCGATGACAAGAACGCCGAGCTGAGGAATGATGACGACGAAATCCGGGTGTCTACCATCGACCACCGGCTCGTGATAGACCACGCAATCGTCAGGAAGGAGGGCGAGTAATCGGAGGAGTGTGCGTTCACCGGCACTCGCGGTGGTGGGGCGCTCTGGGATGATGGTGGCCATTTGACGCTCAAGATAGACCAGGTTTCGCTGAATTATAGAAATTCTAGTTAGAGCGTCGGGGCAAGGGCGTGGCCAGTGCCGTAGGCAGATGACGGTGTTGCGACGTTTTTGACACCGTCCAATTCCCGGCCAGGTTCTCGGAGACTGACCCGAGCGGAAAATGAGCTCAACTGAGAAGCAGAGTTCGGATTGGCGGATGTATCTCTCCCCGAGGAACATCGTGCTGTTGGCCATCAATGCGATTTGCTTTGGCGGATGTGTCGTCCTCTTGGCAGTCGGCGGTGATCGAAGCGGCCCGCTGGTTCTTCTCACGATCGGCACAGGATTGTCATTCGAGGCGGGGCTCATCGGAGCCCTCGTGGCCGCGCGCAAGGGGACCGCTCGACCATCGCCGTGATCACCGAGATCCGGGGTAGCGGTAGCAAAGCAAGCGGGCCCTGTGCGGGGCGCGGCGTACCGAACGCGGGAACAGGCTCTCTTTTTTAAAGGGGATACGAGGGTCCGACGTTACTTTGCTACCGGGATTCCCATGGATGTGGTGAGAGAATGTTGACACCCCAAGCCATGGCCAGCCTCCGAGACGCACTGCCATTCAATCATCGAAACGCAGGAGAGGCCATGGCGGTCCTCGAGTTGGAGGTCGCGCGGCTCCAAGTCTCTCCTGGGAGGGCGAGCGCATCATGACCATCGCCGCCTGGATCTGCGGGGTCTTGAGCTTTTTGTTGGCCTGGCTCATCGCTTTCGCCGTCGGCATGAAAACGGTCCCCCGTTTCTCCAACGGCAATCTCCTGCTGGCTTGCCTGCTTCCGTCCCTTGCCATCTTACTTGCCGTTGCCAGCATGGTGCGCGGCGGCGAAGGGGGGCGGCGACCGGTGGGCAACGGGGGCGCCCTGATTTTGGCCCTCTCCACCATGGCGTTGGCACTCCAGGGGTGGGCGTTTCAGCCCTCGACACCGGAAGTGGCGAAGAAAATTCGACTGCGCCTGGGCCTCGGCGCGGATCGCTGGAAGCCCGATCGGGCGCGCTGGGCCTCGGGGAACCACGAAGTGGTATACCTGCGGCTTAACTCCAAATGGCGAGGTTTGGCTTGAATCAAGCACGTCCAGATTCGTTAATGTCAACGTCCGAGTTCACCTCACATCTTCCATAGAAAATCTCAAACCACGTGTCGACATCGGCCCCCCCACTCAGCGATCTGGAGAAGGAACGTCGCATCCTTTCGCGGGTGCGATGGGCGGGCGTCGGTCTGATGGCGGTTGGCGGGAGCCTCTACATCTACGTGAAGGAGGCGGCCCAATCGGCCTATCTCGAGTTCCAACGTGAGCTGACGGCTTGGATGGCTGAACAACAACAGTCCAGTGGGGCGGGCGAGGCGGGGACACCAGTGCCGTCGTTCCAGCTGCACGACACCTCCTATCAGATCAATCCGTTGTGGATCTGGATCTGTGGTTCTCTCGTCATCGCCGGCCTGCTTGCCATGTGCCGGCCGAAATTCGTGCGCAGAGTGGTAATCGGTTAGTGGCGGGATCACGCATTTCGCCGGCCTCGAGCACCCATGGGCGCAATTGATGTGCCAGAGCCCTTCTCCGCCTCCTCGGAGGTTCACCAGCAAACGTGTATTCAAGAATTGACCAGAGGAAGAAGACCGACTAACGACGAAGCACACCGAGTGTCTACCGAACTGGGGAATCTTCACAATAGGCGCCAGATGGGTGAAAAGTTCGGGTTAAGACTCCGCGACCCTTCCTTCGCTAAGGCGGATCACGCGATCGGCCATGCTTAGCGTGGATTGCCGGTGGGCAATCAGGAGAATGGTGGTGGTTTGTTTCAATTGGCGTAGCGCATCATGAATGAAGCCCTCATTCTCGTCATCGAGAGCGCTCGTGGGTTCGTCCAAAACGAGCAGGGCAGGGGAATTTGTCAGAGCTCGGGCGAGCGACAGGCGTTGGCGTTCGCCGCCGGAGAGTTGCGTGCCGCGATCGCCGACCACGGAGTCCAATTGGCTTGGGAGCTTGCGAACGAAGTCACTGGCGGCGGCCTGATCGAGGGCGGCCCAAAGCTGTTCGTCAGTGGCATCGGGCTTGGCCCAGCTTAGATTGGCCCGGATCGTGTCGTGGAAGAGGAGTTGCTCCTGCGGCATGTAGGCTGTGGAGTGCCGCCAGCCATGAATGGCGTCGCCGTCCAGCCGAACCGCATCGATGGTGATCGTGCCTTGTTCCGGTCTGAGCAGACCGAGCGTCAAATCTGCCAACGTGCTCTTCCCGGCTCCGGACGAGCCGGCCAGCGCGGTAATCTGGTTTGCCGGAATGGTCAGGCTCAAGTTTTCCACAGACGGACGCCGTTTCCCTGGATAGGTGAATGTAACGTTGGCAAATTGGATCTCTCTCTTGAGCGAGAGCGGGGATACCGGCTTCTTCACCGCCGATTCCACGCATGTAGTTAGTTCCTGCTCGCGTGCATGTATGGACTTGAGTGCGGGGAACGTACTCGTGATTCGGTTGGCGGCTTCCTGCAAGCGGGAAATCTGCGGCACGAGACGGGAAAACACGAGAATCAGGACGATGACACGATCTGGTGAAACATCGAGATGCCCGATCGCAATGGCAATGAGGCAACTCAGCCCGATTGCCCCCAAAATGGAATAGCCAAGGGGCACCAGGGCTGCGGCGAACGTGATTCTTACGACGCTACGACGGCTTTCGTTGCTCTGTTGATTAAACTCACGTGTTTCGTCGTCCTCTTTGGTGAAGCTCTTGATCAGCTTGATCATCGCCATGCGCTCCTCGACCTGGCGAAACATCTTGACCTGAGCCCGGCGCCCGTAGGTTGCGGCGCGCTCAATGCGTCGGCGAAGTGGTCGCAAGAGCAACGCGATTCCCACGCCCACCCCGGCGCAGGCCACGGTGAGCCCAAACGACATCTGCAGCGCCACCATGAGGTAGCCCGCGCAGATGATCGCCGCCGAACTCGCCTTCATGAATTCGTTGATCGCATTCAGTACTTGGTTAGTATCTTCCTGCACGTTCTGGAGCAGCTCCGCCCGCCGGACCCTCGCCAAATAGGTCCACGGAGCGTGGATAAGCATGGTGAAAAGGGATTGTCTCAGCAGGAGGATAAAGCCCGTAGCGAGCTTCGCTTGGAGAAGCTTCTCTCCAAAGCCGAGCAGCGCGACCACGGAGATCAGCAAGACAAAGCCGATCAGTGCTACCGTCAAGCTCAATGGCATCGGGCTGGCCTGCCATTGATTCACCACGACTTCAACAATGCCGGGCAGGGATGTCCCGATGTTCGCAATCCCTAGGATCTGGAGGAACGGAAGAACCATCAGAAATCCAAATCCGCGAAGGGAGCTAGACAAAACACTGACCACGACAAGGGCAAGCGCCCGAAACCGCGCGTATTCCCAGAACCGCCAAAGGAAATGCTTGAAGGTGGCCATTGATAGCGAAGATGGGGAGATTGCTGCAGGCTTCGCCTATATTCAATGCGGAAAGCGGTGGGAAAGTGGGGAGTTGCCAGCACCCCGGTTAGCGATTGCCTTGACCGGTTGATTCAGGAATGGGACCATTGGGAATCATGCCTGAGAATCTCTGTCACACGATCCGCGCATCGGGCTGGCCTGCCTCCTCAACGATCCCCTACCAGCTCAGACTTTCATTGGCCACAGAGGATCGCTTGTTGAAGAGGTGATGGTCGCCTTGGACTTGCCTCGGTGAAGGCGGTGTTTGGCCATGCGCAGATCGGCTCCAATCCCCATTGAAAGTAATGAACTTTGCCTGCGGTGTGGGCTTTGTTGTGACGGAAGTCTTTTCGGTCGGGTTCAAGTGCACGCGGATGAGCCTGTTGGGCGGATGCGGGCCGCGGGACTGGAGATCTGGAAAGACGCGTCCCATGGGCATCTCATGGCACAGCCGTGCGCGCAGTACCGGGGTGGCTGCTGTGAAGCTTACAACGACCGGCCACGACAGTGCCGGAACTTTGTCTGTGTTACCCTTGCCCGCTTCGAGAAGGGAGAGGTCTCGATGAGGGAAGCGTTGCGCTTGGCGGAGTTGCTCCGAGAAAAGCGGCGCTTTCTGAACGGCCTCATTGCGACGCATCTGCCGGAATTTGCCGATCGGCCGCTGCGAGAAGCGCTCCGGGAGACAAAGCGTCTTCTAGAAATCCGTAACGAAAAAGAAGCAAGAGAGATACAAGAAAGACACGGAGAACTCTTGGTGCACACCATCGCCTTCAGGAAATTTCGCAAGGAGTATTTCGGACAGGCTGGCGGAGGAGAATGATCCTCGCGCTGTGCTGACTTGCCGATTATGGTCGGCCCGTGCTGCGCAAGCTTAGGTCCCTGCTGATCATCGAGCACTGTCCCGTGCTTCCTTTTTGGGCCACGTCGGGACAGGATGCCTTGGTGGCACGCTTGCGCCGCCTATCCGGGGAGGGATTTCGCGTTCGTCAAGGCTGGTTCCTCCGTTGGTTGTTGTTTTCCACCTGGCCAATTCGATCCGCCATTCAGGTGACTCGTCTCAACCTGAGGCATGGGGAAAAGGCTCGCAATCTCTGTGGGAAGCGACGTCTGCGCCTACTGGCTGAGGCGGCGTTCGTGGCCGTGCGTTATTTCCTTCCCGCCAAGCATTACTATGTCTACGAACTGTTTCATGCCCGCGATTGGAGTTTTGGTCTCAACTGCCTGAACGAATCCGAAGCTGGGAATCTTTTCGCACTGCTGGACAAGGGGGCCAATTCGCCTGTGATCGAAGACAAGCGCTGTTTTGCGGAGTGGTGCTGCGAACATGACCTGCCGGCACCACGCACGGAGGCCTGCTTCGGATTGGCTAGGGGAGACGAGCCAGAGCTTCCTCATCCGCCGTCAGACTTGTTTGTCAAACCCGTCCGCGGAAACAAGGGAACGAATTGTGAGTGTTGGTTGGTGTCTGAAACCGGCAGGTATTCGAGTGGAACCGGTCGGCGACTCTCCAGTGATGAACTGGCCAATCATCTCGCGGCGAATTCACGATTCGTTCCCTTGTTGGTGCAACCGTATTTGAAGCAACATCCTGAGGTAGCGGATCTCTCGCCCGGACCCTTGGCGGCCGTGCGCCTAATTACCGGCCGCTACTTGGATGGCAGGACGGTGGTGGTGGCGGCCACGTTCAAGATGCCCAAGGGAAAGTCGATCACTAACAATCATGGGATTTCTAGTCGAGTGGATCTGGATTCAGGGGAACTGGGCTCAGCTTTCGCCTACTCCCCTTTTCGAGGCGAGTTTGAATCACATCCGGACACGAACGATAAAATCGTCGGTCGCCGATTGCCAGACTGGGAGGCGGTGAAGTTCATTGGCCTGAAAGCGCATCGGCATCTCCCTAACTTTGTTTTCATCGGCTGGGATATCGCATTGACCGAGAGTGGTCCAGTGCTACTGGAAGGAAACCTAAACTGGGACACTCTTTCCATCCAGAAGGCTTATCAATCCTCACTCAAGGATTTGCCGTTTGGAGACATCTGTTCGGAGTGGCTCGCCGCTGAAGATGTTCGTGTTTGATCGTTCCGAGACCCGCTGATGCAATCCCAACAGATCACTGAGCTCATCTATTTAAATGTCGTCACACGTGACGGAGATGACACGATTTTCCATCCTGCGGATAACGTGAAACAGGCGTCCCGCCTGTTGATGACGGGCGGGACGCCCATCTCACGTTGCTCATGAATTGGAAATACATGATGACGCGAAGAATTGCCATAGAGTTGGCCGGTCCTCTCCCGATGGGGAGGCGTCATTCAGGTAGGCGGACGGGATATTCACTTGCCGGACCTCTTGCTCTTGCGGTTGCATGAGAGCGCATGGATCACCTGGTCCTTGAGTTTCTGGCGCTGCGGTCCGTGGGGGGCGGCGTCTGGCTGCGACAACAAAGCAAATCATTGACCGATTCGGGGCAAGATGTATTCTAGACGCCTTCTGCCGCGATGACGCCTATTCAGCCTATTGAATCCAATCGTTTTGCTTTCGTCTTTGCTCGATGAAGGGGAGCAAGAAAAGGCTGCGGTGGAAGGCGGGTTATCGAGGTCTCGCCTTGATCGTGCTCAATACTCTGGTGCTGTTGGTGGTCTTGAATCTTGGGCTGGCAGTGGTTCATGGGATTGTCGATGCCGTGCGGGCGTCGCGTCCGACGTCGTACTATGTACTCAAGTCATACGGAAAGGAAAAGGTCTTCTCGGCCTACTCTGGTTACGAGCGGGACATGGTGAGGGATATGTTGGACGAAATGTGGGGACGGCGTATGATCTACATGCCGTATACCCAGTTCAAAGAAGCGCCATTCTCGGGCGAGTACGTGAATGTCAGCGAGCATGGATTCCGGCATTGCTGCAATCAGGCGGAATGGCCGCCGTTGCCCGACAATTTGAACCTGATGGTATTCGGCGGGTCGACCACCTTTGGATACGGTGTGCCGGATTGGGAGACGATTCCCTCTTACGTTCAGAATGCCCTGGTGGGCCGGGGAGACAAGCGCGTGGCCGTGTATAATTTTGGGCAGGGGACGTATTTCTCGCGTCAGGAGCAACTCCTGTTTCAGGAGCTACTCTCCTCCGGGGTGGATATTGACGTGGCGCTCTTTATCGACGGTCTCAATGAGTTTGAGTTTCGCGGATTGCTCGACTGCGATGGCTTGAGGAAGCCGCCGAAAAGGTTGCTGGAGCGTCTGCCGATGTCGCGGTTTGCCGCGGCGGTTCAACGTCGAGTCATGCCGAGATCCTGGAAGCGGGGAAGAGAACCGCGCCCGCCGAAGCCTTCGATCGAGGCTACCGTTGAGCGCTATATGGCATCGAAACGAATGATCCGAGCGGTCGCTGAGAGCTATGGGATCACGGTTCATTTTTTCTGGCAGCCGGTACCGGCATATCAGTTTGATCAATCGATGACGCCGTTTCCTATGGAACCCGAGAGGCTTGAGCGGCTGCGGGCAGGTTATGAATACGCGGAGGGCATCCGGGCCCAGGGCGAATTTGCCGACGTCGTCTGGTGCGCCGATTTGTGTCAGGAGGTCGACCCGCCTCACTACGTTGATCAGGTGCATTATAGCGCAGGCATGCATCGGGCGATTGCCGAACGGATCGTGGCCGCGATCAGTCCTCTCCCGAAGAGCAAGGAATAACGGTGCCCTCTTGTGTAGCCGCTGACGGTGCGATTCAAAAACCGGTTAGAGCCATGCTAGTGCATCGTCGCAGAAAGAAGTGTGCAGATTCGCGGTTTTTTTCGATGATTTCTGTGTTACTCGTCGGCCGCGGGGGCGGCTCCCAGCGTGACGATGCCAAGAAAGTTCTCGCGATGTTTCTCATACCTGGTGGCGATTGCTCGGAACTCCTTCAATCGTTGAAACGCCTTCTCAATTCGACGCCGCTTCTTGTATTGGCTCTTGTTCAGGGGTCTCGGAGTTTTCCGGTTTGCTTTGGATGGGATACAGTACGTTTGGGCGTTAACTCAATCTGCTGGTTCGATTTTTACCGACTTCCGGTCGTGAGACACCCTAATTCGCACCTGCTCGCCAGCACGGACCTGACGCGCCGTAGAAAAATGATGGACCTTCGGACTCCAACAACTCTTCTTCGGAGGACGGTTGTCTAACTCCAGCCCGGGACCAAAGCGGAGCCAAATCCAGTGCACCAGTCCTTCGACGGCGGTGGTTTGCCTCATGGTGATCGAGATTTCCTTCTTCTCAGGACGATAATGCGCTGACTTCGCCATGTCGAAGTGCAGCAGCGTGGCGTCGTCGGCCATTCGCGGGTCTAAATCCGACGGTGCCTCCGTGAGAGAAGGCCCTAGCCAATCGATCGCCGATACATCAACTCCGCAGGCAGGAGCCGCCCGGCCACCCGCGTTCCATGGCGGGCCGCCGACAAGTGTGCCGCGCAAAGCGATTTGGTCCGGAAGCAGGATGGCGTCGGGTTTCAGGATTCGCTCCAGGGCATCTTGGGTCAAATCCAAAGCGTGCTCGCCGAGCAAACCGTTATTCACGATCTCGCTAACCATAAGATCCGCCCTCTCCGGAAGGTCCTCACCCACCAAGACTTCCTGTGAGTCTTTACAGAGGACGGTGATGCGATCGGTAAAGCCGTTGCGCGCAATATTCTCTCGGGCTGCCTCCGCAAGTAGTGGCTTCCGTTCGCAAGCGTAAACATGCCGAGCTCCGGCGCGGGCCGCAAGCATCGCGAGCACCGCTGTCCCGGTCCCGATCTCGTAGACGATCATGCCAGGTTTCACGTGCTGTTCGATGGCACGGCGATAGCAATCGTTTCGGACCGGATTATTGATGATCCGGTAGTGCCAGCGTGGAATCACCTTTTGGAAATACCAATCGGTGTCGCGGCGAACGGCAGTGTCTCCCGGAGCCGCGCGCCGGGCCTGTTCGGCAAGCTGACCGGCCACTCGCGATTCCGTTGGTCGCAACTTCCGCAAAACGCCACTGAACAGCGCGAGTTGTCGGGGGAAGTCGGGCAGTTCCAGCAGTCTTCGGACGTGCAGGGCGATGTCCGCCGGCAGATCCGAGATCCATCCAGGCTCGGTGTCCAGACTCATGCGGCAAACGGCTACACGGCCGCCTCGACGAGGCCCTCTTTAGCGAGCTGGTTCAGGAATGCGAGCACATCAGCTTGGCACTGATCGGGAGGAACGGAGAACTCCTCCTCCAAGCGGCGGCAAAGAGACGCGACCGGCCGGGCCGACTCAAGCAGCTCCCAGACACGCGTGCCGACAGCGTTCATCCCAAAGTAGTCGTTCTGCTCCAGGTCCAGCAGAACCGTGTCGTCACCGATGCTGCTCATCACGTGGTTTTGACACCGTCGGACGGTATCTCTTTCGGTGATCTCAAGTTCCGCCATGCGTGAACTGACGCAAATGGGCTCGAGATGTCAAGCGGGTAGCCTGGTGCTCTTGCGACCAGTGCTGACAGGCAGTTGAGCGGATGACTCTCTCTTGAGATTCAGAGCAAACACTTCACGTTTGTCGTTGCTGTCGGGCGAGGTCAATCGAGTGAGCGAGGATTCGCTGCCTATCCTTGTTGTCGTGGATCAACCCGTGGATTCCATACTGGTCCGACGACAGATATTTCTCTTCGGCGGTTACTTAGAAGTGGAATTAGGAGGGAACCGTTCTACGCTGGCAATGAATGGCTCGTCCACTTGCTTCCTTCGAAACAGAAATCGTGACGTTCCAAGGATTAGCACCACGGGAAACAGCGGAAGTCGCCCCTGTTGGCGCCCTTCAAACGGAACCAGCGAACCAAGTGGGAAAATCATTGGAGCAGGTATATGTGATTTTGCTGGTGCTGCTTTTATTTGGAGGAGCGTCGATGCAGAACGCAAAGGCGGATGCAGATAATTTCGTCTCGGATATCCTGCCCCTTCTGGAGCACCACTGCTGGGAATGCCACGATGGGCGAGAGGCAAAAGGGGAGTTGCGGTTGGACGCGGAACGCTACGCCAAGCGTGAGGGTAGGCACGGGTTGAGGGTCATTGGCCCGACCCGCGAAGAGAGTGAACTTTATCAGCGACTAGTTAGCGACGACGAATCCTACCGCATGCCTCGCGGAGCCGACCCGCTAACCGCAGCAGATATCGAACTGATTGGCCAGTGGATTGACAAAGGTGCGCCGTGGCCGCAGACAGCCACGCCGGAAGAGCCAGGACTTTCCCAACCGACTGAAGCCCGGCTGGCGGGACTGATCAGGCGCGTGAAGATGCTGATGGTCCGAGCTCCTTTCTGGATGGCTGGAGGGATCATCGCATCTGTGCTGGGCGTTGTTCTGCTGAGCCTACGCATGGGCAATACCCGTAGCCCGGTGCTGTTATCCAAGATTCGTGTGAGTTGGATGATCATCGTTGCGCTTCTCTTCGCGCTGGGTGGTCTCCGCGAATACTATCGACAATCGCCGGCAAGGTCTCGCTCTGTGTCAATAGATTTAAGCGGAGCGCCGCCTTGGCAGCCCAACAAACCCAATTATCGGCTGGCGGCGCGGCCGATGCATCCGCGCCGTCTCGGCGGAAGATACTACCGGGGTAATGACGAACGTGATCCGCTGCTTTTCAATCGCGGTTTCTACCTCACGGCTACCATCGATTTGTCACTGCGGAATGAACTCGGTCAGGTTGTGGAAGCCGGCAGTCACGTTGGCTCGAACTTGTTTGTGGAAATCCTGATCACTAAGGCGCCGGGTGCCACTCCCCGACTCTTTTCCAAGGAAGTCCTGGATCAGGTGTTTCTCAGCCGCGAATGGATTCCGGATTGGCAACCCGCGGTCCTCGAAGGTGAACTGATCGGCTTGGAAACCGTTACTCCTGGGGAACAATGGCGCGCGCGGGTTCCTGTTTCACACAGTGTCGGGGAAAGAACGACCGGAAGCATCTACGTCTACCGCGGAGATCGAGAAGGAAAGCACATTTCCAAAGCGAATAAGCAATACGGGATACACTATGATTTGCTAATCGCGAACGCGGTGATCACGCGGGATTCCGAATTGTGGATGGGATCAATGGCACGACATCCCGCTATTCAATACACGCCCCCCGACCGAATTCCCGCGACCGAATGGTTCGATTTCCGAGCCATGCCGGTCATTTCCGGCCCTAACTCCACTGACCCGCGTTTATTGGGCATCGAATCCGGAGATACACGGAACTGATCGGGTTTCAATCGGGCACAGGCATTCAGCTGATGAGACACTTTGGCCTTGGATAACCGAATCGGTTCGTGTTGCTTCTTCCGCATGAACTTGACTGCACGACGACATTTGGCTTGGGGAATGTTCACTGTATTCGTCATTGCCTGGCTCGCCAGAATTTCGGTGTTGGTATACAGCCCAACGGAGGCGCGTTATCTAGGGGAGGATTGGATGCACATTCTGTTGGTCGCGGAACACCTGGGCGATTTCACTCTCGTCCGACCGTTCAATCCGTGGGGATATCCCCTGATGATCTCGCCTTTGGTGGCCATGGGTATGGACGCCATTGCCATAGCGTTTTGGTTTCAGCCCCTGCTGACCAGCCTGATCGCGCCCTTGGCATTTGTAACGGTGTTTAGTCCGCATCGAGTCATGAGATCTTGGATCGCGGGACTGGCATGTGCCTTTCACCCCGGTCTGGTGGATCTCGGCTGCAAAATGGGTTGGGATGGCCCCTACATTGTGGTCGTGCTGGCGAGTATTAGCGCCCTCCTCGGACGTGAGCCGCGCAGGCCAGGGTTCGGGGGTTTTCTTGCGGCCACAGCATGGTTTATCCGGACCCCGGGTTTGGCGGTGATTTGCGGGTTGTTGGCGGCGTTGATCTGGAGGAGGAAGTGGCGAGCGCTTAAGCGGTTCTCCGTTGCTCTGATCGCGACGCTTGCGGTCTACACGACCGCAGGTACGATCATGTATGGGGACTTGGTGCTGATATCAACGCACCACGAATTTGTGGGGAACTATCGCTCGGAATGGGGTGGTTGGAGACGGGTGATCGGCGAGGAAGAGCGGGCGGAACGGAGCAACTACGTGAAGTTCGCCTGGAATAATCCCAAGATTTTTGCCAGGGAGCGATTCGTCAGTATGGCGAACTTTCTCACACCTTGGCCGTTCACCGGCCAAAGATTGGCGGTCAAGCTGTTGATTGCTTTTTCCTACTGTTTCGTGATGGGCTTCGCGATCTGGGGCGTCGTCGCGGCTGGTAGCAGGCGGCGGCGATGGTTGTTGCCGCTAACTGCAATCTGGATCAGTTCATTCCTTTTTCATGCAGCGTTGTTTACCAAGACGCGTTATCGCATTCCGTTGATTCCGCCATTGATTGTGCTTGCCGCACTTACCGTGCCGAAAGTAGGGAACGAGGAACATCGTCGCAAGCTCGGGGTCTGCTTCCGCTAGGGAACCTTGGATGGGAGGCATCTTTCCCTAATCTAAAATTGATCGTGTGTCCATGTTGAACGGTATTACCATCATTGAAGGATTGATCTTGATCCTAATGGCAAGCCTGTTTGTGCTGATTTTTGTGGTACAATTCCGCCGACGATTGCGGCACCGTTTTTGGTTACTGGGCTTGTTCTTTCCTTTGGTCCGCTATCGATTATTCATGGATGTTCGTCGCTCACTGCGGCTGGAATATCGTGACATCCTGGTCGATGGTAGGGTGCGGGGCTGGACGAACGTGCAGTTGCGGCTGCCGCGTAACGTGTTCACTTGGTTGTGGAATCCGGAGCTATTGGTGAAGGGGCCGGTTTTTGAGTTTGCCAACTATTTGACGAGGTATTCGGGCAGTAAGACCCCACCAGATTCCAAGGTGCAGTTGGCTGTTGACGTGTTGGGAAAGTTTATTCTTCAGCAGTCAGGCTCAGCCGACAGTGTGGGACGGGAGTGGCGGGTTGTCTTGGCGGAGGCCGCTCGTGAATCCACTCTCTTCCAATCGAAACGATTGCGTACTGGAGGTTCCAAATGACAGATCTAGTTACTGGACCGGATTCATGCATACGCCTAACTTGTTGTTTGGTCGCAATTGCTGTGCTCCATGAATCACTTGGTTACCTAGCGATTATTCGACAGTTTCGACCCGATGGCATTTATGCTTGGGAATTGGTGAAACGCCATGGCTATCGAATGCGAGTGACGAAATATCTGCCATCGGGTTGGGAGCACCTCGCGGGCGTTTCTGGCATGGTCTTGTTCCATCTGACCCGGATTCTGGCAGCGGCATTATTGGTGTTGGAGCATCTTCCGCTTCGTGCAGGCAGCTTGTGGCTATTGGTCGCGCTCGGAGTTCTCCAACACAATCGAACATTCTTTCTCAATGGTTCCGAGGTGTTCTTGCGTGTTACGATCATCTTTCTCGCTCTGGCTCATTCCGTCCCCGGATCGGTGCTTTTGAGGGAAGCCGGGCTATGGTTCGTGGCAGGAAATCTCGTGCTTAGCTATGCTGGAAACGGGTGGGCAAAGTTTGCGGACTCATCCTGGCGAAGGGGTGAGGTGCTGCAGCGGATGGCGCGAGATCCCGTATTTGGTTGCGACGCCGTTAATCGGGTCACGGGATCCAACCTGCTTCTGGTGCGGAGCCTCTCTGTCACGACGCTTGTATTGCAATGCCTCTTTCCTCTCTCGCTTGTGACCGGGATCGAAGGGTGCCTGGTGTTCGTCAGCTGGGCTCTGGTGTTTCATGCGTTAAATGCCGCATTGTTCGGACTAGCAACTTTTCTGGTGGCGTTACCTGTTGGTTTTCCAGCCCTGTGCTTCGTCGCTCATCGAATTCAGTTGTTGAATGCCGGTGGCTGAGGCATCCTCCAGGCATGAGTTTGAAGCCGATTGCTGCCGAATCCAGGATCATCGCTGCCGCCAATGTAGAAGTTCGCGACTTGGGAGATGCGGCCGTCCTGGTCGGCGAAACGGACGACGATCATTTTGGGTTGAGCCCGACCGGCCGGCGCATCTGGCTGTTGTTGGAAGAAGCAGATTCAGTGAATGACATTGTCAATCGCATTGCGACCGAATTCGAAATCACCACCGAGGAATGCCGGGATGATGTTACTGGTTTCCTGGAGGAACTGCTTTCATTGGGGTTGGCTGAAGTGGAGGGGCAATAGCTTGTTCGGGCGACCACCCTACAGAAAAAGCTCCCAGTTCAGGATATTCCCGCGCTTCGCGTTCACCAGTGACGATGTTGGCCCCGCAACTGAGCCATGCATGGGCTTTCATAGAGTTTTCATTCATCGTTGCACTGAGGTGAAAGGTGCAGGGAATCTTTCGCCGAACCAGCAGCCGCATGGCGCAAAGCGCACGAGGAAGGCAGACGTATTGCCCAGGCAGGTGACCGGCGGCCGAGGCCACCGCCCAAGTGATTTCGGCGACCAACGCTTCTTGCCCTTGACTGAGACCTCCTTCTGCTTTTCCGTCGACGGCTTGAAATTCATCGAGGTAGCGATGCACCGGACGAAGCCGGATTCCTATGCGATAGCGCAACAGCGCCGCCGCGGCTTCGAAGAACAAGCGGCGTCTCGCTTTTGGGAAGGAGCGGAAGTTGCGCCAGGCGGCAAGCATTCAACACAGGAGCACCACACTTCGGCAATAGCTAATGTTTCGCTGAGGAGAACCCAAAGATTTTCGGGTGGGACGCCGTTCGGCCGTTCCGTTGAAGCAGGGCTTCTTGGACGCCAATAATGGAATGAGTTCGATTGTTGGAATCATGAGCCTGGACGGAGCGCAAATCGATCGGGAGCGCCTCCGACGTATGGTCGATCGGTCCATTGGCTGGCATGACAGCAAGCGGAATCTTTGGATTGGGGACAGTATCGGCCTGGGGCACACGCAGCGGGCCAATACGCCGGAATCGATCGAGGAGACCCAGCCTTGGATCGAACCGGAAACCAAGTTGGTGATCAGCGCTGCCGCCCGGATCGACAACCGGGATGAACTCCTCAGTCAGCTTGGACTGGAGGCTCGCCCGATACGCACTGACGCCCAGCTGATTCTGCTCGGCTATCTCAAGTGGGGGTGCGAAGTTTTGCCCCGTCTGGTGGGGGATTTTGCTTTCGCCATCTGGGATCCCCGAGATCGAGAGTTGTTTTGTGCACGGGACTTCATCGGCACACAGCAGCTCTACTATCACCAAGGGCCAAGGATAGTTCTTTTTGCTTCCGAACTCAGCGCACTGATGGCCGCCGGATACGTTCCTCGCGAGATCAATGCTGACAAGATCGCTGAGGTGCTGCTCAAGCGCACAAACAATGCGGCCACTACGATCTACCAAGGTGTCCAAGCATTGAAGCCGGCTTGCTGGATGCGCATGGACAGCAGCGCCACAGAAATTCGTGAGCACTGGAAACCTGAGATCGAGAAGGAAATTCGATTGCAGTCCTCCGACGAGTATGTCGAAGCCTATCAAGAGCTGTTTCAGCAGGCCGTCGAGTCACGCATGCGGTCTCCTTTTGCGATTGGCACGACGTTAACCTCAGGTTTGGATTCCAGCTCGGTCACGTGGTGCGCCCGGGGTGTTGCCGCCGCCAAAGGTAAGAAAATCCATGCTTATTCCTTTGGCGATCTCGATGATCCGAACACGACCGTGGAGAAATGTACCTACGCGGACGCGTTTCTGCAGAAGTTCCCCATGTCTCACGAATATCGGGCTTGGGGGCAGGATGGTATCTTCTCTGACCAGGATCATCTGCTGCAAGCGTTGGGTTCGCCGTTTCGCGACGTGGCCTTTGATCGCTGGATTGCCGTTTGTGAACTCCTGCGACGATCCGGCGGGCGTACTCTCTTGAGCGGCCAAGGGGGCGATCTCTTGACCACCAGTCATGCGCACGACTACTTGTTTGGGCTAATGTTTCAAGGCCGATGGTTGCGTTTGATGAGGGAAATTCGACAACAGGCCAGGAACACGGGGCGGTCTGTGCGATCGATAGTCCGGAGTGAATTGATTGGGCCACTCCTGAAGAGCTCACTGGCAGGTCCCGGACTCGCAGCAAGCGAATACCAACGAAGTCAGCCTCTCTTCGTGGTGCCGTGCATTGCGAGGCCGGAGTTCGTTTTCAGTTACTTCGGGAATGCTCGAAATGCACCTGTGCCGACTTGGGGTGATGTTTGGAGATCGCCGGTGCGGGCAAATCAAGTGGCCAATCTTTTTGCTGGAAGATATCAGCCGTTTTATCAATCATTAGTACCTTTGGCGGCGATCCATGGTGTTGAGATTCTGTGTCCCTTGCTCGACCGCCGCTTGTGCGAATTTTGCCTGGCAGTGCCCGCCGAACAGCATCGCTTCGATGGGTGGAATCGATATCTGATCCGTCGCACAATGAGAGGCATCCTGCCCGATGGAATCGTTTGGGCTCCCCGGAAGTCCTCAGAGCCAACGGATCCATGGGGCCCTTTTCGCTCACAACGCGTTGAACGCTACGTGCTGGATCGGCTTGACGAGTATGGATCAGATTCGGAAGTCACCCGGTACTTGGATCTGGATTTGCTGAGAACTTATTGGGAGGACATCAAGCAGGTGGCCCATCGTCCGTTCGATCCCTTCAGTGCCGATGTCGTCGCGGAATCGAAGAGGAGACATTTCTCCCGCGGATTCATGACGGCCGCTTTTCTGCGTCAGCATGACCAAGTTCCTGGTAGTGGAGGAAATTGAGCGAGGTACTGAGAAAACTCTTGATAACGAGAGAATCGAACTGTACTTGTAAAGTCATGGATGCTCAGAACGAAAACAGTCCCATGGATGACGTTTCTGAAACGGCTTCAGG
This sequence comes from Verrucomicrobiales bacterium, assembly GCA_028281705.1. Classification (GTDB taxonomy): domain Bacteria; phylum Verrucomicrobiota; class Verrucomicrobiia; order Verrucomicrobiales; family DEV007; genus JAACDM01. The sequence goes on from JANQJH010000060.1 coordinate 48,603, forward strand.
AGCGGAGACTACTTCGAAAGCGTGGGAGAAACCTGTCGTGATGCGACTGGCTGTCAGCAAGGCTGAAGGTGCCAACAATTACGATGATGACATGGACTTCAAAGGGGCATCCTAGGCAGCCTTTTACTGGCCGCTTTCACGGCCCTCAGTTCGCCGCGGCATTTTTGATTCTTCAGTGTCGGCTTGCGAGAAAGGTAGAATAAAAATCTTCGCGCATTTTTTCAGCCATTTGGCACATCGCTTTCGAGGCTGACGTCCGCTTACGCACAGAATCGTCGATAAACTCACTACGAAACATCTTACTGTGCTGCTTGCATGCGGTCCGCAATTGACTTGGGTCGAGGAGGGTAGGAAATCTGGCCAGCTGGAGCAGCCGATTCGCCCCTCCAGGCAGATCTCGGTAATCAAGAACCATATCGAAACAATTCTGCGCCGCCATCCGCAGTAGCCATTCTAGATAGCTTCCACAAACGCTTTCAAACTGCGTTTCCCGTTCTGCGCCTGCAATGACTTTGGAAATCCAAGGTGAGGCAGGAGTGGAGAGGAACTCCGGTGGATCGTTCACCAAGGCAGCTAACACTTCGAGCGGCTCACGCAGCAGGATGATTTGTGGAATGTCTGGAAATGTTTCCCGAAGTGACGGTGCGAACGCCAAGGCATGACTTGGCCATTTGACGATCGGACGAACACTGACCGGGCAACCTCCGCTCGTCAATCGGATCAACGGCCGAATCAATTCAGCCAAGCGGCGTTGATCCAGATCCACCCGGTGACAGGCGGCTATAAAATTGCAGAGATAACGCGGCTCGTACAGGACGCGGACATTCTCATGAGCATCCAACAAACGGCCCAACCAGGTCGAACCGCAGCGCCCGATGTGAAAAATGAATGCCGAGGGCAGTTGATCGGCTAAGCGCGCAAGGTGAGGCGCCAAGGTGTGCGCCGAATGGTGCTCGAGCCGCGGTGGATCGGACTGCGCCTCGATGGACGGTAGTATCCATTTCGGATGCTGATTCGGATCGAAAGTCAAGATCCAGGAGGTTCCGATAAACCTCAATGTGCTGGCGTAGATGCGCGGCATGAATGCTGAAAATGAGAATGCTATCGATACTTTCGGCGTATGTGCTGCCATTAATTGGAGCTTTTTGGCAAATATTTCTTTCCAATCCTTCGGGCATTCACTGAGACTCAACCCCATGTTCGAGCGAATCCAGGAATTTGCGAAGCAAGCTCGGGAAGCGGACTTCTCCCGTCGAACGCATGCCTTCGCAGCCGATATCGTGCCCGATGGAGCGGGGTTCGTTGGCTTGGACGATGTGGAGGCGATGACACTGTTCTCACCGCCGCTTCAGGAACGATCCATCCGCCTGAATTTTTTCGGGATCGATGTGTCGCCTCTTGAATATCTCGATGATTCTGGGTTCTACGATTTTACCCAGATTTCGCGATGTTTCCGAGGAGGAGCCACCGTGGTTTTCAATCAATGCCAGTGGTTTGTCGGCCCGGTCTTCCATCTGAAACGCGCCCTCGAAAAGGCAGTCGCCACCCGGGTGAATGTGAACGCCTACATCACTCCCCCGAAAGCCCAAGGCTTTCATCGTCACGTGGATGATCACGATGTCTTCATCATTCAGGTGTCGGGCTTTAAGGCTTGGACCTTGTCCGGTGTACCGCCGTACAGTGGCGGCAGGTTTCATTGCCTCAACTGGAGCCCGGATGAGGAGCACTCGATCATCATGAATCCCGGCGATATGCTCTATCTGCCGCAAGGCGTGGCGCACTGTGCTCGCACGTACGGCGATGAACCCTCGATTCACTTGACCTGCGGCTACAGTCCTGCCAGGTGGCACAATCTGTTCACCGGCAGCGCCGAACTGGCCCTTCGGGATCACGTAGAGCTTCTCGATCGCTTCCCCGCCGAACTGGCGGAGCGTTCGGAGGAGTTCGCTGAGGAGATTCGGCGACGAGAAACGCTGGTGAGCGACATCGCCGGTCCTACCGCACGATATATTCTGAACAAGTTTGCGGATCGGACGGAGCACCGGATGGAGCCCCTAATCGCTGCTCAGCGACGAATGGCAATGACCGATCCCTCGATTCGATTGAAAACAACTCGCGGTGTAACGCATGCAGTTATGGCGGGTTTGTTGCGCCTCCGGCACACCGCGACCGGTCGGACTCTGGAACTGTTTCTGAGGCACCGAGCCAAGTGGGAGTGGGCTGCGCAGGCCGAGTCCTTTCATCCCATCGAGATACCTGGAGACGCGTCTAACGAGGAGAATACTCGGTTCTGTCAATATCTTCATTCCAACGGCTTTCTGCAATCCGCGGCGCCGAACGAAAGTCCGTCGACTTGAGAGGCCGATTGAAACGGGAAACGTATGGATCTGGCTTCGCTTGAATATATGTTCCTGAGCGTGATGGGTGTCTGGCTGGCGCTGGAGCTCTACTGTGTAAGCATGCTTCCCGGGGCCATTTGGCTGCGCGTTCATTGCCGGGGACGATGGCTGAATCACTGGCGCATGTTTGCGGACTCTTCGGGGAAACCGCCGCAGACCTACCGATTGTACTACCGCGAAAGATCCGGGAGCTGGCGTGAAGCGTGGTTGTTGGCGCATCAACCAGGGCCGTTCGCGCTCATTCACTGTCCGCAACTTGCCCTGATGACGTGGCTGTTCAAGAAGACCCAATCGGCAACCCGCCAGCCGACACAGTGGAGCAAGGACTTTGGCTACGTTCAAGACTATGTGGTTAGCTTGGCAAAGGCGCGTCAACACGAGCCCGAAGCCATACGTGTCGTGACTGATGGTGGTCCATACGGCGGCGCGGAAAAGATCGTCATCGAGCTTTCAATCCGCGGCGATGACTCTTGACCTTCACCAGACCTACCAGGCTATCGGATTGCTCATTTCTATCGGGGTGGTCATCAACAGTTTGGAGTGGATCCGTCTCAGTAGGCATCTGAAGCCGGGCGGGCTCATGGCGCGACGACGCGACGGCGCCTGTCCGAAGGGATTGAGGGGGTTCTTGAGCTCCAGCCTTGACCCACCTGTCTTTACGGTGCTTTTTATCGTTCGATTACTGTGCGCTTTGGCAGTCGTCGCTTGCGTGTTTCGGGGAACGCTTCCAGCCTGGGCCCTATGGTTGATCTTCGCTACTAACCTCGTGGCCAATTATCGCCTGGAAACGGCGTCCGGAGCGGCGGAGTCTCTTGGCTTGGTGGTGATTTTTACGTGTGCTGCCTATTTAAATGGAGCTGTTTCAGAATCCTTCGCCAGCATAGGGCTGTGGTTTGTCGCAATCCACACTTGTATTGCTTACGTGTCTAACGGGTTGGTCAAAATCCAATCAAAACTTTGGTGCCAAGGGACATTTATAAGTCATCTGTTTAGTGGCTCGCGCTTCCGGAACGACAGCGTTGGGGGATTCCTGGCGCGTCATGTCTGGGTTTCCAAGTTTCTCTGCTGGAGCACCATTCTCGGCGAATGCCTGTTCCCTGTGGTGCTATGGGTGGGCGACGAATTGCGCATTGTGTTGTTGGCTGGTGGATTCCTGTTCCACCTTGGTATCGGCGTCCTGATGGGGCTGAACAACTTCTTCTGGACATTTGTCGCAACGTATCCGTGCTTTTTGTATCTCGGCCGCCAATGAGAGAACGCATGGAACATGGCACCAGATCCGATCCGTTCGCAGGCCGATGATCTTGGCAGCTTCAACGATCGAAATTATGAGCTTGGCGGTGTTGGGAGGCTGGCTGCTGATTTCGCTAAGTGTTGCCGGCAGGATTATCAAACGTGCACCGTTCGATCTTTTCCGCCTGGCCCCGCGGTGGAATCTATTCAGTGCGGGACAGGGAAGCGGACAAGCCGCCATGGCGATCTATTACATCGACACCCTGACGGATGGAGCGCAGTCGAGCCCAGTGTGTCTGACCAACGGTATTCGATATTGGCGGCCTTGGGTTCCATTTTGGAGCGCATCGCTCGCGCGGATTGTAATCTATCGCCGACTTGCCAAGTCTTTGGTTCGCCGCCTCGACCGAGATAGGCTGCGGGAAGATGGCGCTTACCAACGCCTGATCCACCTGGTTATGCAGGAGCCCAACGTTCAAG
>JANQJH010000091.1 GCA_028281705.1 Verrucomicrobiales bacterium
AACCGAGGCGATCGAGGCGGTGCTCCCTCGCGAGGGCGACCTTGGCTGACGATGGTACCTCGTGGCCCTTCCTCGGCGGAACGGTATCCGGTGGTGGCCGCCATGGAAGGGTTGGTTTTCTAACTGAATTGATGACCTTAGGGTAAGAAGTGGTCTTTTAGGAAGAAATGGCTTCCGAATGGGAATGCGTCCTCTCTAAGATGGATGCTGTCCGCATGGCCGCGTCTCCCGGCGCCGCCGTCCGATAAACCTCAATCGACAGTTATGTACCCCGGAAATACCCTCAAGATACTTGTTGGGGCGGCGGCGATCAGCTTATCGCTGCTGTCATCTCACGCCCAGGACGAAGCCGAACTCATTGCCTGGTGGGAGTTCGATGACAACCAAACCCCTGACGTGGCCGTCGATACCGTGGCCGGGATCGAAGGGGAGATTCGGAACGCCAAATACGCCGAGGGGCGCGCGGGCGGCTTCTCCATGGATTTCAGCGAAGGGGGGAGCACCGTCGCCATCATCGGTGAGGAAGAGAATAAAGCTGGTTTCCTGAACAAGGGCGGCGCCCGCGATCAGTTATCCTTCGTCTTTTGGCAGATCTGGGACGAACCGATCCGGAACCAGTCGGCTTTCTGGTCCCGTGCGGACGGGATGGATCGCGCGGCGCAGGTGCACACGCCCTGGGGCAATGGAACGGTGTATTTCGACACCTCGGGAGGGTGCTGCGATGCCGGCACCCAACGAACCCAGGTTGGGGCGTCGGACCTGCCCTATGAGGACCAGTGGATTCACTTTGCCTTCATCAAAGACAAGTCGAGCAAGCGGCTCTACGCTGATGGTGAATTGCTCATCGAGAATGAGAACACGGGAGAGTTCAACGAGGCGTTTCAGGACCTCTTTATCGGTAGCGCCGTCGACGGTGGAAATAACCACGGCGGACGCATCGACGACTTTGCCGTCTTCGCCGGTGCCCTCACCGAGGAGCAGATCCAGACTCTGGCCGATCCGTCGAATTCCATCCTGACGATCATCGACAACTCGAACCCCGGCATCACGCTCAATGAAGGGCAGACATTGAATGGAGGCGTTCTGCCGGCCTTGAGCAGCGATCAAGAGTTGAGATTTCGCATCAAAAACACGGTCAAGCCCGACGACGAGCGGGGGGCGAAACCTTTGAACATCAGTGAGCTGACGATCACGGGAGGGGATACGGACAACTTTTCGCTTGTTTCGGCGCCGACGACACTGGCGCCTGGTGAGAGTGAAGATCTGGTCTTGAGCTTCAACAACAATGGCACCTTCGGATCCTTTGGCTTGGAGCTCAATGCCAAGTCGGATGATGAAGATGTGGATGACCAGGACGTCAACTTCACCGTCCGCGTGACGGTGGTCAATCCGGTGGGGCCCCTGGCACATTACCGCCTTGATGAAACGGACGCCGCCGGCGGAGCACTCGATGCGACGGGCACCGGGCATCCGGGTGAGTATCGCGAGAACGGTGGTACCATCGGTTTGGGAGAGGCCGGGTTGCATGCGGATAGCGGAACATCAGCCAAATTCGGCGGAGGCTCCAACCTCACCGTGACCACGATTCCCGACGGCAGCCTGAGCGACTTCACGGTGTCACTCTGGATGAATCCGGCTTCCCTGGGTGATCTGGGCAATGCCGATTTTCGCACGGTGGTCGCCCGGGGGGAAGAGAATCCCGTCTTCGGGTTGCTGGAAGGAAGCGGCGAGTTGGTTTGGTTTGGTGAGAGTGACGGAGTCGCCGACGCGCTTTTCCTCACTGAAGGCCTGGGCCTGACGGCTGGCACGTCCTATCACGTGGCGATTCGCTATGACAATACCGTGGGCGAAGGGACGATCTTTGTCGATGGTGTTGAAGTCGCCAGTGGAGACATCACTGATTTTCAGGATGTGGGCACCTTCTACGTGGGTTCCTTTGGTGAAGGAGCGCTACCCTTTGATGGCACCGTCGACGATGTTCAGGTCTACGATCTCGCCCTGACGGAAGATCAGATTCAGTTTCTCATTGCCAATCCCGGCGACCCGTTGGTGCCGAATCCCGAGACGGGAATCGATACCGATGGCGATGGTTTAGCCGACGATGAGGAGGTCAACACGCACAACACCGATCCCCTGGCGGCGGATACCGATGGTGATGGCTTGGGAGACGGGCAGGAGATCGATGGCGGGACCGATCCACTGAATGTGGATACGGATGGCGATGGCAGTTCCGATGCTGCGGAGCTGCTCTTTGGCGCGGATCCGCTGGATGCGGAAGATCGCTTGGGAACCTTCCTCGTGCGGACGGTCAAGGCAGCGAGCGGCGTTCAGTTCGGCGACATGGAAACGTTCAAGGAAGCTCTTGAAGACCCGGAACAGATCGAGGAGGAACACGTGGGCAACTTCACGTTCGTCAATTTCCGCGACAATGCGCAGGGCCATTTCGCCAACGATGAGTTGCCCTTCGGGCTCTGGGATAGTTTTGGCGATCGCAATGATTTCGGCACCTACGTCACCGGCACGATCAACATCATCGAGGCCGGCGTGCGCACCTTTGGCATGAACTCCGACGACGGGAACCAACTCTTGATCGATGGCCAGTTGGTTGCGGAGGACCCGGGGACGCATGGTTCTCGAGACATCTTCGGCTCAATCGATCTCTCGGAGGGTGAGCACGAGGTGGAGATGTTCTTTTACGAACGCGGCGGCGGCGCTCAGGTCGAGCTCTTCGTCAACACGCAGTTGGGTGATGTCCAATCCTTCGATGAGGGAACCTTTGTCCTCCTGCCAGCTTTCGGCGACGCCAAGGCGGATGTCGATGACGATGGGCTCAACGACTTCTTCGAGAATGGCTTCTTTGGCAATCTCGACGAGACGCCCGAGGGCGATCCGGATGCGGATGGCCTGACCAATCTCGAGGAAATGAACCTGGGCACGGATCCGACAGAAGCCGACTCCGATGGTGACGGCCGTAGCGATGGTGAAGAAGTCAATGGAGCCATCGCCACGGATCCCAGGTCAGACGATACCGACAGCGACGGTCTCAACGATGGCGAAGAAATCGCCGGGGGAACCGATCCGAATAACCGCGACACCGACGGTGATTCCTTTGGCGACGGTTTTGAGGTCGCCAGAGGCACCGATCCGCTGGTGCCGGACACCGACATCCTCCAGCCGACCACGGAAGTCTCTGCCATCACCGGTGCCGCGGGCGCTGATTTCAGTGGTGACTTTGTTTACGCCATCAATGTTGGCGGTCCGGCACTCACCATTGGCGACGCCAACTTTTTGAGTGATACGGAAGACATCCCGGGCGTGACCTGGGAGGCGCAGAACCACATTCCCGAATGGAATCCCAGGTCTGATTTTGGGGCCGACCAGGCGGACGACGATCTGGCCCTGCTGCTCTGGTCGATCCGTTGGTCCGCTCGCGGTGACGAGCCCACCGGCGTCACTTACACCTTGGCGGGTTTGGACGGTAGCAAGAACTACCGGCTGCAGCTTTTCTTTGCCGAGAAATGTTGCGACCGCGGCTTCGATATCACGGTTGGTACCGAGAAGATATTGGACGACTTCAGTCCCGATGCGGTTCAAGCCGATGCTGGCGGACGTGCCGGGGCAGGGGCACTCGTCACCTACACATTCCCAGGATCCGGGGACACCTTGGTCATCAACCTCGATGGCGTGGAAGCGGACTTCCCTGACGGAAATGCCATTCTCTCGGGCATCACGCTCGAAGATCTTGGCACGGGCGGCGGGAGTTCCAGTAGCCTTCTGGCCATGTGGGACTTCAATGACGCCAACAGCACGGACGTGGCCGTCGACGTTGTCAGCGGATCCATCGGCCGTCTGGAAGGGGCCGCCTACACGGCGGATGCCGGAGGACGCACGGGTCAAGCCGGTGACTACGGGCTCGATGGGAGCGGCGGTCAGGTGATCGTCGACGACGTCAATGCCCTGTTCCTCAACGAGGCTCAGGCGGTCGATCAGGTCACCTTCTCGTTCTGGCAGAACCTGAACAGCGTGGTGAACTCCAGTTCCTTCTGGACCACCGCTGACGGGGCGGGAGGCGAGCGCGCGGCTCAGGGCCATGTGCCTTGGGGCAACGGGACGATCTTCTTCGACTCCGCCGGTTGTTGTGATGGGGGTACCCAGAGGATCTCCGGTCCTCCCCCCGAAGGCCATGACTTCACCGATGGCTGGCATCACTATGCCTTTGTGAAGGACGGCGCCGAGAAATCGGTCTGGGTCGATGGCGTGTTGGCCTTCTCGGGCACCAACACGGGACCGCTTCCGGAGAATCCTACCGCACTCTTCATCAGCGGAGATCCCGGTGGCGGCAATCTGGTCGACGGCGTCATTGATGAATTCGCGGTCTTTGGAGCGGCTCTAACGGAAGAGCAGATTGGCGAGTTGGCCGCCGGCGTGCGAGCCGACGACTTGAGCGGCGGCGAGCCTCCCGTGGATCCGCCCGTGGGTGGTGAACCAGGCACTATCAGCCAGGTCTCCGCCACGGCGGATGGGATTGCCTTTAGCTTCCCTGAAGGGGCGACCTATGACGTCGAGTTCTCCACGGACCTGGTCAACTGGACGGTGATCGCGAGTGACGTTACCGGTGTGTATGAAGATAGCGATGCCGGCCGGGCCGGTGCCGCGGGCGGTTTCTATCGAGGCGTTCTTAAATAGATCTATCTGACTATTAGTTGGGTAACGCGCGTTCCTCAGCGGAGGGATGCGTGATCGGTCCATCTATCGAGAGGTCGAGGCTTCCCAGCCTCGGCCTCTTGTGGTTTGCGGTTCCCCCAAGAGGTTGTTCGCAGATGATGAGTTAGCGCTGAAACAATGAAGGGACTGAAGTCCCTGCCACTTTCCTCCAATGTGGGAGGGACTTCAGTCCCTCGGCTAGTTGAGGGCGGCTCCGCTTGGTCAAGAGGAAGCCGATCGCAATGATCAATCGAGCAGACTTGGATTTGCCTCAGGCTATGACCCCTGCGTGACCGGGGCGCCGGGATTCAGGGTGGGAATTGTCTCAATAGCTATATTTGTCATGTGTATTCGTCGTTATCAGAGAGGATCTGTTCTTGGGTAAGCGAAGTTTGCCATACCCAAGTTAAGAAATTTGTCCGGTTGTCTGGCTGGATGGGGGTTTATTGATCGGAGCCATGGATCAGCAAGCCGATGATGATATAGAACTGCTAGAGCGTTACATTCGCAGCGGTTGCGAACGTTCCTTCCAGCTACTGGTTGAACGCTATATCGGGTTGGTTTTGGCCTGTGCACTTCGAACGACCGGCGATCGCCAGTTAGCTGAAGAGGTAGCTCAGAAAGTCTTTACGTTACTGGCAAACAAAGCGGCACGTGTGCGACCGGATGTTGCCTTGGGGGCGTGGCTGCATCGAGCGACCGTGTTCGAGGCGACACGAGCGCGCCGTGGTGAAGTTCGGAGAAATACCAAGTTGGCAGCATACGCCAGGCATATGAGCACGAAAGATCTGAGAAATTCCTCGCAGAACGACCAATGGAACAATGCGTTGCCGGTTCTTGATGAAGCAATCAATCACCTGCCGCAAGCTGACCGGATGATGCTTGTGTTGCGGTTCTTCGAAGGTAGGAAATATAGGGACATCGGAATCCGTGTTGGCAAATCGGAGGAGGCTTCTCGAAAACAGATTAAACGGGCACTTGAAAAGCTTTCTGTGGCTCTACAACGCAAAGGCATTGTCTTACCCGTTGCTAGTCTAAGTGTCGGACTGTCAAATATCCATGAGGCACCCGCAAGTGCAGAACTAGTAGGGTCTGTAAGCGCCACCGCTCTTTCGACCTCGGCCTCATTATCAACTGCCCTCGCATTCGTCTCTATGAAAAAACTAACCATCGCCATTGTCGTTCTCGCCGCTGTTCCTATCACAATGCAGGGAATGAAGAACCGAGCACTTGCCAGGCAAGTCGATTCCGTGGGCGAAGACCTGGTGCGCATGCGAGATTCAGGCGCTTCTTCGACCAGCCTACTACCATCTCGCAAAGCCGGATCTAAACGTTCAATGATCGAAGCTGCTGTTCTTGGTAAGTTGGCCATTCAGATCAGAGCCCGCGAAGAGAATCCAGCTGAGACGCGGCCTCTGTTTGCCTCTATTAGCTTGCTCCAGAGCCTGGAAGAAACACAGTTGCCCAAGGCATTCGAAATGATTCAGAGCTGCTCGGATGGGGATACCCAACTTCATCTCTACGAGGCGCTTCTGGCCCACTGGGCATCGTTCGATCTTGGCGAGGCGCTTCGCCGTGCCGAG
>JANQJH010000111.1 GCA_028281705.1 Verrucomicrobiales bacterium
GTTTGCCTTCCTCATTGCCCACAGCCAGTTACGGGCTTCCAGCCACCAGGACGCCCCATTGATCAGTCTGGACGATGCAGCCAATACGACCGATGTCTATGCCTTCACCTCGGAAGAGGAGGGGCAGGCCTACCTGACCACAGCCCTGGCGGTCTATCCATTCCAGAATCCTGGAATCGGGCCTAACAAGCACAACTTTGATGACCATGTGCTCTACTCCATTTTCATCGCCACTGGCGATAACGTGGCCAAGGGGAAGCCAACCTGCCGCTATGATTTCCATTTCCGGACGCGGGTGCGTAATGAAGATACCATCCTCCAATCCTATCTTGGGGTCGTCGAAGAAGCGGGAGATGAGCAGCAGAACATCGTGCAACATTACTTTGTTATCCGCACCGATTTCGATACCGGACGCCGGCGCTACCTCGGCCGCGGTATCGTGCCGCCCAATAATCAGGGAATCGCCACGCCCTACTACAACCAGAACGACGACGGTGAGCTGCCGGCCAAGCCGGGTGTGGCCAGCAAGGAAGATCTCGATCGCTACACGAAGAAGACCATCGCCCATCTGCGCTCGGGCCACATCGCTTTTGCCGGTCAGCGCGAGGATGGGTTCTACGGCGATATTCAGTCCATCTTTGACCTCCTGCAGCTTCGGAGCGGTGGGGTGGAGAATAGCTTTGATAGTCAGTCCGGTTTCAACGTGCACACCATCGCGCTGAATATCCCGCTGGAAAAGTTGGGAGGAAGTGAGCAAGTGGTGGGCGTGTGGGCCACGACCAGCCGCCGCCTGATCACCATTCTTCGAGATGGCCCGCATTCCCGGATGCCGCGCCGGAGCGGGACCTTTGTCCAAGTGGGACGCCAGGGCAACCCGCTCTTCTGTGAGGCCTTGGTGGCGATCAAGGACAAGGATCTCTACAACCGGACGCAACCGAACACCGACGATCGGCTCTTCAAGAAGTATGCCTTGAACCCGGAACTCGCCGTCCTCATCGATGCGCTGGTGACGCCGGTCAACGTGAAAGAGGACCGGACGGATCTGGCCGGCATCTTCATCCCGGATGTGATCAAGGTCGACCTTTCCACGGGGCCGGCGCGCTTGACTGGCGGGCCTGCCGATGACGAGGGCTTTCATCGCCTGAGCATTTTCGGGGGGGACGCCCTCGTCAGCACGCAGCAGGGCGGGTTCACCGAGTTTGGCCCGGGAGTGATTCCCGGGGGCTGGCCTAACGGACGTCGTTTCGGAGATGACGTCGTCGATATCGCGGTCATCGCCATCCTGAGCGACTTGCGTGATCCGAGCGCCGTGGCGGCCACCCTACCGGGAACCTTGGAAGAGGTTGCCATGCTCAACCTCGATAACGTGGCGGCCAATGATAGTGTCTACAACAAGGTGTTTCCCTATGCCGGAACGCCTCACAACGGCCGGAACTTCACCCCCAATCCCGATCTGGTGAGGCCAACCGAGTAGAATGGCGGTCTTGCCCACTTCGACCCCCAACCTGCCGGGGCGGCCTTGCGGGCGCCCCGGTCCGGTTGGGACGGAATGGAATCGGTGGTGTGCCTTGGATGAAGCTACGAAATTCTGACGAAATGAATAAGCAACTACTCGTGACCTGCGGGTCCATCTATTTTTGCTGGCTTCAAGTCATGGCCACAGCCATCGAACCTGGAGAGAGCGATGCACGGTTTGCGCTTGTGCCCACGGGGCTCACAGCGGAGGCGGTGTTCGCCTGGGAAGACATTGATTCCGTGCTCGAACTGGATCTCAACCGGAACGGTATTCTGGAAGAGACCGAACTGGGAGCGGCGTCTCATTTTCTCAGTGAGTACGGAGAGACGCTCTATCATTTCGATAGAGAAGGCGAAACCCTGGAAGTCTCGTCGGTTACCAGTTCCTGGAATGCGCAGGAGATGCAGATTGCCTTTCATTATTCCATCGAGACGGATGCGATATTGCATGACCTCGATTCGCTCACGATCGACTTCGTGGGAATGGGTGATTTTCCGGCGGGTCACCGGCAGCGCATCGAGGTTACGGATGGCCAGGGACGTGTTCTCGCACGGTGGTTCGCGGGAGAGCCCGGCGCGCGTCCGCTTCATTCCTTGGGGCCCGGATTGACAAGCCCGGTGGTCCAGGAACTCCCGAGCCCGGGTTTGGCCATGATGCCACGCCCGGCGCGGTCTCGGTCGTTGGACATCGCGCTCGTTCTCTTTGCGGCCGGATTCTTGTTGATTGCCATGGTGTGGTCCGTTTGGTTCATTCGGCGAGCGGAGGTCACATAGGGCCGACCGCTTGGTTGACGAGCCGCATGAGTCCCACACGATCCAGCGCTGAGCTTCCCCAGGACCCGCATGCGGCTGCAGCGGTTCTGCTAGGGCGAATTGCCGACGAGGGAGACCGGTCGGCCTTTTCCCTGCTCTACGATCGTCTATCGGGCGCCCTCTTTGGGGCGATACTGACGATTGTGCGCGACCGGGCGGAGGCAGAGGATGTTCTCCAGGAATGTTTCTGCGCCATCTG
>JANQJH010000127.1 GCA_028281705.1 Verrucomicrobiales bacterium
ATCGATACCACGGAGTTGCCTCCCACCGGCGGAGGAGATAGGATTGGTGCCATGTTGTCCAATCATTGCTCCACGCTGCCTCGAAGCGGGGCCAGGTTCATCGCCTTGCTGTTCCTTCTTCCTCTTCTCCTCATTCCCGACTTAAGAGCGCAGGAGAAATCGGGCGGCGACAAGCTCTCCCCTCTTCGTTCCGGTCCCCAGGTCGGTCAGCGAGTCGTTCCCTACCATCCGCTGCTGTGCAACGGCGCACATGCCGGCCAGCGCTGGTGCATGGTCTGCACCCATCGTGGCCGGGAAAACGACATGATCATCGTCTTTACCCGAAGCCAGAACTCTCGTGTGGCCGAATTGATCACCGCCGTTGAAGCTCTCACCAAGAAGCATCAACATCTCGGCGGCATCGTCACCTTCCTCACGACCAAAGGGAAAACGGCAAAAGAGGCCGAAGCCCTTACCGGCGCAAAGGTCGTCTACATCAATGACGCCGAAAAAAAGCAGTTCCGGACGTTGCGCCAACTCGCCGAAGCTAAAAAGATCGCCAATAGCAGCCTCAACATCTACACTGCGGACGGCCCCGAAGGATATCGATTATCGCCAGAGGCCGCCCTCACCGTGATCGTGGCGAACCGCAACCTCCAGGTGAAAGCAAACGTGGCCTTGCGCAAATCGGAACTCACCAAAGAACGCATCGCCAAGATCGTCCGCGGACTGGAAAAAGCCATCCCCGCCCGATAGGCGACCACCATGTGAGGACGCGATGTCCTTCACCACAGCGGCATCCGGTTGGGCTTCGACCACCGGATGCGGGCCAACAGCACGTCCTCCGTATAACCATTTCGCGGCATCATTTCACCCACCGTGACCCACGACTCCTGTGGACTTGCGTGAGTGATATTGAAATTCCCCATCAAGGCGACTTTGTCAGGCTCCTGGATGCCATCGCCGACGAGTGGAAGCACGATCTTTTCCGTGCTCTTCCGAAGGCAGCGTCTCTCCGTGTCAACTTGCGCGACCCATAACGGTGCCCGCCAGCGAATCACGCGTCGGACCCGGGGGAGGCCGCAACTCTCGACCTGCTCTACAGCTTCCTCAAGAAGGGATACCCCCAGATCACCCGCGCCTCCCCGTGATGGAGTTCGCTACGAAAAACGAATCAACTCTCCGCGATCTTGTAAACCGGCTCCAGTAGCCCCATACTGACCAACGATCCTCCCAACAAAAAAAGAACGTTCCCATCAATCTTCGAGACACGTATACCTGAAACAAACGATGAAACCAGCCAACCTATCATACGCAGCAGCCCTCTTCTCACTTGTTCTGGCGACGATTGCTCTAGCCGATCATCACCGCTCGCTACCCGTCACCAAGGAACAACAAGACTCCTTGACCCCCGACAAAGTGCTGTCCGATCTGGCGGCCGGCAACCAGCGTTACGTGGACGGCAAGCATAGCGATCCCAACGTCAAAGCCAGAATGAAGGCCGCGGTAAAAGGCCAGTTCCCCAAGGCCTACATCCTCTCCTGCATTGATTCCCGGGTCCCGGTGGAACAGGTCTTCGACCAGGGATTGGGCGACATTTTCGTCGGCCGCGTGGCGGGAAACATCGAGAATGGCGATCAGCTAGGCTCCATGGAATACGCCGCGGCCGTTTCCGGCGTGAAAGTGATCATGGTCCTCGGCCACCAATCCTGTGGAGCCGTGAAGGGTGCCTGTGATGATGTCCAATTGGGAAATCTGACCGGCCTTCTGAAGAACATCAAGCCGGCGATCGACCAAGTCAAAGGTCACCAAGACAAGGGACGAAACTCGAAGAACAAGGCCTTTGTCTCCGAGGTCGTGAAGTCCAATGTCCGCCTCACCGTCGAGGATATCCGCAAACGAAGCGAAACGCTCGCCAAGCTCGAGAAGGACGGCAAAATCAAGATCGTCGGCGCTGTCTACTCACTCGAAACCGGGGTGGTGACATCGTTAGAATAAACAGGGCGGATCTGTGTGCCCGCATCACTGGGCTCCCTTTTCTTCCTCTTGGCAACGTGCCAGGAGAAATGTAAACGCCTCTTGGTAAGCCCGATCGATCGCTTTCGGGTCCCCGCCTCCGAGACCATGCTCGCCATTGGCAATGGAAAACAGGCGGTGCTCGACGCCGTGCTTCTTGAACTGCTCCACCATCATGGTCGACTGTTCGTGGGGCACATCGGTGTCCTCCGTGCCATGGATCAGCACGGTCGGCGGGTAATCGGCGGTCACATTCTTCACCGGCATGTAGGGCGTGAACTTCTCCGATTCCGAGACCGGGTCCCAACCCGACACCGCCTGGGGCCAGGTGCCCGTTTGGCGGCAATGCAGATAGAAGAGCGCCCCATTTCCCTTGCGTAGTCGAGCATCCGAGACAGGCGAGCCTGGAACCTGCTTCAGAGCCTCTTCACGGGTGATTTCTCGCGGGTGGTGCCTTTTGTGCGGACTGGGTTGACTGTACCATTCACCAATCAAATCGCCGTAACCCCACAAGGACAGGAGCGCCACCGGACGAGGCGCGGCCCGAAAGCCGGCGGTCAAGGTGAGATAACCGCCGGCCGACCCACCGGCCACGACCACACGACTGGTGTCGGCTTGAAACAAGGCCGGACCCTTCTCGTGAAGCCAGGTAAAGGCGTCTTCAATATCGGAGATGATCTCCGGCAACGGCGTCTCCGGGGCGAGTCTATAGTCGAGTGACAGGAGGATGAATCCGTTCTCTTCCGCCATGGCTCGAACCCGGCCGCTGATGCCCTCACGGTGCCCCATGATGAGGGCTCCTCCATGAATCCAAACCAAGACCGGCCGCGCCACCTCATCATCCGGACGATAGACATCTGCCTTGATCTCCAGTTCCCCGATCCTCTTGTAGGTGTAAGTCCGCTTTGAAATCTTCTTCGGCGGCGCGGAAACGGAGACCGCCTCCGAAACTTTGGCGAACATCGGGGCGACACGCTCTCGCTGAACCCGCATCGTGCGATCGATGTCACCGGACAACAAGTAACCTGCCTCATGCAGTTCCTGGCATTTTTCCTGTAGCTCCGCCAGATACCGGTCGAGTGTGCCGTAGCGTTCCTCGAGCGAGAGACGCGGATCACCGCTTTTCTCCCTCGCGGATTTCGTCAGGGGAAAGGGGATGTAAGAACCTGACAGGCTGACCAACTCGTTAGGCGCACCCGCGGCATCGCTTCGCAGACGCCAGCCCGTATAGGTGGCGACGGGAACGGCGACTTCGGGAGGCGATAGACAAGCCAGTTCATTTCCGTCCACCCCACAACGGGGCACGAGCACACGGTAATGGCCGCGGACGATGGGCGGCTGATGATCGATGATGCCCTCGGTTCGCCAACGGGAGCCGAAGTCGAGGAACGGCGGCCGCTGGATGACGCCGGGATAGCGGACGCCGGGTATCTCCGGGAAAGCCGTGGCATTCTGCGTCCAGGCCACGAGTTGGCCATCGGCGATCTTGGGATAAACACTGGGCGGAGCCTCGTCACCTCCGGCGCTCCAACGATCGAGCGAGAGTAGGAGCGAGCGCAAGAAGGGTTTGTAGTCAGCGGGGTTGGCCAGCGTCTGGCCGTCGCCGCGGCCCGGGGGAAACCCGCTGGGCCCGTGTTGAGTGCCTCCGAAGAAATAAACCCTGACATTATCCGGGACGTCCCCGTCTCGCTGTCCCAGCGGGTCGGTGTGTACTAGCGATCCACTCCGGTTCCAGTATTCGGAGGTCGACTGCGTATGGAGGATCAAGGGCGTGGTTTGGCTTTGCCTCGAACGCTGCAAGATACCGTCCGTTTGGCCGGAAAGCGGATCCGTCTGGAGTTCGTAGGCAAAGGGAAACCGGTCCGGCGGGTAATCATGGTGGTCGTGCTGCACCGCGTGGCGCGTCGGCTGGGCGAAGCGGTGATTGAACGAGCCCAAACCCGATCCGGAGACGTGCGGGATGACACCGTCAAACACCTTGCGGCCTTCCTCGTCGGCATTGAAACCCCAGTAGACAAATTCACGAAGAAACCGCCCGCTCTGCGAAACACCAAAACCATGCGCCCGTTCAAAGACGGCCTCGCCATCGAGGAGCAATGAATGGTTCTCTCCCGTGCCATGCTTTAAGGAAGCAATGAGATCCCGAACCGAGGTGAAACCCGTTCCCATCACCAGCGGGTCGCGGGCTTCGTAAATGAGCTCGTAAATGTGCCCCTTCTCCAAGCCGTCCGGATACTCAAGTTCGACCCTTGGCAACTGACTGGCGCATTCACTCTCCACCTCGGAGACATGGAGCTGCCATTTCGCCCGCGGCACGAGCACGCGCGGGTGTCCGGGAAGCACGCGATGCGTCAATGTGGCCTGGCGCAATCCCTTCACCGTCGGCCGGTAGGCGCCGTGATTGGCCCAATTGATCACGGTGCGTTTCGTCTCCTCTGACGTTGGCACAATCTCGCAGCGAACCATTCCCGTGATGGGACCATCACCGTCTTCGCCAAGCGCCACCGGCGGACAAAGACGCAAGCGGTTTTTCCCCGGCAGGAGTTCACCGTCCCAACCGCTCCAGACGAGGGTGAATCCCTGACGCATCAAAAACCCATCGCCGGCGTGACTCTCCGATTGAGGATCATTGCCGCCTCCTCCGTAGTTGAAAAAGCCCAGCGCCAACTTGTTTCCCCGGTTATTCACGTCATAGAGCAGCGCCCCGTTCCCCTTTCCCAATTCCACCGGTGCCAGGATGAACAGATCACTGGATAATTCGACACGGCCGCGATCGTTTCGCGGAGCCCGTTCGAGATCGACGACGTTCCGGTTCGCGGGCTGGTCCGGATCGAGCTCAAAAAAAACCTTGCCCAGGATGCGCTCATAGGAACCCGCGTCTCCGAAGGCCTTACCTCCCGCGAAGGGCTCCCGCTGGCTGATCTCGAATCGCGTGACTCCCGCGTTCAAACTCGTGAAGAAGGCGGCGAAAAGTATCCATGTCAGGAAAAACGATCGCCCCCTTTGCCGATTGATCCATGGTAAGGCCATCTTCATAGACTGCAGCGTGACTTGATCTTATTCCGGATGCTGAGCGAAAATCGGATCCCTGTCTGCGAAAATCGATACTCTCCAGCGGAACGCGCGGGCGTTCCGTTCCCTGGGAGGCAGCGGCACCGATTCCCCGATGAGTTTCGCCCTTCAGCGATACTCACACTTTCTCATTCGCTTCCAGCGAGACCTTCACGGCGACTCGCGCAACGTCAGAAACTCCTCAATCAAACGAGCAGCCGCCGTCGAGTCGGCATCGCTCGGCGAGGACTTCTTCGCAGCATCGCTCTTCTCGGCAGCCGCTGCTCGTTTCTCCCTCTCACGTTCGCCCTTGGTGTTGAAGCGATGAAAGACTCCGGGCAGCCCTCCCGCACTCACCGTGATCCCTTCCGGGATCTTCAACTTCCTTAGATCTACCGCCTCATTCTGCACGTAGATCGTCAGTGTTGGGGGCACCGCGGTGGGCGCCGCCAAGAACTCATGGACCCCAAATGGTTTTCTGACCCGCTTGTACCATTCATCAATCCGGGACTGATCTCCGACGGAAAAAACCGCAGCCAATCCGTTGCCCTCCTTCAATCTAGTCACCCACCCCAGACCCGATGGCTCCTTCTCCGTCGCCAGCCGCACCTGCCGGATCTCGCTCTTCACCTTGGCCAGCGCGCGGATCAATCGGTTCAGATCATCGGTCGATTCGATCTCATAGCCGTAGTGGTTGACGTCATTCGGCCACTCACTAAACCAGGAATTCCATCCCTGGGTACGCGAGGCGTCGTTGATCAGGGCATCCACACCGCCGGGAAGCGATTCAGCAACCGGCGCTTCCCTGCCGGGAGTGGCAACAGTTGCCGTGCCTCCGGCTCCATCGGCCGTCGCCAGCGGAATGACCAGGGCGAGGAGCGGCAACAAACGCACAGTGAAGAGAGTCTGGTTCATACCCACGGAGACTCGACAGCCCGACATTCATTAGAAGATTTTCCCATCAACGAGCGACGAATCTGACGCTTTTTGGTCACAGACGGGGGAATTCCGCCCGTATCCTGCGTGGAATCCCACTCCGATGAGAGAACCGCCCACCGAGCACCGCCCGAACGAACAGAGCGCCGGCGATCTACTGCGACAGTTCGCCGAGACAGGCAGCGAGTCCTGTTTCCGGCAACTCGTGGAAATCTATGCCGGGATGGTGTTCGCCAGCGCCTGGCGCCGGGTCGATGATCGCGAACTCGCCGAGGAAATCACTCAGAACGTGTTCACCGCACTGGCGAAGAAGGCGGCGGGGCTGCGCGCCCACCCTTCCCTTTCCGCTTGGCTCTTTTCCGCAACCCGCCTCGAAGCCAATTCTGCCATGAAATCGGAAAGACGACGTCAACGAAAACTGGCCGCGCTGTCCCACCACACGGAGCTCCAGGCTTCCCGCCATCCCATCCACGGCCAGGATCTTGTGCCGGGGTTGGACTCGGCGCTCGACCAGCTTCGTCCAGGCGACCGCCGGCTCATCCTCTGGCGATACTACGACCGCCTGAGCTACGGCGAGATCGCCAAGCTCCTCGGCAAGTCCGAACCGGCCTGCCGCAAGCAGGCTTCCCGTTCCCTGGAGAAACTCGGCGGGATTCTCAGACGTCGTGGCGTCGCCATTCCCTCGGCCACAGCGCTCACCGCCACTCTCGGAACTCCATTGGGCAAGGCGGCGACCCCGGGATTCACCGCCGCCGTTTCCAAAGCCGCCGTCGCTCAAGCGACCATGAATTCAGCCGGATCCCTAACCCATACACTCCCCGTCCTCATGGCATGCATCAACACCAAATCCACCCTAACGGCAGCCGCACTTCTCTGGCTTGCCTGCGTCGGATCGGGCTTTTGGCTCGGACGCGAAAAAGCCGAGGCAGCCACTCGGTCTGTTCAGCCCAGTTCCTCTCGACTCGCCCTCCCATGGCAAACTCGAGAGGCGGCATCCGAAGATGCATCTAACCATTCTACAACGCCCTCAGATCCTCATTTGTTATCCAATGACGAACTGGTTAGGCTCCTCACCCTGGCACACGACGATTTCAAACGGAACCAAGTCGACGGTGCATCCTCACACAAAGCGCTTCTGCGAATCCGCGCGATTCCACCGGAGCAACTGGAGGAAGCACTCTCATTGATCGAGAAAATACCCGGCGATGGCGTCGATTTGGTCTACCTTCACGCCGTTGTCGCAGGCCGCTGGGCAGAGTACGATGGTGCCGCCGCCATGGCCTATGCCAC
>JANQJH010000143.1 GCA_028281705.1 Verrucomicrobiales bacterium
CATGGACGAGTTCCTGACCCGGACGATCCCCAACGCCGACATCCAGCCTCCGAGTGAGGCGGTGACGAAGAGATAGGTGAGAAAGAGGCGGAAAACCCAGACCAGGGCGGGGAAGTGGGGTGAGCCAGGCATGAGGAACCATCATTTCACGGAGTGGATTCCCTGGCGAGGAATGCTTCTGGTGAATGATTTTGGCTCCTCGCCCGTCTCGTTTCCGCGATTTGCCCTTGCCTGAACTGGGTGGGCAATCTTAAGGATGCCAGAGCATGAAACACGCACGAAGCACGCTGATCTACCTGAGCGGCTGTTTGGGCCTGAGCCATTTCCTCGTTGGGTGTGGCTTTTTCCGTGACGAAGAAGTGGCCGCGAGAACTCCCGCGGCTCAAATTCAGACGGATCAGGAGCAGTCTCCGACGAGCACGAGCCGCTCGCGGAACAATTTCTACGCCGACGGCATCGCCGCCACGGTGAACGGCAAGGTGATCACGCGGTCCGAAGTGCGCGACGGGGTCGCCCTCATTCGAGAGCGCTTTCTCATGGAGCAGCAACTCCTTTCACAGCAAGAGCGGGAACGGCGCCTGAGGGCGCTGGAGAAGGAGGGCCTGGACGCGCTCATCGAGCGCGAACTCATTCTTGCGGAGTACGACAAGCGTGGTTTCCCGGTGAAGCCCCAACACGTCGATGCGCAGATCAATTACCGCATCCGTCAGCAGTTTGGGGGCGATCGCGACAAGTTTGTCGAGGCCATGCGCCAAGCCGGGATCACCATGCGGAAATTCCGCGAGGACCAGATCAAGATGATCAAAGTGATCCGGATGAAAACGGCCGTGGCGGCGGACAAGACGCGGCCACCGTCGCCCAAGGAAGTCCAGGCCTATTATAACAAAAACATCAATGAGTACCGCGATGAAGGAACGCTGCGGGTGCGCACCATCACCATTCCCAAACGGCCCCGCCGCGATCCCTTGGCCACGGAGAAAAGTCAGCGTTTGTTAGTCCAGGACATCCATCACAAGTTGAAGCGCGGAGGGGACTTCGCCGAGCTGGCCCGCACGTATTCCCATGACAGTGCCGCACGTCAGGGGGGTGACCGCGGTATCATCGACAAGCAGACGCTGCAGCCGCTGCTCACGATCAACGCCTACAATCTCAAAGCCGGCGAGTTGAGCGAGATCATCGAGGACGCCCGCAATTACTACATCCTCTATGTGGAAGCGCGCCACTACGGCAAGGCGCAACCGTTGAGCGAAGTGCGGGAGGACATCGAGAACAGCCTCATCGCCGAACAGAAGGAAGAGATCGTGGCCAAGTGGGTGGAGAGCCTGCGGAGCCGCGCCTTGATCAAACGTTATTGAGCTGGTGACAAGGTGAAACCGGCGTCCCGACGGTTCTGGACTCCGGTAGGTAGTTCAGGACAGACCGGGCGGACAGAAGTGTCCGCATCACTAGGCTGCGCTTGGATGAAATGTCAGTCGCAGTTCTCACAGGTTTCGGGGCCGCCGGTATCGAGGAACTGGTCGATATTGGCTCGGATTTCTTCTTCGGTGAATCGGGGAGTGATGTGCTGCCGGCAGTTCCAGTCGAAGGCCTTGATCTGCATCACGAAGACGCGCTCGATTTTTGCCTTGTAGTTCGGGACGGTTAGTCGTTCGGCCAGATCGGGCACGTCGACCGCGAAGTGCATTTCGGCCTCGGCCCATATCTTGAGGCGTTCGCGCCGGGCGTAGTCCATGAGAATGAGCGAGACCTTTCCCTGATCCTTGATGTTGGCCGCGCTGATGTACTGGCGGTTGCCTTTGAAATCGGCGAAACCGATGGAGCGATCGCCCAAGACCTTGAGAAAACCTTTAGGACCTCCGCGGAACTGCACGTAGGGCCAGCCGTTTTCTCCCACGCTTGCCATGTAAAAGCTGTCCCGCGTTTCGATGTAAGCGGTTTCTTGAGAGGTGAGGAGGAAGCGGTCGCCCGATTCTTCCATGCGGGCATAGTTTTTCCGCGAACCGTAGTGCTCTTGCAGGGCGCGCGCAGACTCGGAGAAGGCGAATTGGGTGAAGTTCTGGTTCATGGCGTTCGATCGGATTCGATTTGATCCTAAGTGGAACCGACCGGTCGATCCATGATTTTCCTGGTGAGTGCCGCAGGGGACTTTCAAGACTTGACGGCGGCCTCCGATTCCATTGGGGATGGGGAAGAAACGCATCGAGCTAGCCGAATAACGAGATGACTGATTTGACCTATCGCAGGGCGACACGAGAGGAGTTCGAGATTGCCGTGGCCTGGGCGGCCGCCGCCGGCTGGAATCCGGGCTTGGACGACAGTGAGGTTTTCTGGGAAACGGACCCCGAAGGCTATGTCGTCGTGGAACGGCAGGGGGAGGTGATTGGGACCGGTTCCATCGTGAGCTACGGGACTTTTGGGTTCATGGGATTCTTCATTGTCCGGGAAGATCTCCGCGGTCAGGGCATCGGTCGCGGATTCTGGCACTGGCGCAAGGAAACCCTGGAGAAGCGGCTGGATCCGGGTGCGGCCATCGGGATGGATGGCGTTTTTGAAATGCAGCCCTTCTATGCCGGGGGCGGCTTTGTCTTTAGCCATCGCAACTTGCGCATGGAGGGGATCGGGCGCGAAGTGGCGGATGGAGATCAAGTCAACCTGACGAAACTAACGGAGTTGCCGTTTGAGATGGTGGCCGGGTTGGACCGGCGTTGTTTCGGCTTCGATCGGGGCACTTTCTTGCGGCGATGGGTTGCGCTGGAACACGGTTGCGGACTAGGTGCCGTGGTGGACGGTCGATTGTTGGGTTTCGGCGTCATCCGGCAGTGCGGGACGGGACACAAGATCGGTCCTCTCTTTGCCGAGACGCCGGAGGTGGCGGAGTCGTTGTTCGCCGCGCTGCAGAGCCGTGCCGTGGGGCAGCCCATCTTTCTCGATATCCCGGAGAACAACCCGGCCGCGGTGGCACTGGCCAAGAGGGAGGGTATGAACGAGGTCTTCGGTTGTGCCCGCATGTACGCCGGCCCCGCGCCTGCTCTGCCATGGAATGAAATCTACGGCGTGACCACCTTTGAACTGGGCTGATCGCAACGTGAAACCGGCGTCTCGCCGGCGTCCCGCGGTCCCACATTCGAAGGGACTGGAGTCCCTGCCACTTTCTTGCAATGTGGGAGTGATTCCGTCCCTCGACTTATTTGGACGAGATACTGAGCTTGCCGTTGGAGGCTGCGATGCTGAACTTGTCTTCGCTGTCGTTGAGATTGGTGAGGTCGACCCGGCCGCCGGCCTCTTCGATGAGGAGGACGCCGGCAGCGATGTCCCACAGGCTGATGAATCCTTCGAGATAGGCGTCGAGCCGACCAGTGGCCACGTAGGCCAGGCCAAGCGCGGCGCTTCCCATGATGCGGACTTTGCGCACCTGTGAGGCCAATTCCTGGAACCGCTCCAGGCCTTGCTCCATGGCGGCGGCGGTCTTGGAGAAGCCAACGGTGATGACGCACTCACTTAACTGGCTGCGGTCACTGACGGCGAGAGGGCGCCCGTCGAGATGCGCCCCCCGGCCTCGCTCGGCGGTCCAGAGTTCGTGGGTCATGGGGTCGAAGATGACGCCTAACTGAGTCACGCTCTCGTGCCGAAGAGCGATGGAGACGCAGTAGTGAGGAATGCCGTAGAAATAATTCACCGTGCCGTCGATGGGATCGACGATCCATTGCCAGGCACTGCTCTGATTGCCGGCCAGGCCCTCTTCGCCATAGAGCGCGTGCTCGGGAAACTCGCCTAACAAGATGTCGGTGATCAGGCTCTGGCTGCGGACGTCGAGTTCGAGTTTGACGTCATGCTGACTCGCTTCATTGACGACAAGGGCATCCGTGTTTTCGAAATGTTGGCGCAGGAAGGCGCCCGCCTCCTTGGCGGCGTGAATGGCGACGTCTAACGGATTCTTCATAGGCGTGATGATTCTTGGGGAAGGAGGGGAGTGAGGCGATCGAGGATCTGGTGGGCGAGGGATTCCTTGCTCGCCTTGGGCAGGGTTTCGGGGTCCCGGTCGCGAAAGAGGAGGATGATCTCGTTGTCCCTTTGATCAAAGCCGATGTCCGGCCGGCTGACATCGTTGGCCACAATGAGATCGCAGTCCTTGCCGTGAAGTTTCTTCTGCGCATTGGCCAGGATGTTCTCGGTTTCGGCGGCGAAGCCCACGAGGCAGCCCTCGAAACCGAGGGGCCGGCGCATGCTTCCGAGGATGTCGCGCGTCCGCTCCAGAGCCAGATGCCATTCCTCCTCCTTCTTCTTGAATTTCTGGGTTTGCACCTGCTTGGCGCGGTAGTCGGCCACGGCGGCGCTGTGGATGGCGAGGCCCACCCCCTGGAGATTGGCGGCGACGGCATGGTACATGTCTTCCGCCGTGGTCACGTCGATCCGGTTGACGCCGGCCGGGGTCGGGAGGTGAACGGGCCCGGTGACGAGAAGGACCTCGTCGTGGCGTTGTGCCGCCGCCTCCGCCAGAGCGAAGCCCATACGGCCGGAGGAGCGGTTGCTCAGGAAGCGAACGGGATCGATGGCCTCGCGGGTGGGACCTGCCGTGATCAAGACCTTCACTTCAGAGAGATCTCTTTTCGCGGTTCTCTGCCAGCATGGCCTCCGCCCGGGCCAAGATGTCTTCCACCGGTGCCAGTCGGCCAACCCCCTCGTAGCCACAGGCGAGCATGCCATCGGCTTCCGGGCCTTCAAACTCCACCTGCCATCCTCTGAGGGTCTCCACGTGCTTCTGCGTCGCGGGGTGGAGCCACATCTTGCCGTTCATTGCCGGGGCGATGAGCATGGGAGCACGCGTGGCCAAGGCAATGGCTGTGAGGGTGTCGCCGGCCAATCCCTGCGCGATCTGAGCCAGGGCGTTGGCAGTCGCGGGGGCGATGAGGAGGAGATCCGCTTCATCGGCGAGTTGGATATGGCCGGGGCGCCAACTCTCTTTTTCATCGAAGAGATTCGTCACCACGGGCTGCTTGGAAAGGGTCTGGAGGGTCAGGGGCGTGATGAACTCCTGAGCGTCCTGCGTCATGACGACGGTGACCTGATGCCCCGACTTTGTCAGACTGCTCGCGAGATCGGCCGCCTTATAGGCGGCGATGGAGCCGGTCACGCCGAGGACAATTCGTTTCACGGCGCCGAGTATAGCCCTGCCCGGGGGTGGCACAACCTAGGATCGAGGCCGCACAGGACCGGGGATGGAAGGGATCGAGACCAGGAGCGTCAATCCTCCAGCTGGGACCGTTTCTCGGGGCTCCCGTGCATGGCGTCGTCCGGCCAGACACACATTTGCTGATCGCCAAATTCCGGGTGGTACATGTTTTCCGAATAGAACCCGACGAAGGCCGAGAGCTGGACTTCGGTCGGGGCGGTGAAGGCGGGGAGAACCAGTTTTTCCTGGGAGCGCCGCGGCCAGGGCTGGTCGAGGTCGACGCCACCAAGCGGGCCCTCGGTGTCCAGGACCGTCAGGTGGGGGATGAAGATGCGATCGTGTTTCTCCACGTGAATGCTCAACTGGACATCCGTCCGCTCGCTGAGCCGAGCATCGAGTTTGCCGGTGGGCTGTCCCTTCCTGAGCGTGTCCAGGACGGTGCCGGAATTGGCGTCGATCTGGACGGAGACGCCGTGGAGTGCCTCCAGATGACCGTCACCGGAGGGATCGACGAAGACACCGATGAGGAGTTGGGCTCCCACGGGCACGAAATCGATCATCTGGTCGAGGAAGATGATCTCCGTGTCCTCTCCGCACTGGATCGTTTCAACTTTTTGAAGATGGAAGGAGGAGGAGGGATTGTGATCGGTGAAGGGGGACATGGGAATTTCGCAAAAATTTGAACCACCTGTAATGTATCAATTTATTATCAGTATTTGTTAATTTCTGTAAATAGAAATCCCCTAATTTTTTTAAATAAATCCTGTTATTTCTAGAAAACATGGCGCTCCAAAAGCCATGAAATCCTACTCATTATTTTGATTCTGGTAAATATGGCGCCAATGGGCGAGGCGCTCTTTGATTCGTTTTTCCATACCGTTTTCTGAGGGCTCGTAGTAGTGACGGCCCTCCGGGAGGTAGGCCTGGGGGACGTAACCGCCCTCGTAGTTGTGGCTGTAGAGGTAGCCTTCGCCGTGGCCCAAGTCCTTGGCTCCCTTGTAGTGGGCGTCCCGGAGGTGCTTGGGGACGGCGAGGGTGCGGCCCTCTTTCACGTCCTTCATGGCGGCGGAGAGCCCGGTCAGGCTCCGGTTGCTCTTCGGGGCGGTGGCGATGTAGACGGTAGCATGGGCCAGGGGAATCTGGGCCTCGGGCAGGCCGATGAATTCCACTGCTTGCTGGGCCGCCACCGCCACGCGGAGGGCATTGGAATCCGCCAGGCCGACATCTTCACTGGCGGCAATGACGATGCGGCGCGCGATGAATCGGATGTCCTCCCCGGCGTAAAGCATTTTGGCCAGCCAGTAGAGCGCGGCATCGGGATCGGAGCCGCGCATGCTTTTGATGAAGGCGCTGATGGTGTCGTAGTGCTCGTCCCCGTCTGCATCGTAGACCACGGCCTTCTGCTGAATGGATTCCTCGGCGACCGCGAGATCGATGGTGACGGCACCGGAGGAGGCGTCCGGAGGCGTGGTGAGCACGGCGAGTTCCAGGGCGGTGAGGCATTTCCGGGCATCGCCGTCAGAGACGGTGGCCAGATGACGTGCCGCCTCCGGCTCGATGATGACGGTGCGCTGGCCGAAGCCGCGCTCCTCATCGTCGATGCTCCGGGCGATCAAGGTCTCCAGATCGGCCGTCTCCAGGGGTTCGAGCTGGAATACCTGGGAGCGGGAGACTAGCGGGCTGTTGATATAGAAGTAGGGGTTGTGGGTCGTGGCGCCGATGAAGCGAACCGTGCCGTTCTCGATGTGCGGCAGGAGGACGTCCTGTTGCGATTTATTGAAGCGGTGGATCTCGTCGACAAAGAGGATGGTGGCGCGCTTGTGGAGGCGTTGATAGGTGCGCGCCTCTTCCACCTTCTGCCGGATCTCGGCCACGTTGCTCTCCACCCCGCTCAGGTTGATGAACCGGGCCGCCGTGTGTCCCGCGACGAGCCGTGCCAGACTGGTTTTCCCCACGCCCGGCGGCCCGTAGAAGATGATGGAACTGAAACGGTCGGCCTCGATGGCGCGGCGCAGCAGTTTCCCTTCGCCCAGGATCGCTCGCTGGCCGACGTACTCGTCCAGGTTGCGGGGGCGCATGCGGGCCGCCAGCGGCATGTTTGCCGAGGTCGT
Organism: Verrucomicrobiales bacterium; assembly: GCA_028281705.1. GTDB lineage: Bacteria > Verrucomicrobiota > Verrucomicrobiia > Verrucomicrobiales > DEV007 > JAACDM01. The sequence goes on from JANQJH010000143.1 coordinate 7,282, forward strand.
GGTCGCGAGTGCGGCCGGGGTGGAGATTTCTTTGGAGGTTTCCTGATTACCCGGTGGTTGGTCGTCGAAAAGAGAATCCTGCATGTGCTGCGTGGTTGGATTGGTGTGGGACGGGGTCGATCGGTGGGCCTTCATCGGTTGTGAGAAGAAGGGCGGGTTTTCTACTACACCATGGGCGACGTTTTGTCTGCCTCGGTTGATATGGCGGCTTCTCACGGGACGGCGAGGTGGAGCGGGCCGTGTACTGTTCGATGGACGGGGTATGGCTGCATGCTTGCTAGCGTCTACCGGGTGATGGGAGGCGGCAGCGAGGTGGTGGAGTTTGAGTCATTTTTGCCGATCTGGTCTCGTGTTTTTGGCATGTTATTTCCGTGCCCTTGTGGGATTGATAGAAAAGGTGCCTAGGGTGTGGCGTGTAGGGATTGTGTGGGGATCGATGGAAAGGAGTTGTAGAGATCTGTAGTAATACGTAGTTATACGTAAAGATGGCTGATTTACCGGGAAAATGGTAACGAAACACCTAAGTTGAAGTCCTAGAAGATTCCTTAATTTTTTCTTTGCGTCATCGGTGAGATTGATCAATTTGGGTGCTGCGATGAGATTCGCGTCTTCGATTGGTTAGCCGAATAGGGAACCGATAGTTAGGGCCTGAAGGATGGAATGGTCATTCCTGTTAGAGGGAGGGTCGAGGGATGGCGGATCTCATCGCCTTCCACGCATCAAGAAACGTCTGAAATCTCAACATGAGCATGAAACTGAATCCGATCGTTCTTGGTGTTGTTGCCATTTCTCTCGGGGCCGCAACACGTTCACTGCAAGCCCAGCAGCCGCTCCCCTACGAGGCCGCCTTCGAGGTTGAGGACGGCTTTGCCGCGGGTAGCGTCGATGGCCAGAAAGGCTTTTCCGTCGTCCGCGGGGAGGCGCACGTCGTGCCAGGTGCCGGGCGCCGCGGTTCTTCCGGTCTCAAACTCCTGCCCTCGCGTCCCTTCGGTATCGTGCAACTCAGTATCGATGCCAGCCTGGATCTCGCCGGTGCTGATGACGGGATTGTGCATTCGGAATTCTATGTCAGGCCGGGGGCCATCAGCGGTGAAGAATCGGATCAATTCGCCGACGTCGAGGGCAGTTTGACAGGGTTTTTCAAGATCGATGACGCCGGTGAACTCTTCATTTACGACGGGGGAGCGGAGGGGCAATGGCTGTCCACGGGGACGCGCTTCACGCTCGATGAGGCTGGCAATGCCGAGGATTGGATTCATCTAGCATTCCGGCAGGACTTCGCCAGCGGTCTCTGGGATGTCGCCATTGATGGGCGCCTCTTCCGGGCCAACCTGGCCATGAGCGAGAAGGCGGATTCGCTGGAAACGATTGAGTTCATCGGTCAGAGTCGCATGCCGCTCTACATCGACGACGTCCGCGTGAGCCGCGATGCCTTGGCATTCGAGGACGGGGATCGTGATGGTCTGCCGGATGCCTGGGAGCGCGTGTACGAGCTCACGAGCGGGAATGGGGGGCGCGATGACGACCCGGATGGCGACGGTCTGACCAACGTGGAAGAGTGGGTCTTGGCTACGAGTCCGACCACGGCGGACACGGACGGCGACGGCGTCCATGATGGGGATGAGTACGTCGCGGGGACCAACCTGCTCGGGGAGGGCGATCGCACGGAGGCTGCGGCGTCGTCTTCTGCTCAATCGGGTCAGTTGGTCCTGAGCGCGATGAGTTGTGGCGAAGCCTATGCCGGATTTCAGGTTTCGCTCTACGGCGGGTATTACGAATCCATCACCGGATTCTATTTCCTCTACGCCTACTCCGTGCCCGACTATCAAACCCTGAATCCGTCCTATCAATATGTCTCCGGCGGGGTGGGAAACGTCTGGCTGAGTACTCCCACCTATGTACCGGACGGCCGGCTTGATGTCGCTGTGACAACGAATCTGGGGAACACTTACTCCGGATCCTTTGGTTTCTCCTGCGAATGTGGATGTGGCTGTCTTGATGTGTGGTCCGTTGGAAGCGTGGATTTCCAACTCGCCCTCGGTAGCAAGGACTTCGGTCAGTTCGGGCAATATCTCCAGGTCAGGGAACCGACCTGGTCGGACCGGCTGTATTCGAGAAGTTCGGCGCGCTACGCCGGCCCGCCCGAGTCCCGGGGTGTTTCCATGGTCGGCGATGTTCCCACGCTCGATTGGGTGAAGACAGATACCCAGTTCACCAGGTTGACCGATTTGCCTCACGGTTATCTCGTGGAAGCCTATCATCTCGACCAGGTGAACGAACGCCATGAGGTCACGGGTGAACCTTTCAAGCGTTATCGCATCGAGAATCCGGATCTCCAGGGCGTCGAGAGGGTTAGGCGGCTGCGCGTGACGGAAGAGATCGGTCGTCCTTCAGTGCGTGAGTACCGATTTCGCGAGCACCACGGCGTCGAAGAGTGGGAGCTGTATGAGGGCGCCATTGGCTCCCATCTCGCGCGTCCCTTGCGCTATTCCAAAATGACGGCCACGTCGTTGCACTACGCGACAACGGAGAAGAGCGCTCCTGTCACCATCGAGATCCACGAAAGGGGTCACTGGGATGAGGCCGCCGGTGCGCTGGTCCTGGATGACGTGACGAAGAAGGTCTTCCGTCACTATCCGTTTGGGAAGAAATTGGTTGAGGAAACGCGCGATCCCGATGGGGAGCGCCTGACAACTCGCTACGGCTACCGCGAAGACTTCGAGGCATTTGATCCCGAGGAGAATCCGGGAGGCTTCGCCCAGCTTCAACTCCAGTGGGAAGAGCACCCCGACGGCGGCTGGATCTGGTACGGCTACGATGCCCTGGGGCGCCGCAATCGCGTGGTCGAACCGGTGGGGAACACACCCCGCCCGGCAAGTCTGACCGGGCCCGGGGAGGGCTACCGCGTGCGGCAGACGGAGTACTCGGGGGATGGACGGCGCAAACGGGTCACGGAGAGCGTCCATGGAATGACGGAAAGGATCACCACCACGATTCAATCGACGACGGCGGAAGGGCTCTGGCGCGAGGAAGTGCGGGAAGATCGCGGAGGATCCCTGGAGACGACGATACGTTTCAAGGACGCTGCGACCAAGCGCCTCGTGCGCCAGGAGAACCACGATGGCACCATCGTCCAGGTGGATTTGACCGAGGACGGTGATCTCCGTACGGAAACCCGCTTTGAGGGGGCCCCGGATCGATCGTTTGGAACGGTCACGACCACGACAACCCATCGGTCGGGGCTGGTGATGGAGAAGAAGGTGACGGAGGTGGCGTCCGCGGTGGCCACCGTTTATGAAAAAGTGTTGGAGCACGATCGGCGCTACCGTGCCACGCTCACTGCCGATGAGATCTCGGGCGAGATCAGTTCGGCGGGCTACGATTGTTGCGATCTAGAGTGGCAGAGGGGGGGCGATGGCGCGGCCACGGTTCATCGACGCGACGTGTTGGGCCGGATCGTCGGCACCCAAGCCGGGTTCAAGAATCCCGCGGAGCCTGGCAATGTGCTCGATGTCGTCACGTCGGAGAAACGCTACCTTCTCGACGGACTCGACCGCAGGATCCTCACGGAACACGTAAGCGGTGATGGAAGCCTCACGGAGTCGAGCCGCTACAACCTTGCCCGGCAGCATGTTGGGACAACGTCACTCGACGGCGTCGAGACGCGGCGCAAAACGATCATGGTCGATGGGGGCGGGCGCCTTGAACTCACGAGTCTGCCGAAGAGCGGTCGCGACCAGCGCCATCGCATCACTTCCCGGCGCTACAATGCCGCCGGCAAGCTCGTGAGGGAAAGGGTATATGCCTCCAGTGTGCCCTTCGCCACCGAAGCGGATCCCGGAACCTCAACCAAGCACTTGGTTTACGAGGAAGGCCGTGATGCCGGGGGGCGGCGCTACGAGCAGGTGACGGACATCGCGAGTGTTTTCGATCGGCGAATCCGGCGAACCTATTTCAGTGGAAAGGGACAGCCTGTGGAAGTCGTCCACGCTCTTGGGAGTCCCCTGGAAGCTCGCGAAACCTTCGAATACAACGGCGATGGTGAACTGATTCGGCACATCGATCCTGATGGTGTCACGACGCGTCATGCCTACGATGAAAAGGGTGAGCGCCTGGTGACTGCCATCGATCTCAAACTCGAGCACGGCGAGGCGGCCGATCACATTGATTTCGAGGTCGACCGCATCACGCGGACAGCCACTCGATTGGTGGTTGGAGAAGGTGGCTCGCCGATGCGCCGCACGACGACCGAAGTCTTCACGGAACATGGTCCCGTGGTGACGGAGGTGGATGAGCAATCATTGGATGGTACCTACAGTGCGAGCATCCGAAATGGTTTACGTGCCACCCGCCGACGGGTGGCGGGTGACGGTCCAGGCCAGTGGTCGGTCGTGACGACCCAGCCCGATGGCAGCCACACGGTGCAGGCCTATGAGGCGGGCCGCTTTGTGCGCCTGGCGCGTCACGCGGCCGATGGATCCCTCATCTCCTGGGTGGCGCAGACCTACGACGGTCATGGCCGTCCTCACGAAGTCACCGACAGCCGGACTGGGCGGACGACCTACCATTACGATGCCAAGGGGAG
>JANQJH010000170.1 GCA_028281705.1 Verrucomicrobiales bacterium
GTTCTCTGTCTCTTGGGCGCCTCATTTCTTCCCTCGCCGGAGGCGTCGGATCTCGCCGGACGGGCTCCCGATGAAGTTCCGGGCGTGGCTCCCGTGGCGGCGTCTCGCTCAGAAGCGCCCAAGCCCCAGGATGAGACCGCGCTTCCCAAGGAAGAGTCCATTCAACGGCCGGCGGCGGCGAAGACTCCTCAGCGGCCGCCTCAAGGGGTTGCTCCCACGGTGTCGGAGCCCAATCCCACGGAGAAAATGGTGGAGGATGACGAAGTGAAGGAGACGGAGGGAATGACCGAGGGCGGGCAGCACTCCGATGCCAAGTCGTCCGGGCGCTCGGATCGTTCCCAGGGAGCTCCGGGCAATCAGTCGCCGGCGTCGAAACCAGCCGAGCAACAGAAGCCGAAGAAGAAATCAGAGAAAAAGCCCGCCAAGGAGAAGCCGTCGGCCCAGCCGCAGAAGAAGGTCAAGGACCGTTCGGGAGCCACCAGCGGGAGGGGGAGTTCCAGTGGCTCGAGCCGGAACCCCGCTTCCACGGAGTGGTCGAGTAAGGATCGGGTGGAAGAGACGGAGGACCAGGAATTGGAACAGGAAGATGAGGTTGACGACGAAGAGACGGAATCCGAAGCGCGAGGCGGTTTGCAGCCCAATCTGCGGGATCGGCGTCCGCCGGTGAATCGGGATCTCAGCATCGGATTTGGCAATCGCGCCAACCCGGACGCCAACGGGCGGGGAGGGCCAGGTCAGCGCAAGAAATCCCGGGGGGTGGCCTCCCTGGTCCTCGGTGTACCCGTGCCCGATCACGTCAAGGGACAGGTGAATCCGGGGCGGGTGAAGATCACGCAGGAGCGCATCCAGCCCAAGGCGGAGCGTTCGGATCCAGTGCCGGCGGAAGACCGCGGGGCCCGAGAGGTTCCCTATGGCACGGTTCCTCAACGCGCCTTGAGGCCTCCAATGAAAAGGCTTGTCCGGGAGTTCTTTGATCGTGACTGGGGCGGTGCGGATTCGTAAATGTGACAGCGTGTGAATGAGAATTGATTTATGACAGAGAATAACAACAAGGGCCCCGCGGTGGCCGAGGCTCAGGCGGAAGCCTTTCGCGAGGTCTATCACAAGATCAAGAATGAGGTCGGCCGGATGATGGTCGGCCAGGAGGAGGTCATCGAAGGCGTTCTCACGGCCTTGTTTGCCGGCGGGCATGTGCTCCTTGAAGGTGTGCCCGGCCTGGGTAAGACGATGTTGGTGCGATCGCTAGGTGAGGCGGTTCATCTGCGGTTTTCGCGGATCCAGTTCACCCCGGACATGATGCCGGCGGATATCCAGGGAACGTCCGTCCTCGTGGAAACGGAAGGGGGCGGGCATGAGGTGGAGTTTCGTGAGGGTCCTCTCATTGCCAATCTGGTCCTGGCTGATGAGATCAATCGGGCCACGCCGAAAACCCAGTCGGCACTCCTGGAAGCGATGCAGGAAAAGCAGGTTACGGTGGGCAATCGGACCATTGCCTTGGAAGAGCCCTATTGTGTCATGGCGACGCAGAACCCCGTAGAGCAGGAGGGGACCTATCCCTTGCCGGAAGCCCAGTTAGACCGCTTTCTCTTCAAGCTGCTCGTCGGTTATCCCAAGGAAATGGAGTACCACGAGATCCTCAATCGGACGACTTCATCGGAGGAGGTGGTGATCGAGCACGTCTCCGGTGGAGAGGACATTGTCAGGCTGCGGGAAACGGTGCGTGCCGTGCCCGTCCCCGATCATGTGCAGACCTATGCCGTCCATTTGGTCATGGGGACCCAGCCGCAGAGCGACTTTGCTCCCCAGATGGTGAATGACTACGTCTCCATGGGCTCCAGCCCCCGCGGGGCGCAGAGCTTGCTCCTGGCGGGCAAGGTGCAGGCGCTGCTGAACGAACGCTTTGCCGTGAGTTGCGACGATATCAAGGCCGTGGCGGCTGCGGCCTTGCGGCACCGGGTGATGATCAACTTTCACGGGCAGGCCGAGGGCATGACGTCGGATCAGGTGGTCGCCGCGGTTCTCGAACAGGTGCCGGTTCCCCAGCTCTACGCCTGAATCGCTACCTGATTGGAACGCTTCCCCATGGCTCTGACAAAGTCTCAGATCTTCGATCCGGCTTTTCTCGATTCGCTGAGGCATTTGCGCATCGTCGCCCGCCGGGTTCCCGCGGGCGGGCGCTTCGCGGAGCAGCGGTCCGTCGATTCCGGGGGCGGGATCGATTTCAAGGACTTCCGCCCCTATTCGCCGGGAGACGATTTCCGTTCGATCGACTGGAATATTTATCAGCGCCTGGGAAAGGTCTTTCTTCGGCTTTACGAAGAGCTGGAGGACTTGCCGCTCTACCTCATGCCCGACGTCTCGCGGTCGCTCTTTCTCGAGGATCCGCCGAGGATCATCTCCTGCCTGCGCACGACCTTGGCCCTGGCCTCGATCAGTCTCAACCATCACGACACGGTGGGCGTGTTTTCATTCAGTGATGAGGGGACAACGGCGTGGCGCCCGCAATCCGGGGCGAACAAGATCATGCTCCTGGCCGATCGTCTGGCTTCGTTGAAGCCCGGAGGGGTGACCAATTTTGGAAAGGCCATGCGGCATTTGCAGCGGTTGAACTTGCGGCGCGGACTGGTCGTCATTGTCTCCGATTTCTTTGATCCGCAGGGCGCTCCGGCGGTGGTCGAGGCCTTGAAGACCTTGAGGCATCGCCTTCTTTTGGTGCAGTTAGTCAAGGCTTCCGATCGCGAACCCGAGTTGGCGGGTGACGTCCGTTTGGTGGATTGTGAGACCGGTCTGGCTGAAGACGTGAGTGTGACGCAGCGAGTGCGCGACCGCTACGTGCAGAGTTACGATCGCTTCCAGGCGAGCTTGACGAATTTTGTCAGGGAGCGCGGTGCGGGCATGCTGCAGATCGACGTGGAACAGCCGATCACGGCTCAGTTGGTGAACCTTTTTCAGAGCGGGAGCTACGCCGTCCGATGAGTTTGGCTCAAGTTAGTCCACTGGTGTTCTGGTTGGGGTTGATCGGATTGGCCTCGGTGCTGTTTGCCCTGCAATGCCTTCGCGTGCGGCATCGACGCATCGATGTGGTGACGACACTATTCTGGAGTGAAGCCATCGAGGAATCGCGGGCGCGCGTGCTTTTCAAGCGATTTCGTCATCCCTGGTCCTACCTCCTGGTGTTGGCCATCGCGGGCTTGATCTGGCTGGCCTGGGCGGAGCCGCGATCGACCGGCGATTCTGACCGCGAGTCCGTCTTGTTAGTCGATGGCTCGGCGGGGATGGCCCTGGGATCCCGATTTGAGGACACGCTCGCCTTGCTCAAGCGGGACGTGGTGCGATTTCCCACGGCGCAACGGCGCGTTTTTTGGTGCGGGGGGGACACCAGATTGCTCTTGGATCGCGGGGAGGAATCGATTCTGTTGGAGGCTCGACTGGAAGGCCTGCGCCCTGAGGCCACCTCGCGTGGTTTGGAGAGAGCGTGCCTCACCTTGGCTCGGGAATTGCAGGATGATCGCGAGGTGGATCTGGTTTTGTATGGCGACGGAACGATTGATCAGGCGGTGAGGGATATCCTGCCGGACTCGATGGCTCTCCATCGGGCGGCGGTGCCGCCGGAGCCGGGCAAAGACGTCAACCAGGGGATTCGTGCCCTTGGGATGACGGAATCCAATGCGGATTTCGAGGCGGTCGATCTCTATTTTCGAACTTCGATCGCGGAAGCGAATTTCTCCTTTCACCTGGGAGATCAACCCTATGCCGGAGAAGCGATGGCACTGGATCCGGGCGAGTGGCTCTTGCGCGGCGTGCCGGCCAGGGGAGAGGCGTTCAGCGTGCGTTTGTTAGGGAATGACGCCCTGTCAGTGGACGATTCGGCGTCGATCCAGCTGCCATTTCGGGAGCGCATTCGTGTGGGATTGAGTGAGGACGCGCCGGCCGTGTTGCGTCAGCTGGTGGCGGGTGATCCCGCTCTCCAAGTGGTGGAAATCGGGCCGGCGGTGGCGATCGGGACGGGGCTTGAAGGCGTGCCGAGTTTGCAATGGACCTCCTCGGAGGAAGAGGGGGACGCCTTTGTCTTCGTCGTCAAGAGCGATGCCGGCGCCGGGGAGGCGGATGATCTGTTTGTCCGATTGGGGATGAATCAGATCGATGCGACGGGCCTGGCGCAGGCGAGTGGCCGGATCATTCGTCTTTCCGTTCAGCAGGGTGAAACGCGAAGTGTGCGTCTCTGGGAGGAACTCTTGACGGGGGAGTTCAACCTAACCAAATCGGCGGCCTTTCCCCTCTTTGTGGCGCAAGCCATTCGCTGGCTGGCCGAGGTCGAGCCGGTGGATCCCTATGTCAGTGTTGGGGAGGCGCATCCGTTGCTGACGGCGGCGGAATCGGTGTATGCGCCGCCGCGGGTGGGGGCTTACCGCGATGGTGACGGTATGGAGAGGATCGCCTCACTGGCGGAGGATCCCCTGCCGGTGGCGGAGGAAGGGACGGCGGAGATTCCCCGGTTGGAGACGCTTGCGAGCGCCGTGGGCGGACAGCCTTGGATGACTTGGCTCATCTTGATTGTCCTCGTTTTGTTAGGTTTGGAATGGGTGCTCTTTCAGAAAGGACGGGTCCCATGACGTCTCTTCAGCCTGGATTCCTCGTGCTCCTGGTGGCGGCAGTCTTTCCGTGGTTTGTCGGCCGCCGGGATTGGCGGCATGCGTTGCTCCGCAGTTTGACCATCACGCTGCTCGTTCTCGCGCTGGCTCGCCCTGCCTGGCTTCGCCAGGACGAGGAGCGTGGCTACCTCGTCTATGTGCATGAGCCGGTGGCGGCTTCGTGGATTGAGACGCAAATGGATGAAGCCGCTAGTGGTCAGGAAGTGTCCTCCGTGGTGATCGAAGGATCCTTCTCCGAGGCGCTGGAGGAGGCCGTGGCGCGTATCCCATTGGGGAGTCGAGGGGCGGTCACGGTGGTTTCCTCGGGGGCCTCGACCGATCCGCACTGGGGGCAGGCGGTCCGGCAACTTCAGGAACGTGGGATACCGCTGCACACGCTGGCGCTCCCTCGCGAGGAGGATGGAAGATTGAAGCTCTTGAGCCTGGCAGAAGCGCAACCCCTGCGCGTGGGTCAGGCGGTCGAAATTTGGGCCGAACTCCTCTCGGTACCGCCGGATGTGGAGATTCAGCTGGTGGATGTCGAATCGCAGGCCGTGCTGGCCTCCCATCGCTCGGCTGAAGCGGCGGACCGGCTGCGAGTGCCGCTGGAGATCGAGCCGCCGCGGGCGGGCTTTGTCCAACTGGCATTGCGTGCCGGCGATGAGGTCTTGCAGCGTACCTTTGCCGTGGAACAACCGCTACGCGTACTCTACCTGAGCGAGCGCGTGCAGGAGGGGGAGCAGCGCCTGCAACGCTTGTTAGGCGAAGGAATGACTCTGGTGGCGTCCACGGGCGCTTTGCCAGGATTGGAGGGCTACGATTTGGTCATGCTAGACGATCTGCCGGCGCCGCGGCTTTCGCCGGCGGATCAGGAGAGACTGCTGACCCAGGTGGAAGATCGCGGATTGGGTCTGGTCATGTCGGGCGGCATGGCGGCCTTTGGGCCCGGTGGGTACGATGAGACGCCCATGGCCAAAGCCTTGCCGGTGGAGTTCATGCAGAAGGAGGAAAAACGCGATCCGAGCACGACTCTGGCGGTGATCATCGATACCTCCGGCTCGATGGGAGGCGAACGCGTGCAGTTAGCCAAGGAGGTGGCTCGTCTGGCGATCCGCCGCCTGCTTCCGCATGACAAGGTCGGTATCGTCGAGTTCTACGGGACGAAACAATGGGCGGCGCCCATTCAGTCGGCGGCCAATGCCATCGATATTCAGCGGGCGCTCAATCGTTTGGATGCCGGAGGCGGTACCGTGATCATGCCGGCCATTGAAGAGGCTTATTACGCGATGCAGAATGTGGAGACGCGCTACAAACACGTCTTGGTACTCACTGATGGCGGCGTGGAGGCGGGCGAGTTTGAACCCTTGCTAAGGAAAATGGCAGGAAAGGGAATGAACGTTTCCACTGTCCTCGTCGGCGGGGACGCCCACAGTGAGTTTCTTGTGAACATCGCCAACTGGGGGAAAGGTCATTTCTATAGCGCATCCAATCGCTTTAGCATCCCCGAGATTCTCTTGAAGCAACCGTCGACATCGAAGATCCCAGCGTATCGCCCGGGAGTGCATCGGGTGACGGGGCGCGGAGGACGTGGTTGGTGGGGCGAGGTCAGTCCGGCGGAGGTCCCGGCATTGAATGGCTATGTGGAGACGCGACCGCGCGAGGGAGCCGAGGTCTTGTTAGAAACGACGGCCAACCGGCATCCCGTCTTGGCCACGTGGAAGCTTGGGCTGGGCCGGGTGACGGCATTGACGACGGAACCAGCGGGCAAGGGAACGGGGTCCTGGATGGAATGGGAGGGTTACGGTCCCTGGCTGGCGCGCGTGCTGGCGCGGACGGCGCGCGAGGAGCGGCAGCCCTTTGCTTTTTCCGCTGAGCGACGGGGGACCTCGGTGACGGTGCGGGCGCGCAAGCTGGTTGCGGAGGAGATCGTGCCCCGGGTGGCGTGGGAGGGCGCGGGAAGCGTGATCTTGCAGCGGCGCGCGCCCGACGTCTTCAGCGCACGGCTCACGGTGGATCCGGAAGAAGAGGGGCGATTTTGGGGATGGGGCGGTGCGGATGCTGCGGTGCCGGCGGAGGCGCCCCGGCGTCCCTTCGTTTCCAATGCCGAGGATGACGTGACACCCGAGCCGCGGATGGACCCGGAAGAGGGAGTGAACCTGCAGGCATTGGCCGAGGCCGCGGGAGGATCATTTCAGAGTTTTGATGAACGGGGCGGCTTTCTTCCCGTGATGGGCGGTGGGCCGCACTCGCTTCGCGTCTTGCGGCTGTGGAGCCTGTGCTTGCTCCTGGCGCTGCTATGCTATCTTGCCGATCTGGTTTATCGTCGTTGGCCCAATCGAGAACGCTCATGAATGCGATCCTTCTCCTCTTTCTCTTCCTCACGTTTCTCTTGTCCCCGGGATTTGCGATCGAGGACGAGTCTCCATTGAGCACGACACTCCGTGAGAGCATCGATGGTTGGCTGCAGGCCGAGCGCCCGAGTGAGGAGGACGATTGGCCGGTCTATCGGCAGGCCCTGCAAGACGAGGAGGCTCTGGAGCCGGTATTCGCCTATTTGAAAGAGGACGTCTCGATCAATGCCCTTTGGCTCAAAGCCAAACTTCACTGGCGCTACGGTCTCCTGGATGAGGCGCGGAAATTTTTTGAGAACCTTGCGGAGGAAACGAGTTCGCCCTTGGCGGCTTACCGTGTGGCGCAATTGCTAGACGCGTCCGGCAAGGAGAAGGAGGCCGTCGAGGCCTACAAGAGCATTCTGGACGATGAGAAGGCATCGGCCTGGCACGGAGACGTGCGGCTCCGCCTGGCCATCTTGAAATCGACGGGAGGGAAAGTGGAAGGCGAACTCGACGATCTGACCAAGTATGCCGAGGAAGCAGCAGAGGAGGCCTTCAAGAACCGTTCCGCCGTGGTCTTGGCGCTGGCGGGGAAGCCAAAGGATGCCATGGATCTCTACAAGGTGACGGGCGAGGAGGCCAGCGTCCGTTTCAAGCAGGAAATCCGCCGGGCGGAGTGGGCCATGGCAGCCAAGCAGCACGCCACGGCACAGGAGGCTGCCTGGAGCGCTCTGCAAGAGGCCAAGCTGAGGCGTGATCGGCGCTATGCGTTGACCATACTGTCAGAATCCTATCGGGTGGACAAGAAGCTCGACGTCTTGGTGGGGCGCTTTGCCGAGGAAGAGAATCTCGACGAGGACACGCGTTTCACCTGGATCGATCTATTGCGTGAATTGGGCAAGGCTGATGAGGCTCTGGCATTGTTTAAGGAAGCCGCGAGTGAGCAGGAGAAATTCACCGTCGAGATGCGGCGGGAGCTGCTTGAGATCTGCCGCGAGACGGGCAAAGAAGAAGTGCTCGTGGATGCCTACCGCGAAGCCATCGCCGGGCAGCCGGATCGCTTGGAATGGCGTGCGGGCCTGAGCCGCTTTTTCCTCGAGGCCGGCAATCAGGAAGAGGGACGCCAGGTTTGGAACGGGTATCGCGAGGCCGCGAGGACGGATGATGTGCTCGCCGGCGCGGGCACGGCACTGGAACTCGGGCTGGAGGATCTCGCGGTGGCCTACGCCGAGCATTGCATCACCTCCACGGATCGCGTGGTGCCTGCCCTGCAGTTTCTCTTCGAGATGCACCGGGCGCGTGGACGTGACGACGCCATGGTGGCGGTGTTAGATCGCATGGAGGCATTGGCCGAGCCCGATTCGGCCGATCGGGTGCAGTTGGCGGAATCTTGGGAACAGATCGGACGGCAGGACAAGGCGGCCGATGTCTTGGAGCGGCTGCGTGAGGCGAGAGGCGCGGAGAACTTCTCGGCCGATCTCGAGATGCGGCTCGCCTGGCTCTATTCCGAGATTGGCAATGAAGACAAGGCCTACGATTATTGGCGCAATGTGTGGTTGAGAGTGGATTCGCCGGGCCGGCGGCGCTATGTTGAGGATCGCCTCATGGCGACGGCCTCGCGCCTGGGCAAGTTGGCCGATATCGCCATCGAACTGGAAGAGAAACTCATCGAGGGCAAGGCGGACAAGCGCGATAGCGGACTTCTGGTGCGCCTCTACACCAAGGTTGGCGATCCGGTTTCCGCCACGGAGATCATTCAAGAGTTCCTCAAGCAATCCGGGGGAAGCGACGTGCAGGTCCTCGAGGAAAAAGCGCGGATCTATGTGATGTGCAATGACTACTATCATTACGAAAGAACCCTGCGCGATCTGATGGAACTCGATCCCGGGGGCAAGCCGGAGTATCTCACCCAACTGGCCATGAGTTCTCTCGAGCGGGGGAAGAACGACGAGGCCAGGGCGGTGCTCTCGGAGA
>JANQJH010000213.1 GCA_028281705.1 Verrucomicrobiales bacterium
GGGCGGCGGCACCGGCACGCTCTACGTCGACGGACAGGCCGACACCCGCGACGGCGGATGGAATGTGGGCGGTTTTGGTGTGGACGACATCAACACGACGTCCATCGGCGGCATCCGCCGGGCGGGTTCCTCACATTGGTTCACCGGTCTGGTTGACGACGTCTCCGTGTGGAGCCGGACCTTGACCAGCGAGGAAGTCGTCGCCCTGGCCAACGGGACGAGCCCGCTCGACCTCAAAGGTGCCGAACCGCCCGTCGGTGACGGCGATTCCGACGGCGACGGCGTCTCCGACGCGGATGAGGCCATTGCGGGAACGGATCCCAGCGATCCCTCCGATTACTTCCGCATCACGGAGACCATCAGCGCCGAGAACGGCATCGAAGTCTCCTGGTCAGCCGTTGGCGGCAAGGAGTACAGCGTCCATTACTCCACGGACTTGATCAACTGGGAGACCATTGGCACCGCCATCATGACCCCGGACGGGCAGGACGGCACGGCCAGCTTCATCGATCCTGACGTATCCCACACCGAGCTGCCGGGCGGTTACTACCGCGTGAGCACGCAGTAAGGGATCATTCGATTCGTTTGGCGAAATCCTTCGGCGAGAACTTCACTCGCCGAAGGATTTTTTTTTGGCTGCTGGTCAGTCCTTTCAAGGGGACACCGACTTCACCAGTCTGGGCAATTCCAGAATCCAGCCGTCCCGCAAGCCAGTTGTTGCGTGGCGACCTTCTCCACAAATCACCCAGCCGTTCGGGCTTTTCTCAATCGAGGCCGCACGGGACGGCTTAAACGAGGAATCCATTAAGTCTGAGCCTGGGGCAGGATCAAAGGCCAGCTTTACGAAATCCGTCAGGCGCATGGCTTTCATGCCCTCAAACCAGATCACTGCATGGGCCTGATTCACAGCATCGTTGGCCTGCCCAACCGCAATAGGCTGACCTTCGACAAGAATGACATCGTAAACAAAGTCCCACGGAATGACGGAATCAAGGGAGGGAAGCTGTATCAGATTGTCGGCATCATCAATCAGGACCGCTTTGTACCCTCCTCCAACTTGGGCAACTCCACCACCAAGATACATTCCACTCGGGTCAACGCCCAGAAGTTCACCTGAATAAGGATACTCAGTTGGTGTGAAGGCGTGGGGACTGGTTGTCGTGGTGGTGACTTTCACCAGTTTGCCCGTACTCGACTTCCCTACAGCCGTAATCGCCCCACCTTGCTCAGCGATGGCATAAAGAAAATTGGTGCCGGGATAGACCCATCCTCCCCCCGTACTCCCATTCCAAATGGCACCGATAATCGGCGCTTTCGCCCGACCGGAAATCCATCCCGAATCTGTAATCGCGTGAGGCACGCCGTTGTTTGACCCAAATGTCGTCAGCGAGACTTGTGTCTGTGACGTTTGCAAATACGGCAATATATTGGGCGTTCTTGCGTAAAAGACTGATCCAAAAGCAGACGCATCGGTGGCTTCTGACTCGGACCCTGGAAAGAGCGGTTCAATTCCTCCCTGGAGCGTGTATTGAATGGGTGATTTTGGCGGACCGGATTCGGCCCCAGCGAAGAGGGATTCACTCCCGCCATTGAAGAGCACGTTTTCAACGCGTGTCAGCGTGAATTCTTCTGCCTGTCCGTAGGTTAGGACGATGATGCCGACGAGCGTAGCGCAAGCAGCGCTCGTTAGGATGGGTTTTCTGTGATCGTGGATCATGGTTGGTATGTTTCTTAGGTTTTGTATGGTTTGGTGAACGGTAAGGGGTGGCAGCTTGGCGGACTGAGACAGAGCAGCCTCGGCCATATCCAGTGCGGCGATTTCCGGAATGGCGGCTCGACCTTCGGATTCAAGCAGGGCAAGGAGGGCCGCTGCTGATAATCCGGTGGACTTGCTTGCCAACCATTGCCGCAGTTTTCCCATGGCGCGGTGCGCGCGCTTCTGGATGGCGGCCTCGGTGCCATCCAACCGGCGCGCAATTTCAGGAATTGAGTATCCCTTCAGAAAGCGGAGGACAATGATCTCGCGGTCCCTTGTCCCAAGCCGGAGCAACGCACGGTCCAACTCCGGGAGGAGTTCTGTATGGCCTGCTTCCTCTGCAGGTCCAGGATGATGGTGCCGGTAGTGCCGGAGCTTCTGTTGGTGGCGGACCTCCTTGTCAAGCGCGCGCATGGCCGTAAAGGAGGCCGTTTTGTGAAGCCACCCCTCGAGGGTTTGCGGCAGTGAACGATTCTTAAGTGCGTGCTGCGCAAGGACAGAGAAAGTCAGCTGGGTGGCTTCCTCTGCCAGGGTATGGCGTTGGGTGATCCGATAGGCAGTCCGGTGAACCAAGGCACTGTGCCGCTCCACGAGTTGAGTGAAAGCACGTTGATCCCCCTGGGCGAACAACGACAGAAGCTGACAATCGGAATCCATAGCCATCCGCCTCCAGAGTCCTAGCGATACCGAGGGAACCAGACATTTTTTTTCGATTTTTTTTTTCGAAGCGCTCAACGCAGCTCTACGAGCACGTCACGAAAGAACTCCGGGATGGGTCTCGTTCATGCGGCGAGGTCCTCGATGATCTTCTCCAGGCGCTCCGCGAACCGAGCCCGAATGTCGTGGAACAGCTCGCGCCCCTTGCTCATGATCTCGGAATCGCGGAAAGGGCTAAACTATCGTGGAGATCTCAAGTCGATGATCTCAAAGGCATCGAGCAAATGCATTGTCGCGCTGGCAGACTCTGGGAGCCGCTCAAGCAAACCGGAGACAGTCTCCTCATTAAAAGCCCTCCTCCTCTGGTCCCAATCGTCCTGATTGTCCTCGGGTCGAAGATTGGGAATCAAGCCTTCCTTCAGCTTTTCTTGGGACCGCCGGAGAATAAAGTCCTCCAAACCGGCAACTGCGTTTCCGTCCAAATTCGCAGCATGCTGAAGCGCGGTCTGCATCAGGCGGGCGAATTCCTCCGGAGTTTCCTGCATGCGGGAGATCTCTGGCAGGACGCCCATCAGTTCAGTGTGTTGGTGGAGATAGTCCGCTCGAGCCAACGCTTCTTCGGAAGTAAGTTCGTTCTCCGGCTTGGATAAAAGACGTCTAGCCTCGACTGAGGTCTCGAGGATGCCACCAAAGCTCTGACCAATTTCTTCAATCCGCCCGTACGAAACCAGCACCTCTTCTCTCAGTGGGCCCAATGTGTCCTCTAGCGCCTCCAACCTCGCCTCCGCCAACTGGCGCTCTTCGAGAGCTTTAGCAAGAGCTCGGCGAAGGTCGACAACATCGGATGTCGGATCGGATCGGCTTTGAGATTGGGGGAATGACGGGATCTTCGATGATTGCGTATTCAGAGCCGCGCGCAGCTGCTGATTCTCGCGCCACTGCAAGGTCAATGGGATGAGGGCAATCAGAGCGACAAGCACTCCTCCTTTGAGTCTGCTACCTTCCATAATGATAAGTGTCTTGGCTAGCGTTGAGATAGATTGGTTTGATTGGATCGCCACTGGGGCAAGGCCTGCGGCCGCGCGAGCGACATTTTCCTGCGTTGCGACGACGAGCAATAGGGCCGCCGAAGGTGCTATCGCCAACCCCCGATTGCGCAGGTTGTTCCCCAATTGTGCCAGAGCGCGCGACGTCCGCTTGCGGGCCGCTACCTCGCTGATGGCCAGATTCGCCGCGATCTCCTCGTAACTACGGTCTTCGAAGAATCGCCACAGAAGAATCTCACGGTCGCTCGGACGAAGTTCGGTAAGAGCATGGTCAAGCTGTTCGTGAACTAGCGGGCGATCGGCCTGCGAACCAGTGTGCCCATGGCTAGATTCCGCCGCGTAGGTTTGCTCTCTTCGAGATCGACGCGATTCCTTAGCAGCGACTCGGGACGCCTGTTGGTAGGTCGCCTTATACAACCATCCCGAGATGCTCGGGTGATTGCGCAATCGCTTTGCCTTCCTCGCCAAGATCGAGAACACCACCTGCGCCACGTCCTTCGCCAGCTGATGGTCCCCTCGCAGAAGCCGGGAAGCACAGCCCAAGACCAGGGGCGTATGTCGTCGCACGAGTGCAGCAAACGAAGCCTCGCAGTGCTCAGTCGCAAATCGTGCCAACAAATCAGCGTCGTTCACGGTGACCGTCTCTCTGAGGGAATGATTGGCTGGTTCTTGCACCACACTATAATACCCGAGCCGAGATCGGATCTGTGACAAGATCTCCGTCGGCAGTTCTCCCTACAAGGTGGACCTTGCCTCGCATCGTAACGTGCTTTCTATCTCCGTCTTTGGCCCCAAAAGTAGATGAGCGATGCTGGCTGAAGATCTTTCGAGCAGTCGGCATTTTGGGCGACGATGATTCAGTGCCGGAGAGGTTTCCAATTTGCGGAATCGACAACGCAATGGCTAGCAACCGTCCGGTTCGAGCCCATTTTTCAGGTGATCCCAAAATTTCCATGCAAAAAAGTGTAAAGCCTGCTTGACTTTATGTCAAGGTAGCTTTACACGTCGGCATGAACAACAATTTTCCAGACTCGATGAAAATGCCGTTTATTGAAGCTGTGATCTTGAATCGGTGGTCGATCGCGGCAGTAGGCTCAGCCATCATGGCGCGATGGGTTTTATCTCTGACAGACCTGAGTGTTGCCACGCGAGTCTCGATTGCCCTTGCGCCATTGTTACCGAGCATTTTGCACCTCCGCGTAACTATCTCCTGGATCCGGAGACTTGATGAGTTTCAGCAGCAGATTCAGCTCGAGGCTTGGGTTATTGCGGCTATTGGAACGGTTTTCTTGGCAATGGCCATAAGCTTACTTAGTTCTGCAAGGGTCCTGAACCCCTACATCTTTACGTGGGAGGGTTACTTCGCTTCCATGATTTTTCTGCACATCGTCGGAACCAGGACTGCAAACATGAGATTCAAATGAAAAATCGCCTCCGTGAACTGAGATCGACCAAGCAATGGACTCAGAGCTTATTAGGCGAAAAGTTGAACGTATCCCGTCAGACTATCAATGCTATTGAGACCGGCAAATATAATCCAAGCTTGCAGCTTGCGTTGAGGATATCCCGACTATTTGAGTTGCCAGTTGAAGAGATATTCATTGATGAAGATTGATCTGATTTGTGTTGAATAGAGAGCCCATTATTTAAACCAATATTGTCGCAAAGCATGAAATACCTGCGGACCGTGGCCTCATCATCGGACTTCGCGAGCCCGTCCTCGACCTCCAGCAGCAGATCGCCAAACATCCGTGGGGTCATCTCGTGAATGACGAGGATCCCGCGCATGAGATCCTCCAGGTGCTCGTCCGAGGCGGTCGAGAGCGAGAGCCCCCGAGAGTTCGGCGCGAGTTCCACGCTAGTGGGCAGGGAGAGTGTCGTTTGCGTCATTGGTTACGGCAGTTGAGTCGATTGGTCTTGTCTCGCTTCCTGATGGCCGAAGCCTTGATGGACGGGGCCAGCGGCCTTTAGTGTTGCTCCTGCCGGCAACCCGTTTCCCCCGAATGAAGTCTCACGCACCTCCAATCATCCTCAAGCTCCTCACGCTCGTCCTCCTCCTCCACTGGCTTGTGGGCAGCAGCGATCTCTTGGCCGAGGAACGCGTTTTCACAGACACTGGCGGGCGCACCGTCAAGGCGTCTGTCGTCCAGGTGGATGCCACCCACGTGACGCTCCGTG
>JANQJH010000288.1 GCA_028281705.1 Verrucomicrobiales bacterium
AACTTTCTCTAAGAGAACAATATTCTTAACTAGGTAAGGGCACTATGTAGGGGAAGCGTACTCGAGGATTGGTCTCACAAGAGCCTTATGCACAGATCAATGTAAATCCTGTGGGGTGGGTGGGGCACCGTGCGAAGAGGGAAGATTCTCTGGCTGATTTCTATCTCGGGGGGCGAGGCCTGGGGCTTATGGTCCTTCTCCTCACGCTTTACGCGACCCAGTACAGCGGGAACACGATGTTGGGCTTCGTCGGCAGCGCCTACCGGCAGGGATATCAGTTTCTCGTCGCCGTGACCTTCATGATGTCGATCATCGGCTTCTATTTGATTTATGCTCCGCGCTTGCACCGGTTGGCGCATCGGCGAGGCTACGTCACCGTGGGGGACTACTTCCAGGACCGTTTTCAATCGGTCCCCCTAACGCTCCTCGCCACCCTTTTGGGAATCGTGGCCTTGGGTAATTACATTCTCACAAATCTAAAAGCGCTAGGGTTGTTGGCGGAGACGGTGACGGGGATTGCGGGTAGTTATGCTCCCGGGGTGATTATCCTGGCATTCGTCATGCTGGCCTACGAACTCCTGGGTGGTTTGCGTTCGGTCGCCTGGACGGATGTCCTGCAAGGAGTGCTCCTCCTCTTCGGTGTCCTCACCATTTTCATCGTGACCCAGGTGTCCTTTGGCGGTCTCACCGGAGCGGCGGAATCGATACGGGAGACGCGGCCTGAACTTCTCCAGGTGCCCACCGCAGGGGAGAAAGTGAAGTGGCTGAGCACCATTTTGTTAGTCGGTGTCGGCATCTCCATGTACCCGCACGCCATCCAGCGAATCTATGCGGCGAAGAGTGCCCTCACGTTGCGGCGAACCTTGCAGTTCATGGTGTTCATGCCGTTGTTTACCACGTTCCTCATGATCATTCTCGGGATCATGGGAGTGTCCCAGTTTCCCGAACTCGCCAGCGGCGGAAAGAGCCAGAGTGACGAAGTCACGCTTCGTTGGCTGGCGGTGATTGTGGAGCAGGTGCCGGCGATGCGCTGGATTATCGTGGTCTGCATCAGTGCGATTCTGGCGGCGACCATGTCCACTGTTGATTCGTCGCTTCTTGCCATCGCTTCCCTCCTGGCCAAGGACGTCTACCCCAAGTTCGCGCCGCAGTTGAGCCAGAGGAAATTGAACGTCTTGGGTAAACTCACCTCGCTCGGTGTCATGGCGGTGGCGGTGGCCTTGGCCATCTGGCTGAAGGACAGCAAATCCATCTGGGCCCTGATCAAACTGAAGCTGGAATTGCTTTGTCAGGTGGCTCCCGCCTTGCTGATTGGGATTCATTGGAAACGGCTTCAGGCGGGCCCCGTATTTGCAGGAATGATCACCGGTACCGTCCTCGCCGTGGTCCTCAGAGGGTCGGCTCATCCGTTTTTTGTCGCCGTACCGCCGGGTATTTGCGGCCTGGCGGCCAACTTAGTGATCGCCATCACAGGATCTCTCATGGCCAGAAAGTCTTGATGGGCAAGCGGTTGGGGGGATGAATGAGGGGGGCCGAAGGTGGATTCCACTCCCGGGAGCCCTTGCACATTTCGCTTGCGTTCCCAAATGAAAGAGGCAGACTTGAGAAATTCATTAAGATTTGTTTATTTTCGGCTATCCTTGATAGGTGTGATATATTAAAAACGCCTGATCGCATCCCCTGAAATGGCTCAGAACTCCGATTCCCCTAACAAGCCGCCGCAGGTCCCTGCCTCGGTCGCTCGGGGAATCCGCGCCCTATCGCTTCCGGGACTTGGTTTTTCCATTTGGACCCGTCGAATCGCGGGTTTGTTGGCGCCTCTTCCGGCTGAAGGTCCCACGGCCTATTGCCGGGGCTTCTCGCTTCCCCATCGCCGGGTGCTGCCTCCTTCGCGGTCCCCACGGAGTGAGCCCCTTGGATTTCGCAGAACAGAGCGGGAGGCTCCCTTGATCGAGTCTGCCACGGACACGAACGCGGGCGAGGAATCGCTCAGCGACGTCAAGAGTCCCGCAGATCTTCTTCCTGCATCGCAATCAACGACAACGACAACCACATCGACCTCAACGCCACCGCTAGACCTCACCAGCAAAGGTGCCAAGCACATGACTTCTTCATCGTCTATCCAACTGCCAGGAAACGGCTTTTCCATCTGGACTCAGCAGTCGCCTGCGAGTCACGCTGTGAAGCTTGTTTCATCTTCATCCAGTGAAAACCCGCCCGCCGCAGATGCTGCTCCCGGCTCGGCTTCAAGTGGCAGTTTGACTACCTTTCCCACCTATCCGGAGGCGACCAAGCCGGCTGCCGGCGGTGGCGGTTTCCTCAAATGGGCGGCCTTGTTCCTCTTCCTCAGTGCCCTCACCGCCTTCTTGAGCAGCGAGTCGAAGCGCAAGGAGGTCGTTGCCGAGCGCGATGTACTCCAGGTGGAGAAGGCCGAACTCACCATTGAGAAGCAGACCTTCCACGACAATTGGGTCCAGGAGCAGGGGAAGACGGCCATGCTCAGTGAGGAGATCGATGGGTTGGAGAACAACTTGGCGGAATCCCGGGCCAACGTGGTGCAGTTGACGGCGGAGAAGAACGGCTTGAGCCGGACGATCGATGAACTCCGCGGCTCCCTCGCCATGGCGATTGAGGATCACAAGAACACGGAGGCCTCTCTGCAGAAGGTCATCAATGGTCTGGAGTCGAAGAATGCCGAACTGACGAGTACCTTGCAGCAGGAACGCGACAAGCTTCAGGGGCTCGACAGCAGATTGTCTGAGGTGATGAAGGAGTTGGGCGAAGCCAAGGCGGCCAACGAGGAGCTGGGCAATGAGAACGCCGGTCTGCGAGACAAGGTGGCTCAACTGCAAACGGCTCTCGATCAAACGGTGAAGGCCGCCGAGGAGCGGGAAAACAATCTGCGTCTGCAACTCGATGAGTTGAAGGAGACCAACGCGGTGCTGTCGGCCTCGCTGGAGGATCAGAAGAAGGAACTCTCCGAAGTGAAGGCCCAGCTGCAGGCTCGCGAGGAAGAGGTGGCCGCGGAGAAGGAGGACGATGACAACACCCAGAGTCAACTCAATGACCTGGCCTCGAAGCTTCAGGAAGCCGTGGCGGTGCGCGATCTCCTCGATTCTGAAAAGCAGGCCCTGGCAAAATCCGTGGCCGAACTGACAGAGAAGCTCGAGAGCGGGGCCAAGAGCCAGTCAACCGTCGCTCTGCAGGAGCGCATCGCCGCCCTGGAAGCCGAGGGGAGCGAGTCGGATACGCAGATCCAGAACTTGGAGGCGGCGCGCGACGAATTGTTGCAACGCAACGCACAACTGCAGAGTTCGGTGGAAGAACTCAATGGGCACCTTTCCAAGCTCGCCGAGAAAGAGGAAAGCGAGGAGAATGCCCTGACCAAGCGCATCGGTGAACTCACGAGAACGAACGAAGAACTGCGGCAGTCCCTGGAATCCCAGCAGATGGAATTCAAAGCGCTTCTGCGTCAGGCGACCGAGAGCCACACACCCGTGAGCGAGCCCAGCGCGGCGGCCGAGACCGAGGCGCTCCATGGTGCGGTGCAGGATCTGAAGAAGACTTTGGGGCAATCCATTGCCCGGGAAGCCGAGTCGCAGAAGGATTTTTCCGAGCTTCTGGCCGAACAGACCGATGAGATTCTCGAACTCAACACCCGCGTGGCCATGACCACGGGCGAACTCACCGCGGCGAGAGATCTGCTGGCCGAGATGGACGACCTGCGCGACGAAGTCCATTCCCTTCGTCGCCAAGGGGAGAAGCTGGAGAACGAGTTGGGTCAGCGGGCGGTTCACATTTCGACTCTGACCAAGGAAAATTCGTCCTGGCAGGAGGAGACCGCGAAGCTGCGCGGCCTCCTCGAATCCGAGCAGCTCGCGCAAATGAAGCTGCGTGAGTTTGTCAATTCGCTCCAGGGCCGCATCGACGATCTCGAGAAGCCGGTTCCCGCGGTGGCGAACAAGTAGAGGCGAGAGAGGACAGCATCCTCCACAACAACGAGGATCGACACCCGTCGAGCGGTTCCCTAGGTTGGAGCCGCTATGGACGAACATCGATTTTCTCAGGTTTCCCAGGACCGGGCGACACCGCGACGCCGGTTCCTGAAAGAAGGCGTGAAGATGGCGGGCGCCGCCTTGGCGCTTCCGTACTTCGTGCCGGCCCGGGCTCTCGGCCGGGATGGGCATGTGGCCCCGAGCAACCGGATCGTCTTTGCCGGCGTGGGCATCGGTCCGCGCGGGCGCTATGACCTCAGTGTCATGCTCCCGGAAAAGGACGTGCACTTCGTCACCATCTGTGACGTGCAGCGCACGCGCCGGGAGGCGGTCAAGGCCATGGTGGACGAGCATTATGGAAATCGTGACTGCACCATGGTGCGCGACATGTTCGAGGTCTACGGTCGCGAAGACATTGATGCGGTCATCGTGGCCACGGGAGATCATTGGCATGCCCTGGCTTCCATCCTCGCGATGAAGGCCGGAAAGGACGTCTACAGCGAAAAACCCTGTGGCATGACCATCGGTGAGGTCCAGGCCCTGTGTGATGCCGCCGATCGCTATGGACGGGTTTTCCAGGCGGGAACGCAACGCCGAAGCCTGGCCAATTTCCAATACGCCGCCTCCCTGGCGCGCGAAGGCAAGTTAGGCAATATCCATACCTTGCATGCCTCGGTCTACACGCCGAGCCGGACCTACGAGTGGCTGCCGGCTGAACCTGAACCGGCGGTGGAGGAGGTCGATTGGGACCGCTGGTTAGGTCCCAGTCCTTGGCGTCCGTTCAATCGGCAGTACGTCGCGGGTCGTTGGCGCGGGCATTATGACTTTGAAGGGGCGGCCAATTTTCCCGACTGGGGGGCGCACACGCTCGATCTCTGTCAGTGGGCTAACGATTCGGATGACACCGTGCCCATCACCTACGAGGCGGACGAACGCGGCATCACGGCGATGTACGAGGACGGCACGAAGCTGATCTGCGATTTCCTGCCGACACCGTTCGGCAATCGAGACCCGCACTACACGACCTCGACGGGTACCTGTCCCATTCGCTACGAGGGTGATGATGGCAGTGTGGAAACCGGTGACAACGGAGAGATCGTTCTCACGGGAAAAGCTGCTAGGAGCCTGCAACGCCAGTTTGCCAAACCCGGGACGAGCGCCAAGGGGCATGGGAGGAACTTTTTTGATTGTGTGAAGACGCGGGCCCGGCCGGTGTGTCACCAGTGGGTCATGCGCCGTTCGCACATCGCCTGCTTTGCCGCCGAACTCTCGTGGGAACTTGGCCGCAAGCTCACCTTCGATCCCGTGGAGGAGCGCTTTGTCGACGACGATGAGGCCAACCGCCGCATCCACCGCGCCACGCGTGCGCCCTGGTCGCTGTATGTCTAACTTCCATTGCTTTCTCCGCATGAATCCCATGAGATCGATCACTCACCAATGGACGGCCTGCCTTCTCTGGCTGGTCACGACGACGACCTTCACCCTCGCCGAATCCCCGACGGAGTGGCTCCGGGTCCTCGAGAACGATGGCTCGACGTTGGAGCAAAAGGCGCGGGCCTGTCAGCGTCTGGGAGAAGCGGGTTCCGAGGAGGCCGTTTCCGCTCTGGCAGAACGGTTACCAGATCCCGTGCTCAACACCTATGCTAGGATGGCCCTGGAACGCATTCCCGGGCGTTCGGCCGAACTGGTCCTGCAAGAGGCCCTGGCTTCCACCGAGGGAGCGGCGCGGATTGGCGTTATCCAGTCCTTGGGGGCGCGTCGAGTGACTGGGGCTCTCGACGCACTGGCGACTCTATCGAGCCATGAGGACGAGCCGGTGGCCGTTGCCGCCTTCCACGCCCTGGGAAGACTGGCGACCGATGAGGCCATGGCGGTGATTCTGAACCACCTGGAGAAGGGGGCGGAGTCCGCGAGGAAGGAGGCCGCGGCCACGGCGTGCCTTCTCAGTGCCGAACACTTTCACCGGGAAGGCGATCTCAAGCGGGAGCGAATCCTCTGCCAGGCGGTCCTGTCCCATGGTCCACCCAAGTATCGGGTGGCCGCGACTCGAAAGCTCCTTCTGAGTGCGGGGACGCCTGACCTCTTCGTGGAAAAGCTCCGTGCCACCGATGCGGGGATTCGCAATGCGGCTCTTCTCACCATCCGGGATCGCCCGACAGCGGCGCTTGCCGATGCCCTGCATGGTGAACTCGCGCGGGCCCATGGACCATTGCAAGAGTTGATTGCCGCGGCGCTGCGGGACTGTGCCAATGAGAAAACCATCTCCGTGTTGTTGCGTCATCTCGACGGTGCCGAGCCTGGATTGAGGCAGGCATTGCTCGACAGCTTGGCTTCCCTAGGCGGTGCCGAGGCGGCCCGTGGCTTGTTAGGCTTCCTCCCCGAATCCGATGTGAAAGATGCCTTGGTGTCCATGGGCGGCGATGGGGTGGACCGCGTCCTGGCGCACGCCCTGATGGACTCGCAGAAGCGCGAAGGGCGACTGGCGCTCATCGAACTGCTCGGCCGGCGCCGTTCTCCGTCTGCCAGGCAGCCCCTTCTGGCGCAAGCCAACAGCACGGAACCGGCCGTTCAACTCGCGGCCCTGGAGGGGCTGCGTCCGCTCGTGGGTCCGGCCGATGTTCCCTTTCTCATCGCCTGTTACAAGACGTACGCGGACAAGCCCCAAGCCGCGGCCTTCAGCGCCCTGGTTAGTGCCTGTCGCCGGGCATCTTCGGGGGACCAGGTCGGCGAACTCCTTCTTGCCGAATTCAAGGGTGCACGTGATGCCGGTCAGCGCTCGGCCTGGGCGCGCATCCTCGCCGCCGTGGGCCATGCGCCTGCCCTGCCTTTCATTGCGGCTGATCTCGCAAGCTCGAATGCCGAAACCGTGGAGGCCGCGATCCGCCTGTTGAGCCGTTGGCCGGACGGAGCGCCGTTGGAGCACCTTTTCCCGCTCTGCGAGAAACCGGAATACAAGGCCCCGTCGGTACGAGCCGTCCTGACACTTCTTTCCGCGAGCCGGCGTCCCGAGTTTCGTTTGACCTGGCTGCGCAAGGTCCACCCCTTCATCGAGAGCCGCGGGGAGAAACAGGCCTTCATTGCAGGTCTGGGAGGGACGGCTCACCCTGCCTGTCGCGACCTTCTTCGGCCCTATCTGAGCGACGAAGACGTCCAGGAAGAGGCTCGGGCCGCGCTGAAAACCCTCAGCCGTTCCCTCCGATGATCGATGTGGGAGGGCCTGGCTCGCGTTCGGTGCCATTCGCTGGTGGACCTTTCGGTTTCTTTGATCGATGGTCGACCCGATGAACGACGTCTTCACTCTTGCGGATCTCCAAGAATGGAAAAGGAATCGTCCCGCGTGGAACGATGGGGAGAGGCCGCTTCTCGCCGTTTTTGGCGATCCCGTGGCGCACTCGCTCTCGCCCCAGATGATGAATCCGGCCCTGGAGGCCATTGGCGTCTCCGGGCGCTACATCCGGCTGCATATCCGTGAGGACGAATTCTCTGAAGCGGTCCGCTTGCTGCCGGAGTTGGGCTTTATCGGGACCAATGTCACCATCCCCCACAAGTTCAATGCCCGGGAAAACGTGGATGAAATCGATTCCCTGGCCGACAAGTTGGGAGCGGTGAACACGGTCGTGGTGGATGAAGATCGCCGGTTGTTAGGTTTCAATAGCGATGGCCCCGGTTTTCTCCGCTCCCTGAGGGAGGCCTTCCAAGTGGATGCCAAGGATCTGCGAATCCTCATTCTCGGCGCCGGGGGCGGTGCCGGAAGAGCGGTGGCCATCCAATGTGCCCTGGAGCACTGCGAGCGCCTGGTCTTGGTCAACCGCACCACGGAGAAGGCGGAAGCTCTGGCAGAGAAACTGAGACCGCATTTTCGGGATGATCACTTGTTGGGTCCGGTGGAGCGGCTCGAGGTCGCTCCTTGGGAAGAAGCAGCTCTGGCGCACCAGTTAGACCACACCGATCTCATCATCAATGCGACCTCCCTGGGGATGAAGCGCACCGATCCGGAACTCCTTCCGGCCTCGTTGATCCAGCCCCACCACCTGATCTACGACATGGTTTACAAGCCGGCCCGGACCAAGCTCATTGCGACTGCGGAATCCCTGGGAGCGCGGGCGATCAACGGGCTCTCCATGCTGCTCCATCAGGGGGTCATCTCCTTCGAGATCTGGTTCAATCAGACGGCCCCGATCGAGGTGATGCGCGAGGCCCTGAAATCGGCGGTGGCGGAGGCCAACCGGCCGGCCTAGACTGTCAAGTCTAGGCTCCTGTTAGATCGAGAAAGCGGTCGACATGAATTCGGGAGCGCTCCAAGGTGCTGCTTCATGGATTCGGATCGTTCTCTCTTGGATGATCGCCTCCACGATGACCTCGTGGCCGGGCGTTTGCCCGAGCGCATGCGTGGCTTTTTTGCCGCAGACGGGGCTTTGTCCACGCAGAAGGATTTTGAGTACCGGCCCGAGCAGCAGGCGATGGCGGAGGCCGTGGGCGAGGCCCTGGCTTCCAGCCGGGCGCTCATGGTCGAAGCCGGGACGGGCGTGGGCAAATCGCTGGCCTACCTGATTCCGGCCCTTCTTCATGCCGCGGCCCACTGCAAGAAGGCCGTCATTTCCACCCACACGATCAATCTGCAGGAGCAGCTGGTGCAGAAAGATATCCCGCTGGCGATGGAGATCTTGGGTTTGGATCTCAGGGCGGTGCTCTACAAGGGCCGGGGGAACTATCTCTGTCCGCAGCGGCTGGCCGCCGCCATGAACCAGCCGGGCGATCTCTTTTCCAGCAGTGAGGAAGAGGAATTGCGGGCGATCTGGAAATGGAGCCGCGAGACCGCGGACGGATCGTTGAGCGATCTTCCCTTCACGCCCAATCCCAAGGTCTGGGCTCAGGTGCGGAGCGAACCTCTCCTGTGTACCAAGCGGCGCTGCCGGGAGTCGCCCTGTTTCTACCAGGCCCTGCGAACCCGAATCGACCAAGCCCATGTCGTGGTGATGAATCACACCCTGTTCTTCACCTTGTTAGGCGCCATCGATGAGATTGAGGATCCCAACATGGAGGGCTTTCTCTTTCCCAACGACTTCGTCATCTTCGACGAGGCGCATACTTTGGAAAACGTGGCCGCCAAGCAGCTCGGTTTGAGCCTATCCTACAACAGCGCGGTCTTTGAGCTCCAGCGTCTCTACAATCCGCGAACCGGTAAGGGCCTTCTCAATTCGCTGGGTGATCCCACGGGAACGCAGGCGGTGACGGAGCTCATTGAAGAACTCGAGTTTTTCTTCAATGAGGTGGAAAACTCCTGCCGCTTTCGCGGTGAGCACCGTGTCTTTCGCGTGCGGGAAGCGGGACTCACGCAGGATACGATCGGGAGTTCCATCATCGAGGTGGTGAGCTTGCTAGGAAAACGTTGCGATGATTTGGAGGATGAGAATCTCAAACTGGAAATCGAGGATCTCGGCCGTCGTTTGCAAGAACTCCGCTGGAATATTCGAGCGTTTCTCGATCAGGAACTCCGTGATCATGTCTACTGGGTGGAGCGTGTGGGGCTAGCGGCGACCATCAGTTTGAATGCGGCGCCGCTCAATATTGCCGAACGCTTTCGCGCCGTCTTTTTCAGCAGCCAGAAGCCGGTGGTGTTGACGAGTGCCACCCTGGGCGTGGGAGAGCGGGACCTCAGCTACTTCAGTAATCGCCTGGGTGCGGAAAATGTGAGAGCGAAACAGATTGGCAGTCCGTTTAACTACGCTCGCCAGATGCGCCTCTACGTGGTCAAGTCCATGCCGGATCCGACGGACGATGCCTTTGAACCGGCCTTGGAGCGATGGATCGAACATTTTGTCACGCAGAGTTCCGGTCGCGCCTTTGTTCTCTTCACCAGCTATCGGCTGATGCAACGCATCGCGGGGCGCATGGCGTCGTTCTTCTCCGGGAAGGGCTGGCAGCTCTTGGTTCAAGGCTCGGGTAAACCCCGGGCCGCGCTGGTGCAGACATTCAAGGAAGACATCAGCAGTGTCTTGTTTGGCACCGATAGTTTTTGGACGGGCGTTGACGTTCCCGGCGAGGCGCTCTCCAACGTGATCGTGACCCGTCTCCCCTTTGCCGTGCCGGACCATCCCCTGGTCGAATCCCGTCTGGAACGGATTCAAGCGCGGGGAGGCAACCCCTTCATGGAGTACTCGGTGCCGGAAGCCGTGCTCAAGCTTCGTCAAGGGATCGGGCGCTTGATCCGCTCAGAGAAGGACCGTGGCATCAGTGTCATCCTGGACAATCGGATCCTGACAAGGCGCTACGGGAAGATCTTTCTCCAGGCCCTGCCCCGGGCGCGCCTGGTCACTGTGGAAGAGTAAACGTGTTCAACAACACCTCCTGAAATCATCCAACAAATCGAGGCGGACAGGAGTGTCCGCATCACTGGCCCGGGGGCGATTCGTTAGTCAGTCGGGATTCGCTTGGGAAATGGCGTAGAGATAGGTCTCGCCCCGGAGGATGAGATCCCGTCCGACAAGAGCGGCCGAGGCGCTGATGGGGTCATCCAGGTGGTTGACCGCCAGTGGTTTGGGTTGATTTCCTAATGTCAGGACCATCGTCGTTCCGTCGCGGTCTGTGAGATAGAGCCGGTCGGCAGCAGCCACGGGGGAGGCGTAGAGATTGGCCAGGGCGCCCAAGCGGAATGGACCCGCCCGCTTTTTTCCCGTGGCGGCGTCGAGGCAAGAGAGGATGGCCTGGTAGTGATTGAGGAAATAGAGGGTCTTGTCATAGAGCAAGGGTGAAGGCACGTAGGGAGTCCGTTGATTGGTGCGCCAGAGGACCTGATCCGTGTGCGTGATGTCGCCTTTGGCGCCCTCGAGTTTGATGGCGACAAAGGCCTTCTTCTCATAGGAGGATCCGGCGAAGACCATGCCGTCGCCCGCCACCGGGGAGGCCACCACATTGTGTGAGAGTCCGCCGCACTCCCAGATGACCTTCCCCGTCTCGAGCGCATAGGCCCGGATGCGATTGGTGGCGCTGACGATCACTTGAGCGTTTCCGTCGTGTTCGACGACAATCGGTGAGGACCAGGAAGTGCCTTCATCCCGATCCACGCTCCAGAGTTTCTCGCCCGTCCGGGTGTGGAAGGCGTGGATGGAGGATTGTTCCTCGTGATCCCAATTGACCACCACCATTTCACCGTGAAGGACGGGTGAGGCGCCCTCGCCGTGGGCGTGTTTGGTCTGCATTTTGCCGAGGTTCTTTTGCCAGAGAATGTTCCCTTTGGGGTCGAGCGCGTGCAGACCATGGGAGCCGAAGAACGCGATGATGACTTCGCCATCGGTCACCGGCGAGTTGGAAGCTAGGGTGCCGGTGGTGTGCCCTCCGTGATGAGGAAAGGCTTCGTGAACCGGCGTTTCCCAGAGGATCTTGCCGTTGTCGCGATCGATCGCGAGTACGAGGAAGCGATGGGATCGCGTGACCGGCAGGTTATCGTGAGAACCGGGCGCATTATCGTAGACCGGCAGGCATGGTTTACCGAAGGGAACCGCCGTCGTGAGATAAATGCTATCCTTCCACACCACGGGACTGGAATGTCCTTTCCCGGGGATCTTGGTTTTCCAGCGGACGTTCTCCGTCTCGCTCCAAGTCACGGGAGGATCGGCCGAGGGCGAAACGCCGGTGCTCAGAGGGCCTCGCCATTGCCCCCACTGTGATTCCGCTTCTTCATTGGCGGCGGGTGCCGTCTGGACGAACCATAGGGCGCACGCGCTCAGGGCGGCGAGAGGAGGAGCGATTTTCATGGTGGACGGTATCTTCATTCGTTGAGGGAATAGCGGACCAGTGGTGTGGGCGACTCTTCGGAACTCACATAGATCGAGCGGCCATCGGGACTGAAGCAGAGTGCTTCCGGCTGGTAAATGGAGGGGAGGGCCACGACTCGAGGGGGGCGACGAAAGGCCGTTGCCCACGGTTCATCATCCTCCCGGTGAAAGATGCGAATGTCTGTGTATGTCAGGGCCACGGCGTGCCTGCCGCCGGGCGAGAGATCCATCCCGGTGGCGCGTGTCCCGAAGAAGCCCGCCTTGAAGAAGGCGAGGACATTGCCTGCGGCGTTGGAGATCTCGGGCAAGACGGCGAGTTTCCTGGCGACGAGTGGCATCTCCTTCTTTTTGTTAGGGAAAAGAGGGACTTCATAGACGACGGAGACCTTGCTGTGTTTGTTCAGGAGAAAGACGCGGTCCTGCTCCGGGAGCACGGCGATCGATTCACAGTCCTGCGGACCGTCTTCATAGCGAAAGGTGATGGTCCAGCTGGGTTTCCCAGTGAGGCCACCGTAGGATCCGTCCGGTTTCGGCTCGGGCTCGACGACGGCGTGCAGGGAGACCGTCTTGTGCTTGCGGGCGTTGTCACCCGTATCGGCGATGAGCAGGTAGGAACGGCCTTGATGTTTGAAGGCGCTCATGTCCTCCCAGTCGCGGTTTTTCGTTCCCAGGATCGCGACCGTGCCGAGGAATTGGCCCTCGAGATCCACCGCATGCAGGGCCGCGGCGCCGCCACTGTCGTTGTGGGCCCAGAGCACGCCGGGGCGGATGCCGGAGGGAGCGAGCCCGCTGATCTCTTCCAGCGGCTTGGCTTGGTAGGTCGTCACCGTTTCCCAGTCCTCGTCTGCCGCACCGCCGTGCATGGCGGCGGCACAGAAGATACCGACTTGAACCAGGGAAGCCCATCTCATGGCAACATGCGGAAGGTGAGACGAAGAAAGCCCTGGGGGAAGTCGGCGATGTCGATCCAGCTAGCGAAACGATGATCGCCGGTGGTGACGACGTTGGTCTCCGGCACGGGATGCCATTCCACCAAGTCGTTGCTCGAATGGGGCGTCGCTTGAAAATGCTCGGAATCAGTTAGTCGAAGTTCGTAGTGGATCTCGACGCGATCGTTGTCCAGACGCCCCGTGGGAGCGCGGTGGGGCTCGGCCACCCGCGGATCCATGCCGAGGGCAAACTCGGCCAGGAGAGACCAGTTGTCGCCATCGCCGTCGTGTTGCGGGTCGCCGGCGTCGACCCCGTAGGCGGCGGCCCAGTCGCCCAAGGGCATGTCGGGATCGAAGCCCAGAATGCGGAGCATTTCCTCGGTGGTGAAGGGGGGAACGGGTGAGAGATCCGGATACTGCCGGTTGAAGCCCTGGACGATGGCGTTGGCGAAGAGAAGGTGCGCCGCGGTGTTGGGGTGAAAGCCGTCCGGTGAAAAGAGGTACTCCGCATCGTTGCTCAAGGGATTGGGATCCACCCCTTTCTCAAAGTGGATGCCTCCGATGACGTAGCGCCGGGGACCGGCGAGTTCATCGGTGAGTGCTCCGATGTCGGCAAAGCCGATGCCCTTCTCTCCAGCCAGGACTCGCAAGCGCCGGTTGACCTCGGTGGTTAGGGCGGTGTTGCGCTGCCGTTTCACCGGATCGGGTTTGGATTCCAGCACGACGGGGGTCACGCCGACGTCTGGCATGTTGGCGAGCACGATGGGAACAGACCCGTTTTGATCGCGGACATAGTCGATGATGGCCTCGATATTGGATACCAGTGAGGCGATGAACGATGCGGGGTCCGCGCCGTCGTAGTAGGTCCCGTAGTTGTTCTTGAGATCGTTTCCCCCGAGAAAGATGACCACACGATCGGCGACATCCGCTAGATAGGGATTCAATTGGAGCCGCAGCAGGGCATTCTGCAGACCGCCCAAGGAGGTGTCCGTCAGGATGTTTTCCCAGTCGGCGGAAGTGGATCCGGGGAACGCCCAGTTGTACTCGTGTCCTCTCAATCTCGTATCCGGCCAAAAGGCGGAATAACGTCCAATGTCGACGTGATCCGGGCGGTGTTCCGATAGGAGTTCAATCCAATTGCGCTCGTCCCAGGAGGCCGGGTTGTCGGGATGCAAGAGCGGAAACTCGATGGAGTACTCCTTTGTTAGGCTGTCCCCGATTAGCACCCAGTTCTCTGCGGCATCCGTCGAGCGAGCCAGCATGGCGCCACCGAGGCCCAGGATGAGGAGGGCATGGTGAGGAGAGAGCATCGAGTGCAGCATACTGGGGAAGATCGCGCCTGCAATGAGATTGAACTTGGCGATTGATTGAGGCAAAACCGTGGCATGGATCCCCAAGCTCGCGCTTTTCTCGACGCGGTGAAGCTCGCCGGCCGCCCCTCGATCGCCTCGGTCCCTCCGTTGGAGGGGCGCGCCATGTTCGACGAACTCATCGGCAGCGACGTCCTGTTGCCCATGATCGAACTCGACGGCGTCGAGGATGCGGCGACTGCTTCCGGCGTTCCCTTCCGAGTTTTCCGGCCGGCACCGGTGTCAGCGGGGCCCTTGCCAGCCGTTCTCTATCTCCATGGCGGTGGCTGGGTCTTGGGGAACCTGGAGACGCACGATACGCTTTGCCGCCATCTCGCGCGCGCGGGAAATACGGTCGTGGTCGCCGCCGACTACCGGCGCGCCCCGGAGCATCCGTTTCCCGTCCCCTTGGAGGATTGCCAGTCCGTGCTCCGGCATCTCGACCAACACGGTGCCTCTCTGGGAATCGATCCCCAACGCTTGGCCGTCGCCGGGGACAGTGCGGGGGGCAACCTGGCGGCGGCCCTGGCCATCAAGTCCCGGG
>JANQJH010000583.1 GCA_028281705.1 Verrucomicrobiales bacterium
CGCCTTCTCCAATTCGGCCGCCGAAATGGCGCCGTCGGCATCCCGGTCGAAGACTCTGACCAAGTTGATGAGCGAAGGCCGCTGAGTTCCCGTGCGGGATCGATTCTGGGCCTGTGTCAGGCTGCTGGTCGACATGAGAAGAAGCAGCGCAGTCGTGAGCGATTGTTGGCGTTTCATGGTCGGGTGGGGGAGGGAGTGAGGTTGATTTCTGTCTGAACGTCACTGGCGAAACTAAAGATCAGATGAAGATCGGAGAATTGTTGGAAAAAACTTTCGATTCATCCTTCATCTCCCCTTTAGTTTCGCCGGTGAACTTGGGTCTCACGAACTCCGAGCGACTGTCTCCACCTCATGCGTTTACTTGTCGTTGAAGACGAACCCGACCTGCTCAGCAGCCTTGCCAGCGTGCTCCGCGAAGAGGGTTACGCCGTGGATGAAGCAGAGGACGGGGAGATGGGTCTGCAAAAGGCGCTCTGGACGGACTACGATGCCATCGTTCTCGACGTCATGTTGCCGGGGATCAATGGGTTTCAGGTGATCGAACGGCTTCGGGTGCGAAAAAAGACTCCCGTCCTGCTCTTGACCGCGCGAGATCAGTCATCGGACCGCGTCCGCGGCCTCGACAGCGGCGCGGACGACTACCTTCCCAAACCCTACGATCTTCCCGAACTCTTGGCTCGCATTCGAGCCCTGATCCGGCGTTCGGCAGGCCACCCATCGGCCACGGCTCAGTTCGGCAGGGTAACGATCGATTTCAACGCCCATCGCGCCACCTTGGACGGACGGGAAATCGCGCTCACGGCCCGGGAATTTGCTCTTGTGGGGATGTTGGCGCAACATCGGGACCGCGTCTTCACCCGGGCGCAGCTCTACGAACACCTCTTCGACGAGAGCGATGATTCCTCATCCAACTTGCTCGACGTACACGTCTCCAATATACGGAAGAAGCTTGGCAAGAACATCATCGTGACTCGCAGGGGACTTGGCTACGGCATCGGATGCGGGTAGTTGCTAGTCAACGTGTAGAATCAGGTAAGCGCATGAAATTCACCCAATCACTCCGATGGAGGATGCAGTTCTGGCACGGATTGCTTCTGGCGACGGCGCTCACGGGATTTGGCGTGCTTACCTTTCACTATCAAAAGAGTAGCGATTTGGAACGGATCGACACCGCACTGGAGCAGCAGCTTTTCGTTGTCTTGACCAAGGTGCGTGAAGAATCACGGCCATCCCGGCGGCCGGGGCGGCATCGCCCACCAGCACGCGGGTCGCGGCCCAGGGCCATGCGGGCCTACCTCACAACGGATGAGATCAGCGACTTCCTGGCGGCAAACGAACTCGACCAGGACTTCCTCGTGATGTGGCAGCGCGACGGGACGGAGTTGGGACGAGTTGGCGATCCCGCCGGGGAGATCGCGCGCCCGGAGGCGCCGCAAGGGGAGAGTCAGCGGTTCAATGTGGCTCGTACCCGCGGGCACATGCGTGAAGTCTATCGTTATCTGCCGCCCGGAGAATGTGTCCTCTTCGGCAAGTCGATCGAAAACGAACTCGCACAGTGGCATCGCTTCGGCTGGCAACTCGCCGGCAGCGGTATCACCATCATGGGTCTTGGTCTTCTCGGTGGTTGGATCTTTCTCTCTCGTTCCATACGGCCCATCAATCGGATTAGCCACGCCGCCAGGCAGTTCGCCGGCGGACAATTGAGTGAACGCATTCCACAAGAGGATGTTGGAGGCGAACTCGGTCAGTTGACGACGGATCTCAACGAGACCTTCAACCAACTGGAGGAGGCCTTTGCCCGGCAGGCCCGCTTCACCGCCGATGCCGCCCACGAACTGCGTACGCCCGTGTCCGTCATCCTTTCTCATGCCCAAGCGGCCCTGGCAAAGGAACGGCAGGCGGAGGCCTACAAGGATTCTCTCCAAACCTGCGAACGCGGTGCCAAGCGCTTGCAGGGACTCATCGATTCCTTACTCACATTGTCCTCGATGGACGGTGCGGACGGCACGCCGGTCAGGAGATCGATGGATCTCGCGCAGATCGCGGAACAATGCATGGAGTTCTTGCAGCCGCTCGTCCAAGCGCACCAACTCGCCGTCAAGAGCAACCT
>JANQJH010000386.1 GCA_028281705.1 Verrucomicrobiales bacterium
GTAATCCTGAAAGGCCACGTGATAGCCGATGTTGCGTTCATTCAGGGTTACGAAGTCGAGGGCCAAGCGGCACGCAACGTCTGGGTGGAAGTCCCCGGAGGCAAGCGTCGCAACGAGTGCATCGTGGTGGCCGCACACTACGATGCGCCCCAGGGACAAGCCGGCGCCAACAACAATGCCAGTTCCGTGGCCGCGCTCCTGGCTCTTGCAGAGAATTTTGTTAGTGAAAAACCAGTGCTCACCATCCGCTTCGCCTTCCTAACCAATGGCACGCCTCCCCACGGCGGCACCCCGCATTCCGGTGGCGCACAATTCGTCAAGCTCCTCGAGCGTGAGGGCGATAGCGTTCGCGCCGTCTTCTACCTCGATCGCATCGGAGCCTTTCCCTCGGAGCACCCTCCCTTCCCCGAGAAAATCCGATCCTACCTTCCCTCCAAAGGACCCTTTCTCTCACTCCTGGCCGGTGAATCGTCCATCCCCCTGCTCAAGCAAGCGGCGGAGCCGCTCTCGAGATCTCTCTCCCTCACCGTCCATCAAGGCGCTCTGGGCGGGGAGGCCGCCTCATGGCTACAGCCATTCGGTTCGTCCCCCTTCCAGGCCGAAGGCTTCCCCACGCTTCTCATTGGGGGCAACGGGATGTTCCTCGCCAGCGATGGCCTGCCCGTTGACGGAGTTCAGCTGGCTCAGGTCACACGCTCCCTGGCCACCCTGGTCCGCGTCTTGTCCAATCCCAAATAACCTTCCAAATAAGCTAAGTGGAGCCAGTGATGCGGACACTCCTGTCCGCCCCGTCTGTGTCCTTATTTCCCGGAGTCCATCTCCAAGATTGAAGTGCTCACCGTCTTCGAGGCAGGGCATCCCGGCCGGTGACGACGGAACCGTCTTGATTGACCTTGGAAAAGGTCCCGCTGTTCTTCCTCGCCAACTCATAGAGTTGCTCGGCGGCCTTGGGTTCCATCATCGCCGTGGTGAAGATCTTCGCTTTCCTGCCGCCGCGCCGGTTCATTTTGGAAATCTCCTGCACGGCGGAGGCAGCGTCCCGCACCGCGCCATCCGTCATGAAATAAATGACATCCGGTTTGGGATCCATGCTCAAGGCCATGCTCAAGGGCAGTTCCCAACTCGTGCCAAAGGATTTGTTCACACTGGCAATCTCGCGTTTGGTCTGCCGGATGCTACTGGGACTCACATGACGCCAAGGCTCCACCGGCATGGGCTGTTTGCCGTCGGCAAAGACAAAGCCATCCGCGCGCCCATCACTTTCCCAGACCAACTTGCGTCCCCGGTGACCGCTGACCACGGCACGGTTCCGGCCCTCCCGCTCGATCTTCTGTCCTGCAAACCACACGGGACCGGAAAAGAAGATGACCTGATATTTTGAACCCGGCTGCAAGCCTTCAAGCGAACGCGCTAGTTCACGCTTCATCAATTGGAACTGCTCGCCGCTCATCGAGGCGGACACGTCCACGGCAAAGGCCACGTGCTCACCCTCGGCCTCGTTGCCGAAAAAACTCACCGTGCCCAGACCGGTACCGGCACCGCCAAAGCCGAGGCCCGCGCCAAAGCCAACGCCCTCGCCGAGATCGACCCCCAACACGGCGGTGTCGACCGGTTCATCGATCAATGGCACCGCCAAGGGGCTTACGGCGCTGGCGGTGATCACCTTGGCCGCAGCCGAACTCGCTGGAGACGGTTTCTGCGGGCTGTGGAACTGGCTGATGGATCGTTTCGGCGGAGACTCCAGGGACTCGGTCGGGACCGCGGAAATGATGAGGGTGGGCTCCGATTTTCTCACTAGCGGAAGCGCCAAAATGGTCAGCACCACAACCAGAGCGACGTGCAGGAGAACCGCGACCAGCAGGCCCGCCATGGTTTGTTGACGACGCGCCACCTTGACGATGGCTTTCATCTCTTCAGGGGAGGGAACGCGGTCAATGAGGTCCATATCGAAACTGGCAGCTTGACGGCCGCCAGCCCCACCCATAAGCAGGTCGCTACCGCCCGTCAACACTATGCCCGACGCCACCTTCGTCACCCACCTCGAATGCTCGCTCACGGGCAAGCGCTATCCCGCAGATGTGCCTCACAACCTCTCCGAAGCGGGCAAGCCCCTCCTCGTGCGCTACGACCTCGAGGCGCTCGCCCGGCAGGTTCCCCGGGATTCCCTGACCCAACGGCCGGAGGAGCTCTGGCGCTACCGCGAATTTCTCCCGGTGCGAAACCCCGACAATCGTGTCTCACTGGGTGAACAACGCACGCCGCTCATTCCCCTGGCCAAATGGAGCCGGAACGTCCTGGTGAAGGACGAGTCTCGCCTGCCCACGGGATCCTTCAAGGCCCGCGGTCTCTGTCTCGCGGTGAGCATGGCCAAGGAACTCGGCATCCAACGGGTAGCCATGCCGACCAACGGCAACGCCGGCGCCGCCCTCGCCGCCTACGGTTCGAGGGCCGGCATGGAATCCTTTGTCTTCTGTCCGGATGATACGCCCGACGTCAACGTGCGCGAAATCGCTCTCCAGGGCGCCAAAGTTTGGAAGGTCAACGGCTACATCCATCACTGCGGCCAGATCGTCAAAGCGGGCCAGGAGGCCATGGGTTGGTTCGATTTCTCCACCCTGAAGGAACCCTACCGGATCGAGGGCAAGAAAACCATGGGGCTGGAACTCGCCGAGCAGTTAGGCTGGTCCCTTCCCGACGCCATCTTTTATCCTACGGGCGGCGGCACCGGGCTCATCGGGATGTGGAAGGCCTTCGATGAACTGGAAGCCATGGGCTGGATCGGCTCCAAGCGGCCGCGCATGATCGCCGTCCAAGCCGAGGGTTGCGCTCCCATGGTGCGCGCCTTTGAGGAGGGAAAGGAATTTGCCGAAGAATGGCAGGACGCCGCCACGGTGGCTTCGGGTATCCGCGTGCCCATGGCCGTGGGAGATTTCCTCATCCTCCGGGCGGTTCGCCAAAGTGGCGGGGTCGCCCTCGCCGTCTCCGACGAGGCCATCCTCAAAGCGCAGCGGGAGATCGCTTCAGCGGACGGACTCCTGTTAGGCCCCGAGGGAGCCGCCACCGCCGCCGCCTACCAAAAAGCCCTCGAGCAAGGTCACGTGACCGCCAAGGAATCCATCGTCCTCTTCAATTGCGGCACGCTGCTCAAATACCCCATGCCGGCGGTGAGCGCCACTCTGGACCGGCACGCACCCTTGGATTTTGCCCAAATGGCCTCCCATCATGGCGCCTGAAGCCGGTCAGCAGAGTCCCAGTGGTGGCCGCCGGCGTCGCGGAAAAAATAAGCTAGGGGCCTACAGTGATTTCTGGCCGCATTACCTCAATTGGGGAGCACGCCACTGCCCCTGGACAATCGAGCCCACCCTGATCACGCTCTATTCCTTTTTCTTTTTCCTCGCCGCCAAGACCTTCCGCCAAGGCATTCAGGCCAACCTCAAGGCGCTCTTCCCCACAGCCTCCCCGCTCCAGCTCTGGACCCGAACCTACAGGGTCTTCTGGAATTTCGCCGCCGTCGCCGTCGACGGCGTGCGCTCCCGCGAGAATCCCAAGATCGTGGAATGGGAGATCGATGGCCTGGCCCAGTTCGAAGAGCTGCGCCGCTGTCCCACAGGCGTCATCGTCATCACGGCGCACATGGGCAACTACGATCTCGCGGGTTCCACCTTCGCCGAGCGTTTCGGCAGAACCGTTCACGCCGTTCGCGCACCGGAGAGAAATCCCGAACTGCATGCCCTGAAGAAGGCGGAGCTGGAAGAGCAGGAGCGCGATCACTATCGCGTGATCTACAACGAGCCAGGAAACATGCTAGGGATCACATTGACGCAAGCATTGCAGCGAAACGAAGTCGTGGCCATTCAAGCGGACCGCGTGCTCTTCGACGTCTCCCCCACCACGGTGGGCTGGGACGAGAATCACGAGATCGACGTGCCGCAGGGCCCCTTCATTCTCTCGCTCACCACCGGATGTCCCATCTATCCCCTCTTCATGATCCGGCGTGGCCGCTGTCGCTATCGCGTCCAGATTGGTGAGCCCTTTCATTGCCGGCGCACCGGGCGCGACAAGGAGGCCGATTTGCAACGTGCTGGGCGGGCCTGGGTAGACCTGCTCAAGAAAACCGTGGAGCGACACTGGAGTCAGTGGCTCGTCGTCGAGCGCAACCTCAAACCGAAAACGAAGAACGGCGCATGACGATGAATCATTTGAAGTCCTTCACCTCCGAGCGCAGCTACCTCGCCGTCCTTCGGGCGCTGCTCCCCCGGGGCCGGGATCGCCCCGCTGCGGAGCGCACGGACGTCCTTGAGCCCGCCAAACTGCCGGGCCAGAACGACCTCGAGGTCTATGGAATGGCGTTCCTCATCGCCCTCTTCCACGTTCTCTGGTGCGGCGAAGCCCTGGGATCGGTTTGGCTCGCTCTGCCTGCGGGTCTGGTTCTCCTTCACGTCTCCGCCATCCTCAGCGCCGTCCTCGGCGGATGGCTCCACCGGCGCTATGCCGATCCCGGCGATCAAGCCTATCATTGGCCCCAATGTCTCCATTGGACCGCCATCCTCGCCATGGCCGGCGTGGCCATCGCCGCCCCCTTTCCCCTGACGCGCTGGCTCGCCTGGCCACTCGCCTGCTTGCTCGGGATCAACCTCATCGCCTGGTTCGCCCTGCGCCGCTGGCTCCCCCTGGGAGTCGCCCTCGTCTGGCATCTGGCCGCACTGGGCCTCGCCTTTGTCTCCGGCCCCGGCCCCGCCTTCCTCAGCCTCGTTCCCCTCCATCTCCTCATCGTCTTCGACACGCTCTATCCCCATTCGCGAATCTTCAGCCGCGCCCTCCGATCGTTCTCCACCGAGGCCAAGGAGGTCTGGCTCACCATCGACGACGGTCCCGCGGAAGACACCCGGGAGATTCTCGCTCTCCTCGATCGTCACGGCGCCAAAGCCACCTTCTTTCTCGTCGGCACGCGCACCGAGGAACGTCCCCAGGACCTCGAGGCCATCGTGGCGGGTGGACACCAAATCGCGAACCACAGCCACACGCACCCCGCCGTGTCATTCTGGATCTATCCCTGGCGGCGCCTGCAGCGGGAGATCGGGACGGCCCAGGATCTCCTGGAAAAGAGGACGGGCAGGCGCTCGCGCCTGTTTCGCAGCCCCGTCGGCTTCGCCAATCCTCTGCTCCAGCCCCTGTTGGACCAGGCGCATCTCACCCTGGTCGGCTGGTCTGCCCGGGGCTTCGACGGCGTCGGACATGACGTCGAGGGAGCGCTCCATCGCCTCAAACGCCAGATTCGACCCGGGGCCATCATTCTCCTTCATCAGGGACGCTCCATGAACCTCCCATTGCTTCAGGCGCTGCTCGAATGGCTCGATGAAGAAGGAATTCGCTGCGTCCTGCCAAATCTATTTGAGAATGAGTCAGCCCGGCTATGATGAGCCCTCCCTCAGCTCCTTCACCACTGGGATTGTTGCTTACCCACCATGCCTATCACTGTTCTCACTAGCATCTCTGAAACCCGGGCTCATCTGGAATCGCGCCGCACCTCCAATGCCAAGAGCGGCCCCGTCGTCCTCGTCCCCACCATGGGCGCCCTGCACGAGGGACACGCCGAACTCATCCGCCGCGGACGAGAACTCTCCGGTGATGATGGCACCCTTGTGGTCAGTGTCTTTGTCAATCCGACACAGTTTGGACCTAACGAAGACCTCGATGCCTACCCGCGATCCCTGGAGCGGGATGAAGCGACCTGTGAATCTTGTCAGGCCGATGTGCTTTTCGCCCCCTCCGCGGCCGAGATGTATGCGCCCGATCATTCCCTCGACATCCGTGAGACTCGACTCTCCGTCGGACTCTGCGGCGCGAGCCGCCCCGGCCATTTTCCCGGAGTCTGTCTCGTCGTCATGAAACTCTTCGGCATCGTGCAGCCGACGCACGCCGTCTTCGGAAAAAAGGACTACCAGCAACTGGCGGTGATTCGCCGGCTGATACGAGACCTCAACGTGCCCGTGGAGATCGTGGGTGCGGAAACGGTCCGGGAAGACGATGGCCTGGCCATGAGTTCGCGGAACGAAAATCTGACGGAGGGCGAACGCCGCGCCGCCCCGGGAATCCGGGCGGCCCTCCTCGCGGGCAAGGAGCAATGGGAGAGGACGCCAGACCTCAAGCCGGGTGTCCTCCTCCGCCTCGTGCGCTCACGCCTGGAGCAGATCGAGGGCGGCCAGATCGACTATGTGGAACTGGTCGACGGGGAGACGCTCGAACCGGCCGAAGATTTCACCCGGCCCGTGGTCGTGGCTGCCGCCATCTATTTCAGCCAGGCGCGACTCATCGACAATATTGAGTTTGGCCCCGTGCCGCCTGGCGAGTAGAACAGCAGCAGCACCATGCATCACCGTTCGGATTTTCTCGTTATCGGAAGCGGAATCGCCGGACTCTCGTTCGCCCTCAAAGCCGCCCGGCACGGTTCGGTGGCCATGATCACCAAACGGCAAGGGATCGATTCCAACACCGCCTGGGCGCAGGGCGGCGTCGCCTGTGTCACCGCCGAAGACGATTCCTTCGAGTTGCATATTGAAGACACCCTCGATGCCGGCGCCGGTCTCTGTCACGAAGACGTCGTTCGCGCCATCGTGACCGAAGGACCCGCACGCATCCAGGAACTGATCGACTACGGCGTCGCCTTCGACCGCCAGGAACAAAACGGGGAATCCGTCGTCAGCCTCGGTCGCGAGGGCGGCCATTCCAAGCGGCGGATCCTCCATTCCCGCGACACCACCGGCCGCGAAATTGGAGAGAAGCTCCTGACCGCCGCTCAGGCCGAACCGAACATCACCTTCTTCGAGCATCACTACGCCATCGATCTCATCACCACATCCAAGTTGGGATTGGCCTCGGAAAACCGCTGCGTGGGGATCTATGCCCTCGACGAACGCGCCGGGGAAGTCATCACGTTCCGTTCCGATCGCGTCGTCCTCGCCACCGGCGGCTGCGGCAAGGTCTATCTCTACACGAGCAACCCGGACGTGGCGACGGGAGACGGTGTCGCCATGGCGTGGCGCGCCGGCGCCATGATCGCCAACATGGAGTTCATCCAATTCCATCCCACCGTCCTCTACCACCCCAAGGCCAAGTCCTTTCTCATTTCCGAAGCCCTCCGGGGCGAAGGCGGAATCCTCCTCGACAAGGACGGCAGGCCCTTCATGGCTAACTACGACGAACGCAGAGATTTGGCCCCACGGGACATCGTCGCCCGGGCGATTGACACCGAGATGAAACGCTCGGGAAGCCGCTGCGTCTTCCTCGATATGCGCCATCACAGCAAGAGCTTTCTCCAAGACAGGTTTCCTCACATCTACCAAACCTGCCTCGCGCACGGCATCGACGCCGCCGTCGAACCCATCCCCGTCGTCCCCGCCGCACACTATCAATGTGGCGGCGTGAAAACCAGTGTCGACGGCGCCACCTCCCTCAAGGGCCTCTACGCCATCGGCGAGGTGGCATCCACGGGATTGCATGGCGCCAATCGACTGGCGAGCAACTCCCTCCTCGAAGGCGCCGTCCTGGCACATCGCGCGTCCAAACATATCGTCGCCTCCATCCCCCTGGAACGCTCTCCGCAAAAAGTGCGGATCCCCGCCTGGCAATCCGGCGACGCCGAGGACGTGGACGAGTTGGTCGTGATCTACCACAACTGGGATGAAATTCGCCGACTCATGTGGGACTATGTGAGTATCGTGCGCACGGACAAGCGCCTGCAGCGCGCCGCCACGCGGCTGCAGAATCTCAAGCGCGAGGTCCACGAGTTCTACTGGAACTTCAAGATCACCGCCGATCTCCTGGAATTGCGCAACCTCGTGGATGTCGCCGCCGTCATTGTGGAGTCCGCCCGCCTGCGCCAGGAGAGCCGGGGATTGCACTGGACGTTGAATCACCCTAACAAGGAGGACTCGCCCAAGGATACCGTGGTCACGCGGTTTTAGGGAAAGAGACGCCGCGCGAGCGATCTGTCTCGTCTTGCCACCTGGGCGAGAATCTGATCGAGTCGCATCCATGAAACGGTTCACCTGCGCCTTGGCGCCTTCCTTCGTTCTCGCCCTTCTTCTTCTGCCTGCCTACGGAGAAACCGCGACCGCCACGTGGCAAAAACACGTCGTTCACCAGGGCTTCCATACCAACGCCGTCGTCGCCGCGGACTACAACGGCGACGGGAAAACGGATATCGTGGCCAACAATGATAGCAAGACACGCCTCTTCACCGCTCCGGATTGGACGGAGACCGTCATCGACGCCACGCCGGGGCATCAGTGCATCCATGCCGAGACCTTCGATGTCGATGTCGATGGCGACCCGGACTTTATCGGAGCACGCTACCAGCCGGGTCTCATCTTCTGGCTGGAGAATCCCGGCGCCGAGGGCGGTGCCCCTTGGAAAAGTCATCTTGTCAGTGAAGAACTCAACGGCATCCACGGCCTCCTCAAGGGCGATGTCGATGGAGACGGCCGAACGGATCTGTTGGCCAACAGCGCGCAGCCCGTGGGGACGGATCACCCCGTCTCCCTCGCTTGGCTATCGGTGCCCTCCAATCCGCGAGAAGCCAAGTCCTGGAAAGCGCACATTTTCGCCAAAGGCGACGCTCCCGGCCTGACCCACTATCTCGGGCTGGGCGATGTCAATGGCGACGGCCGCCCGGACGCGGCCACCGGAGCCAAGGGCAAACCTTCCCTCGATGGCAATTACTTTGCCTGGTGGGAGGCCCCGAGCGATCCTCAGGCGGTGTGGAAGAAGCACCTCATCGCCGAAGATCAGTTAGGCGCGACCAACATTCACCCGGCGGATGTCAACGGCGACGGCAAGTGCGATTTCATC
Organism: Verrucomicrobiales bacterium; assembly: GCA_028281705.1. GTDB lineage: Bacteria > Verrucomicrobiota > Verrucomicrobiia > Verrucomicrobiales > DEV007 > JAACDM01. The sequence goes on from JANQJH010000386.1 coordinate 8,851, forward strand.
GCGTCGTTAGGGCACGGCGTGGGCGTCGTCTGGTTCGAGGCTCCCCAATGGACTCGCCATGAGATCCATGCGACTCTGAAAGAGCCGCACTCCTTGATCGCGCTCGACTTCGACGGCGACGGCGATACGGATGCCGCCACCTGCGCCTTTGGATCCCGCGAAGCCTACTGGTTTGAGAACGACGGGAAAGGCGGTTTCACCAAGCATCTCGTGGCCCGAGACCAGGCCGCCTACGACATTCGCGCGGCCGATCTCGACGGTGATCAAGACCTCGATCTCTTGATCGCGGGACAGCGCAGCAAGAACGTCGTGTGGTACGAGAATCCGGCCAAACCTTGAGCGTCGAATTTCTCAAGCCATCTTCGCCGCCGCCGCATCGGCGGCCAGTTTCTCGTGGAAAGTTGCCACCGCGCTTTCAAACTCGCGGAGTTCCTCCTCCCGGACCCCCGCGGGATCAAAGCGGTAGCGGTAGTGGGTCTCGACGATGAAGGGCAGCGACGGCTTCCAGGCCGGCTCCACCGTGACCAGTTGGCGGCACCAGGCGGCCACGCTCTGATTCGGCGGCCTCGGCCAATGCCGATCCGCCAGGGCTTTCTCCAGACCGAACCAGGCCGAATCCATGCCTAACAAGTCCAGATCCGCGCCTCCCTCACCGCTGGGCGAGATCTCCCGCTGACTCTGACGCAGACCCCGAAAGAGACGGAGCACGACAACGATGAGGAGGCCTCCGGCTAACAAAAGGGGAAGCAAGGTCCACAGCAGCCCCTTGTTGTCGTCGCGCCGCCACAGATTCCAACTCAGCATCCAGTAGTCCCATTTGTCGAGAAAGCGTTGCACGGGTGACAAGGGCCGCTGCTCGATCGCGAGCCAGTCGGCGGGTGTCGTATCCACATTGATCCACCGATTCTCCTCTTCGATCCAGGCCCGCGCCCAAGCGTGGCGATGGGTCCCACGGAGAACGAATTCCTCGCTCTCCGGATCGTACTCCTGGACCGCGTAACCCACCACATAGCGCGTGGGCACCCGCAGCGCCCGGAGCATGAGCACCGTCGCGGTGGCATAGTATTCACAGTGACCGGCGCGCCCTTTGGGATCGAGGAACCACCCGATATGGCTCACCTCGCTGTTCAAGTCGTTCACCCCGACGCCGGAAAGATACTTCGTGTAGCGAAACCCGTTCACCGGATCGGCAAAGAAACGCTCCACCGCCTGAATGCGACCTCGCGTGGACGCCGTTGACGGCACCTCGAGCGCTTCTGTCGCCTCCCTGATCTTGGGCATCTCCAAACCATCGATATGCCAATCGTTCCGGGTGTCCGCCGGGGCTTCGAGCTGACCCGGAATGATATCTCCGGAATACACGGTGTATTTGATCGAACTGAAGCTCGGCTCCGCCGTGAGGGTTCCCACACCATTCTTCCTCAACTGATGGGCCTCCAAATCAAATACCAAGGCCGTATCGTCGAGCCGCGGCAAGACCTGCACCCTCCCGGTAGCATACCCGCGCAGAGCCATCACGCCCGTGGTGTCGACGTCCGCCAAGTTGGCGATCTCCCACTGGTTCTGGTTCTCCACGCGGAAGACCGGGGCCGACCTCGCATAACCGCGAGGGTTCATCCAGATGCGGCTTCGGTATCGTTGATAGACCGCTTCGGGCAAGAGCGTCGGTCGCGTTCCCTCAATGTGTTTGGCGCGCCAGAACACTTTGGGCGAGAGCTTGAGCTCCCCCACTTCGCCGAACTCCGTCCGGGACCGTTTGGCATCGGCGGAAGACCGTCCCGTGATCCACTCCAAGGTCTTGGCCTCCACAATCCCATGCAGCATGCGAAGTCCAAAGTGGACGTGGTGTCCCATGTAAGAGGCGAGCAAGAGGAAGACACAGGCGATGAGCCAACCGCGGCGGGGGATGAGGGCGAAGAGAGCCCAGGCTAACAAGAGGGTGACGGCGACATAAACCGTGGAGACCGACCCGAATCCCGAGCGCGTACTGAGATCGAGCAGGGTGCCCATCGACGGCGCCTTGCGCCCCACGGCGCCGATGGAAAGCAGGAGCACGGCGAAATAGAAATAGCCCAGATTGGCCCGCCGGGGCGCGTGTAACTCACGGCCGGCCCGCTTGTCGTAGAGGCGCTTACGACGAGCGACCAAGGAAAACGTGATCAGCGGCACGGCGTCCCCCCGGCCGAATTGCTGCGCCCAGATCATGGGAAAAAGCAAGATCGGCATCCAGAGCTGGAAGACGCGCGTCACCTGCCAGCGGCCGAGTTCCTGGCCCACCACCTGGAACACCGCCACGATGAGAAAAAGGGCGACGCAGAGATTCCACACCCGAATGTAGTCCTGGTCGGTGAAGGCCCACCGCCAACGGACCCAATGATGGCACTCCAGCATCAATGCCACCGAGAGCCCTAACAAGGAATGGCCGGACAAGATCCCCCAGAGCACGAGCGTCGCACCCAGGAGGTAGGGCGGCGGCTTCAGCTTCGCCCAGTCCAACTGATATTGCTTGTTCCAATCCACCCTGCTCATGCCGTGAATCGGGCTGCGCCCGGTTGAAGCCGCACTTGCAGAGACGCCAACGCCTCTCCCACTTCTCCCAACGGCAGAAAATGAACATCCGCCAGCGGCTGCCGGCGTTCCGCGGAGATGACCAGGACAAAACACTGGACATTGCGCGCTCGCAGCTCCTGCACCATGGCCTCGCGCTCATCCGACCACTCGGTGAACACGAGTATGGCCGCACTCAGGGAAGCCGCGCGCCGCATGATGGAAATCTTCAACGCTCGCAGAGATTCCGGATCCGGCGTCGGCTCCACCGTGGCTAACACTTCAAGCATTTTTTCCGATGCCCGTGAGGCCCCCGGCCCGCCCATGCTGAAACAGTAGGCTTGTCCGGCGACAAAGAGAAAATCCAGCACCGCCTCCCTCGTCTCCACTCCCGAGACGAATGAGGCCGCCACCGAAACGGCCTCCTCAAAGAATTCCAAATCGTGATCGACGGACAGTACCGTATCCAGTGCCAGGGCATAGCGCGGGAAGAACTCTTCCTCGTACTCCTTCACCACCGGCCGATTCAGCCGCGCCCAGCTTCGCCAGTGGATGTGTCTCCTGGGATCGCCCGGCCGATAGTCTCGCAATCCGACGAACTCATCCGAATGGCCGGTCGATGATGCCGCCGCGCCTGTGCCGGGATCATCCAGTTGACGCCGCCCAGCGAGCTCGAGCTTCCCCAACGGATAGCGCTTTGGCAGGATCAAGATGCACTCTTGCCCGTCCTTGATCTGCAGCGCCCGCTGAAACAATCCGAAGGGATCCTGATGCAAGACTCGAAGTCCGCGCAGCGGCAGCAGGCCCCGCCGGTGCGGCCGGAGCTGCATCATGATCCGGATCGACTCCCCCGACTTCAAGGTGAAGGCGTCCGACGTCGTCCCGCTGGCCAAACGCTTGGTCTCCAACAGCCACATCCAGCGGTAATAGACAAAGGTCCGGTCGAATATATTGCGCTCCCGTTCCCGGGGCTCGGCTCGCTGGACAAATTCCGCCCGGGTGGGCAGGACGTCGGCCAGCCACTCGCGCAGGCGCAGCCCGTGATAGGACCGCCTCCCACGGTGGGTCACCGTTACGGGATAACGCAAGTCCACCCCCGCGGTGGCGAATCGCGGGCACTGTCGCCGCGCCACCAGCTGGGGCCGGCGACTGACCAGAAGGCCGAGAACGGCCATCAAAAGGACCATCAGCATGACGGCAAAGATCTGGTGATGGAGACTCCACTGGGTATCGATCCCGCTCAACCCGATGACAAAGGTGGTCACAATCATGAACCAGCCGGCCTCCGTCACGCGCCGGCGCAGGCCCTGAGACACCCGTTCTCCCCGGGAATAGAAGGTGTAGAGCACCGAGGTGAGGTGAAATCGCACCTTCATATCGAAAATTTACAAGCCTTTTCCGAAGCCGCCTGACCTTGATTATCCAAAATTCTCGATAATTAAGTTATTTTAAGAAAAATTATTTTACAAATCCTTAGGAATTATAGAGATGTAAACATCCGAAAAGTCATTGACTTAAAATATCGGATTTCTATCTATAGCACGACCGTTCCAGGTAACTTAATCAAGGAATACATGAAACTAAACGCATTACGTAAAGTTGGAGCGCTTTCTGCTGTGAGCGCAATCTCCCTCGGGTATGCGGTGGCGGGCCCCATGACCCCTGCTCCCGTTGTTGACTCGGGCACCGTTCCCCCTCCTCCCCCCATCGATAGCGGCGGCGGTCTGTGGGACTCTGTTGGCGCCACGCTCAGTGTTGGTGTGGATTCCGATTACATCTTCCGCGGGGTCGACCTCGGTCAAAACTACGTCTGGTCTCAGTTGGACCTCTCGGTCCCGATTGGCGAGACCGTCGAGTTGGCTCTCGGTGCCTGGTACACCTCGGCCTTCAACGACGAGGAGAACGAGCTCGATCTCTACGCCTCCCTCGGTTTTGACTTTGGCGCCTGGGGCCTCGAAGTGGGCTACACGCACTACGACTATCCCAACGGATGGCTCGGCGACGGCAGCTCCAACGGTGGTGAGACCAACGAAGCCTACATTTCCGCCGGGACCACGCTGTGGGCCCTCGATCTGGCCATCGCTTACTACTATGACTTCGATCTCGAAGTTCACTACGTCGAAGCCACGGCGGCCACGACCTTCGAGCTGACCCCCTACGTCAGCCTGGATCCCTCGATCGGTGTTTCCTACATTGATCTCGACGATTCCGGTGTTAGCGACGACAGTGGCTGGAACCACTTCTTCGCTCGCCTCGAGCTTCCCATCGCCCTCACGGAGTCCGCAACGCTCACGCCCTACATCGCGACGAGCGTCGCTCTGGACTACCTCGAGGACGACGCCGGTGAGAATGATTACTTCTACGGCGGCGTTTCTCTCAGCGTCGACTTCTAAGTCCAAGTCGAGCGCCGTTTCTTAAATGAAACGGCAACGCTTTCCGGGCCCCTCAGCCATGCTGAGGGGCCCTTTTCTGTACCACGGTACGCGGGACACCCACTTTCCTGTTGCTTCTCCGCCGGGACTTTTTAGGATCGGCCGACGCGAACGCCTTTTCCATGCATACTACCCTCGTCCGAAATATCGCCATCGTCATCTTCATCGGCCTCCTCGTGATGTGTGTCGTGCAGTTCAAGAGCTACCAGGGCCTTTCCGACGTCGAGCAAGCCGATGGGATCATCACACTCATCCTCTGCTTCATCGTCACGGCCGTCTTCGGGGGTTTGATGTTCGTTTTTTATGTCCTGCCCAGTTTCGGCGACGCCGTGGGTGAAGCCATGCTGTCCTCCGCCGAGGAAGCCGGAACGGACCCCTACCTCAAAGCGCGCGGCAAGATCGCCATTGGCGACTACGAGGGTGCCGTGGCCGAGTTCCGGCAGATCGCCCGGGAGAATCCCGAGGATCGTCTTCCCATCACGGAAATCGTGAAACTCTACCTCGAGCGACTGCACGATCCGGCGAACGCCGAACTCGTGCTGGAAAACGCCATCCGCGACGAACACTGGAGTCCCGAGGACGCCTCCTGGTTCATCTTCAAGCTCGTGGATCTGGTGCAAACGCACCAATCCGAGGACCAGGACCGCGTGGTGAATCTCCTGCAAAAGGTGATGCGCCGCTACCCGCAGACCCGCCATTCCGCCAACGCGACCCACCGTCTGCGCGAGATCGATCCCCAACTGGTAGCCAGTGTCCAGGCAGAGATCGCCGCCGAAAAAGCCGCTGAAGAAGCGGCCGAAGCCGAGGCTGCGGAGGCGGGTGAAGCTGAAGCCGATTTCAGTGAGCCCGCTGCCGAGACAGAGGATGCCGTGGCCGAGGTCGCGGCCGAAGAAGACGCCGGTGCCCCGGCCCCGGAAATCTCGCCAGCCCCAGCCCCCACACCCACGCCAGCGAGTCCCGAACCTCCCAAGCCCAGTGTCTAAGGCTTGTTAGGCCAGGGAGCCAGCTTGGGACCACCAGCCGCGACCATCGCCACGCGGCTCCGCTCAGATCCACTTTTTTGCGCAGCGCTCGCGGCCCTCGCCGGAATCCTCCTGGCGGACCGCTTTCCCACGGCTTGGCTCTACACCGGAGCAACCCTGCTCCTCGGCTTCGCCTCCTGGCTTGGACGCCGCCGCGGGATCACCCCCGCCCGCGTCTTTGGCCTGGTCTTGATCCTGCTCGGCTTTGCCGCCGTCCACGCCTGGCATCTCGGCGCCCTCCAGAGCTTTCCCCACTACCAAACGCTCGCCGCCGAACCGGATGGGCTTCACGTCCAGGGCCGGGGACGTCTCCTGCAAGTCCCCCGTTCCCTCGGCGCCGGGGCGGAGCAGGCCCCCTTCAAACTCAGCGAACTCTCGATCGGGGAGAGAACCTATCATTTGCCGCACACCGTCCTCCTTCGCGCACCATTGGGTTCCGTCCGTTACGGCGACGTCATCGAGTGCAGCGGACGCCTCTTCCTCCCGGAGTCCCCTCGCAACCCGGGAGAGTTCGACTACCGAACCTACCTCCAACGGCACGACCGCGCCGGCATCCTCGAGGTCGGTCCGGCCGATCACCTGAAGGTCGTCAGTCACGAACCGCATCCTCTCAAAGCCCTGGCCCTCAAGGCACGCGAACGCATGGCCGGGGCCATCACGCGCGACCTTCCCCCGGATAGCGAAATCAGTCGCACACTCACCGCCATGGTCCTGGGGATGCGGGAACGAACGACGCCCGAGATGGAGAAACCCTTTCGCCACAGCGGCACCCTCCACCTCTTCGCCGTCAGCGGCCTTCACGTGGGGATCTTTGCCTTCATCGCCTGGCTCTTGCTCAAACCCTTCGGTCTCAGCCGCGGACAAGTCACCTTTCTCCTCATTCCCCTCCTCTTCTTCTACGCCTTCATCACCGGCTGGCGTCCCTCGGCCGTGCGGGCCGCCACCATGGCGGCCGTCTTTCTCGCCAGTTATGCCCTGCACCGGGAACCACGCCTGCTCAACAGTCTCGGCCTGGCCGCTCTCTTGATCCTCGCCGCCAACACCAACCAGCTCTTTCTCCCCGGTTTCCAACTCTCCTTCACCGTCCTCCTCGCCATCTTTGCCCTGACCAAACCGCTACAACGCCCCTTTCGCCGATGGCTCTACCCGGACCCTTTGATTCCCACCAGCCTCCTGCAGGACCACGAGCAGCGCGCCTACGCCTTTCGCCGATGGTTTGCCGATCTCTTCTCCGTCTCGGCCGCGGCCTGGCTCGGTTCTCTCCCCTTGATGGCCCTGACCTTCCATCTCGTCACGCCCATCGCCCTCATCGCCAATGGATTTCTCCTTCCGTTAGGATTCTTCATCCTCCTCGCAGCCGCCATGAGCATGCTCTGTTCTCTCGTGGCCGTTCTCGGTTGGGCCAATATCCTTTTCAACAACGCCAACTTCGCCCTCGTCCATCTGTTAACCTGGATCGCCGGGACCTTTGCTGTCCTCCCCGGCGGCCATTTTTTCGTCTCCAATCGCTTGCCCATCACCCGCCCGGATCTCGAGATCACCGTCCTCGACATGCCCCAGGGTGGCGCCTGTACCCATCTCCAGGCTCGTCGGGGCTCTAGCGAACTCATCGATGTCGGCCATGCCCGCAGCTACGATTTCATCACCGAACCCTACCTGAAACACGCCGGGCTCAATCGTATCGATCGCCTCTGGCTGACCCACGGAGATACCAGCCACCTCAGTGGCGGTCCCAAATTCCTATCACAGTATCGGCCCAAGATCTACCAGCCCGCCTGGCCCAGTCGCAGCCCCTCCATGCGTCACATCGCCGCGCTCGCCGGCGAGCGCGGCGCCCACCCCGTCAGCCTGCACGCGGGCGCCTCCATCCCCGTCACTCGGAAGGCCTACTGGGAAGTCCTCTACCCGCCGGAAGAGCAGAGCTTCGCCCCCGGAACAGCGGATGATCGCGGGCTTGTTCTCCGCCTAAGTGCCGACCCATGGCGCGTTCTCTTCACCGCCGACGCCGGTTTGCACACCGAGCAATGGCTCGTCCAATCCGGCCGGAACCTCGAAGCCGACGTCTTGATCAAGGGAAGCCACGCCAACGACGTCAGCGGCACCCACGCCTTCCTCGACCTCGTCCAGCCACGCCTCCTCGTGTGGGACTCGGAGACTGACGAGCATACACAGGCCACTTCCTGGACAGCCTTGCATCCATGCGCCGTCTTTGATCAACGAGAAGTCGGCGCCGTCATCTTGGGCCTCGAACGGAAAGCCCTCACCGCTCGGGGATTTCGTGCTCCCCATCAGGTCGTCACTTTGAAGCGCGCGCGGTAGATGGCCTTTCCCTGGCCTAACCAATGCTCTTCGAAATCCGTCTGCGGATAAAAGATTTCCCTCTCCTCCCAAGGGATCTCCTCAAAGCAAGTCGAGGTCTGGATCACCTCCCGGGCGTGCAAGAAGTAAGGTTCGTCATCCGTCTTGAAAAAGAACTCCCCTCCCGGTCGCAACACACCCGCGAGAACGGGAACCGTCGCCGCCTGCACCAGTCGGCGCGCGTGATGACGCTTCTTCGGCCAAGGATCGGGAAACAAGAGATGAATGCGGGAGAAGGCCGCTTTGGGCAAAAGGTATTCCAGGGCATAACCCGATTCCAGACGAAGCAATTTCACATTGCTCAGCCCCAGGCGCTCCACCCGGCGGCACACCTTGCGCACCCGCCCCAAGAGTCGTTCTAATCCAAGAAAATCGCGCTCCGGATAGTGCTGTCCCATCTCCAAGAGAAAACGCCCCTCCCCGCATCCAATATCCAATTCCAGCGGGCGATCGCCGTCAAAAAGGGCCTCCTTTTTCAGTTCGCAGAAGTAGTCTTCCGGGATGAAATGATGTTTTTCAACGTCGCGTTGCTCTCCGACCATTGGGAGCTACTCTTAGCCGCCTATGAACCTGGATCAAGACGAGTTGGCCAACCTGGCGCACAACCACCTCTCGGTGGATGCCGTCGACGAGATCCAGACGGTGGCAGTAACCGGAGGCGGCTCGGGACGCACCTTTCACCGCGTCCACTTCCGCCCGCAGGAGAAGTCGCTCATTGTCATGCACTACGACCTCGATCGTCCTGACAATCAGCGATTCGTCCCCGTGACACACTATCTCACCGAATGCCTCCACGTCGCCGTCCCCCAGCTCTACAGTTTCGACGTCAAACGACGATTGGTCTGGTTAGAAGATCTCGGGAAAATCGATCTCTGGTCGCAGCGGCTCCAACCTTGGCCCCGCCTCGAAGTACTCTATCAGAAGACTCTCGACGAAGCCTGGAAACTGCACCAGGTGCCGGAGGGCTCCATTCCCTGCACGCTGGAACCGGCCTTCAGCGCGAGCCTCTACCGCTGGGAACAGGGCTATTTCTTCGAGCATTTCCTCAGTCACCACTCCCGCCTGGAGCCGGACCGCTTGGAGGAACTCTTCGAGAGTCAACCGTGGAGGGATCTCGCGGAGGAACTCGCTGCACTTCCGCGCCATCTCGTCCACCGAGATTTCCAGTCGCGCAATGTCATGGTCCGCCAGGGCGAGATCTATCTCATCGACTACCAGGGTCTACGCTGGGGCCGGCCGGAGTATGATCTCGCCTCGATGCTGTTGGATCCCTATGTCGACCTCGTCCCCGGCCAGCGCGAGAAGCTCTTGCGATACTACCACCAACGCCACCGCGAGGACTCCTGGGAATCCTTCATGGACATCTACTGGAAGTGCGCCGCGCAACGCCTCATGCAGGCGCTCGGGGCCTATGGAAACCTGGGACGAAACCTGGGGAAGACAGAGTTTCTCGATTCCATCCCCGTGGCGCTGCCGCGCCTGCGCACCGTCCTTCAAGAGGGCAATCTTCTACCCGAACTCCAGGAGGCTCTGCAGGAGAAAGAACTCATCATCCCATAGCGAGTCCATTCACTGGCCGCCCACACCCTTCTTGATGATGTTCATGATGATGACGACGATCAGTCTCCTTCGCCGGCCGCAGCGTTCCCTGCGCGTTCCATTCGGCTGCGTCGGCACACTCATGATCCTCGCCTTCGTCCTCGTCCTCGGCGGCCCGAACGCCATGGGAGAATCATCGCAGGTCGTCCTCGTCAGGCTGGACGAGGAGACCGCGGAAATCTTCGAGTCCCAGCCCCCTTCCCCGATGGACTACGCCGTCTTTCTTCTCGACCTGAAGAAACACGAGCCCCGCGCCTGCGCCGTCGTCCCTCTCTTACAATGGCCCGGCGCGGACCGAACAGCGTTAGAGGTCCTGGCCAAACAGACCGGCGACTTGCTCTTCTACTTCTCCGTCATTCTGGAAAACGATTCCCTCGCCACCGAGCCCGACCTCACGCTAACATCGTTCCCTACGGGAATCCGGATAGAGGACGACCTCTCAGAGTTCCCACGATTCACCAATGTCATCACCCGGCCCCATGCGGCGCTCATCCATGATGATGCCCGCCTGGGTTTCGTCTTGATCGACTTCGGCACGGATATCGAGCCCGAGGAAGATGGCTTCCGCGTGCCCCTCATGGCTCTGGGCCCTAACGAAGAGCGCGTTCCCTCCCTCGCCCTCATGATTGCCGCGCAATGCCTGGACGTCGACTGGGGAGAGGTCGCCTTCACCTCAGAAGAAGCCCTGCTCCTGGGCGAGGGAGCCACCCCCATTCCCGT
>JANQJH010000395.1 GCA_028281705.1 Verrucomicrobiales bacterium
AAGTAAACGCCATTGCAACCAAGCGGCCATGCCGCCTGAACTACCCCGGCTGCGGTAGTCCTGCTCTTCAACATGGCCGGCGTAGCACGTCAGGTAGGAGCCCGTGGCGGAATGCCTCTTGATCCCTTTGGTGGTGAAAAGTTTCTCGGCCAGTCGATCCTCGTTCAACGAGGCGTTGGAGAACGGGCAGACGGCACAGGCCGCTGCTGCGGTCGCTGGAGAACTGTCTTCGCGAAGGCGGGCGCGAAACATGCCGTGCTCCGTCAGGTGCATCTGAGCCGCCGGTTCTTTAAGTGAAGCGCAACCACCGCATCCCACGCAGTATCCGCCTTCAACGACGTCATTGATTCCTCCTCCTGATTGAGAACGGGGATTCTGAACCGCAGGGATACGCTCGTTGGCGAGATAGATCGTTTTGAGCATGAGCATTCTTAGTTTCGGAGCCCGAAACTGTCATACCCCCCATTTGTGGGCGTTTTCCGATGTGCCGTCGGTGAGTAAGTCTAGGCACGCCATACGAGCCTCCCGAATCCTCCAAACGAAACCATGCACGCTCCCAAACCGACTTTCGCTCAATCGCCCCATGTGGCACCTGGAAGCGCGCCCTCAGCAGCCACGCAGGATCTCAAGCACCTCTTTCCCTTCGATGTGCTTCGCGTTGGACTCGCGGTCTTTCGGGGATGGCCATGGCTCATCATGGCAGGCATCTTCGCGGGCAGCGGTGCAGGCATGCTGGTTCTCAAGAACTTCGAGCCCCAGCATACCTCTCAAGTTCAAATCGTGCGCCGCGAAGCTCCCAACACCTTTCAAGCCACAGAGCTCGGTGAGTCCTTTCGCCCCAGGGAGTTCAATTCCGCCACCATCTCGGCCATGATGCGCTCTGAGGCGCTACTCGAAAAGACGGGGCTTGCGTTTCAGCCGGTAATCCCTCCCAAGCAGCTCCAGCGGGCACTCACCATTCGGAGGGAAAAGAATACGGACCTCATTTCGATCGCGCTGACTACCGAGACCTCACCCCAACAGGCAGCTGACCTCGTCAATCAGTATGCGCGCAACGTCGTCGAAATGACGAGCCAACTGCAAGCAGAAGAAGCTAAGGAATTGTTGGCGTTTGCGACCCAGCAGGCGTCCCGTGTCGAGGCCGAACTGACCACCGCCCGCCGCGACCTCGAATCATTTGCTCAAGAGAGCGGTCTCTTCAACGCCGATAAAGAAATCGAGGCCTACCTTCGCCAACTCGGCGACCTCGATCTCAAGATCGAGGTCGCTCGCATCGAGGCGGCTTCCATCGAGGGACGTCTTGAACAGGTTACTGATGAACTCTCTAAGCAAGATCCAACCCTGCAGCGGCTTTACTTGGCAGAGGAAAAGCTTTCGGAACTGCTCCTTCTCTACACGCCCCAACATCCCTCCGTGATCGACCAGCAAGCTCGGGTTGACATGCTACGAGCAGAATGCGGCAACGTGGGGGCCGACGTGACGGCTTCCTTCCGGTCGACTGGAAATACAGTTGCCAATCAGCTCTACATCGACTTGTTAGCCTTGCGTGGCAACCGCGAACGCCTCAGTTTCGAGATTGAGAAACTGGTGGAATATCGGAAGGATCGCGCGGCTCTTCTCCAGGCCATCCCCCAGAAGCAACTGCAGTACAAGACGCTGCAGGGGCGCATTCGCATGCTTGAGGAAACTCGCCACCTGTTGGAAGGTCGGCGTCGGGAAGCGCAGCTTTTCGCCGAACGCGCGATCGGTTACTACCGTCTCTTTTCTCCCGCCACGGCCGAGACCGTGGCCTCGAACTCGCCGATCAAGAAGGCCCTCGCCGCGGGACTCTTGACTGCCTTCGCGGTGATGGGTTCCATTGGGGCCCACCGGGCCCTGCGCGCTGTGCTCGACCGCCGTGTCGTTTCGCCGAGTGATCTGCGACGGCTCACCCGACGCCCCATCGTGGCTACACTGCCTCTTTTCGAAGGAGGTTGTGATCAGAAACGACATCGATGGCAATACCTTCTCTGGCAGCGGTTCAATGCCCACCTGCCGCCGCCGAACGGCGGGGCCAGAATCACAGGTTTTCTCTCGGCCAGAGATGGAGAGGGCAAGAGCACTTGGATCGAGCACCTCGCTCAAGCAGCTCACGAACGAAACGAGAAAGTCATGGTGATTTCCAACGCCATCTGTGGCTCACGCAATGAGTCTGCTCTCCCGATTGCGGAAGCCATCGAGGCCCCTGACAAAGTGCTCGCCCACCTCCGCGCCAACGACCACGGAGCCCTCGAACTCGAAGTGCCGAAAGACTACTGGAGTACGTCCACGCGTCAGCAATGGGAAGAAGCACTGGCAATCTGGAAGACCGAACCCAAGCTCCTGGTCCTCGTGGAACTCCCCAACGCACTCGACACCGAGTCTCTGGTTCTAGCAGAGAGCTTGCCCTCGGTGATTTGGATTTGCGATAGCGGCAAGAACCGGCAAAGCGATCTCGCTGAGCTCATGAAGACCATCCGCGAGAGCGGCATCGCACTTGTGGGCACAGCTCTGAATCGAACTCCCGCGATCTTCAATCGCCTACCTGACCTCGCCCGCTACGGCCTTTGCCTGACTGTGTTCGGCCTCTTGACGAGCCAGCCGTTGAACGCCGAGCAGGCGGCCCCGAGCCCGTTTCCTGGCCCCACAGGAATCGACATTACCGTCGATCCCTCGACGACAGACCTTCGAGCACCGTTGCCGTTCATCGACTCGCCCAAGGTCTCTCGTCTCCTTCCTCAAGCATCGCCCAAGCTCGAGGCCTGGCAGGAGCGACTGACCCTGGGGGCCGGCGATGTGCTGAATTTCCAAGTCTATGGGCACCCTCAGCTGACCCGCAAAGAAGTGCCCATCGGCCCAGACGGCACGGTAACCTATCTCCAGGTCCACGATTTTCCGGCTGCTGGACTTACCATCGATGAGCTGCGCGATCAACTCACCGTGGCCATCCGGACTCACATCGCCAATGCTCGTGTCATCATCACACCGAGCGCGTTTCGGAGCAAGAAGTACCATTTGTTAGGAACGGTTCTCGATCGGGGTACCTACTCTCTTGATCGACCCATGACCCTCTTGGAGGCCGCTGCCCGCGCTCGCGGCATCTCCACCGGGCTGCTTTCGCAGAATACGGTCGAAATCGCCGACATGCGCCGTGCCTTCATTGTGAGGAATGGCCACAAACTCAACATCGACTTCACTCGACTGTTCTACGAGGGCGATCTCACCCAGAACATTCAACTCCATCCGGGCGACTATATCTACATCCCAAGCAACGTGGTCAATGAAGTATACGTTCTCGGGGCCGTCGATTCTCCCGGCCAGACTGGCGTGACTGACAGCCTGACCGCACTGGGTGCCATCACCATCCGTGGAGGTTTCTCCGAGGAAGCTTGGAAGCGGAAGGTTCTGGTGGTGCGCGGATCGCTCGAGGAGAAACCGCAGGTAACCGTGCTCGATGCTCAGGCTATTCTCAACGGGCGCCAGCAAGACATGCTCCTTGAGCCGCGGGATTTGGTCTATGTTAGCCCGCGTCCATGGCGCCGGGCTGAAGAGGTCCTCGATATTGCGATGCGTGCCTTCGTTCAGAGCGCCACCGCAACGTGGACAGGGCAAAACATTGGCCCCCTTGTCGATAGAGTCCTTCCCTGACAGACACCAACGCACATACACTATGAGATCCCACTCACTTTACCTTCTTTCCGTCATCGCCATCCTTCCCGCTTGTCAGTCCACGCCGGTGAAGACTTTCGATCCCTACCAAACCACCGAGGCCACCTCCCAAGAGTTGGTGAAGGCCAGTTCCTTAACGCCGCTTGACCCGTCTCTGCGCCGTATGCCCATGGAACCCTATCGACTGGGGCCCGGAGATGTCATCGATATCGATCTTCTTGGATCTATCGAGGGCCCACAAGAGACCTTTGTCGGCCCCGACGGTAAGATCTACTTTCACTTGCTTCCAGGCCAACAAATCTGGGGACTCACCCTCGGTGAGACACAGCGACTCCTGGAGCATCACTTGGCCGCCTATGAACAAAACCCTCGAGTAAGTATCACGCTGCGAGAAGTTCACAGCCGTCGTGTCTGGGTTCTCGGGCGGGTCGTTCGGCCCGGCATTTTCCCTCTTTCACAACCCATGACTGTGCTGGAGGCGATCAGTAGAGCCGGGGGTCTTTTTACTTCTCGTATGAGCGGATCGACAGAAGAAATGGCCGACCTCCATCACAGCTTTCTCATTCGAGACAACAAGTTGGTGCCTATCGATTTTAACGCCCTCGTCCGAGGCGGGGACACCTCTCAGAACATCTACCTCAAGGCAGACGATTTCATCTACTTGCCGTCGGCCCTTGGCAGTGAGGTCTACGTCCTTGGTGGCGTCTACCAACCTCGGGCCGTGGCCTTCAAGGATCAGGTCACTCTCCTGACAGCGCTTGCTCATTGTCGGGGACTGACCGAAGAGGCCAGGCCCAAGCGTGTCGCTATCGTGCGCGGTTCGCTTCGTTCGCCCACCATCGCCACGGTCGACGCGCAAGCCATTCTCAAGGGAGACAAGCCTGATATTCTTCTCAAACCCAAGGATATCGTTTACATTCCCACCCGCCCGCCTATGTCGGTGGGAGGCTACGCGGAATTGATCGTCAACACCTTCGCCCGCACAATTGCCGCCAACGAGGGAGTCCATTTCGCCGGGGGTACCGAAGGCGTGGGCGTCAACATCGGACTCTCGAATTAACTCGTAGAGAAACAAGCTTCTATCGATCAATCCTAACCAAACGATTTAAATGAACGACGAGTCCACTCCACCCAAGATACTACTGTTCGACACCATTCGAGAGTTGGCCGACGACCTCTCCGTGGAAGACGTGGAATCCCTCGCCGGAGACCTCATGGAGGAAATGCCTCATCTCTGCCAGGAGATTGCCACGGCTACTCAGAACCAGGACGCTGAAGAATCTCATCGCCTGGCTCACTCTCTCAAGGGCACCGGCAACATCTTTGGACTGGAGGCGCTGATCGCGTGCTGCCAGTCAATCGAGAACAGCGCCCGCGAGGGCGATCTCGTGGAAGCCGTTGCCCTGGCCAAAGAACTGCAAACCCTCGGCCAGCAATCGATCGAAGCGCTTCGCGAGGCCATGAGCAGACTCAAAGACTGACGAATCACTTACCAATAACTCTCCACGATGAAAATTCTCTACGTCCACGAACGCTTTGGATCACTCGGAGGCGCCGAAGCCAATGTTGCCATTGTGGCTCAAGAACTTGGGCGGCGCGGTCACGACATCGGCATCCTTCACGGACCTGGGACAGGCAAGAGTGAGGACGATTGGCGCGCCGTGCTCCCTTCGCGCTTCCCTCTCGAAAACCAAGACGCCCGCGATGCGACATTGAAAGCGTTGAATGCATTCCGGCCCGACGTCGTTTATGTGCACAAGATGGGCGATCTCTCGGTCATCGAGACCTTGGTCGAGAGTGGCTACCCCCTTGTTCGCATGGTGCACGATCATGACATCTACTGCATGCGCAGCTACAAGTACAATTACTTTAGCCGCAAGATCTGCACCAAGGCGGCCTCTATCCGGTGCGTCTTCCCATGTTTGGGCTGCACCGTGAAGAGCGACACGAAAGGCTTTCCCCTCAAGTGGGTCAGTTATCTCGATAAGAGGCGCGAGATCCGCCTCAACCATCGATTCGATCGTATGTGTGTGGTCACCGAATTCATGCGAGACGAACTGATCAAGAACGGCTTCGACCCCAATCGTATCGAAATTCATCCTCCGGTGCCACGGCCCGGCGAGCAGGGCCTGCGCTCCAGCTTCTCGGACCGCAACCTGATTCTCTATGCTGGTCAGATCATCCGCGGAAAAGGCGTCGACGTGCTCATCAAGGCTCTAGCTAAGCTGCAGGAGCCCTACGAGTGCGTGATCCTTGGTGAAGGTAATCACCGCGAAGCCTGCGAGAAGCTTGCCGAATCGCTGGGTATTGCCGACCGAGTGCACTTCAAGGGCTTCGTGCCTCAGGAAGAGCTCAAGGGATACTACCGCGATTGCAGTGTGGTCGCACTCAGTAGCGTTTGGCCCGAACCGATTGCGACCATTGGCCTCGAAGTCATGCGCTACGCACTCCCTGTGGTCGCCTTCGATGCGGGTGGCATCCGAGATTGGCTCAAGGATGGCGAGAACGGCTACCTCATCCCCTGGATGGACACCGACACCTACGCCCAGCGGGTCGATGACCTTCTGCGTAACAAGGCGAAAGCTCGCCAGATGGGACAAGCAGGGCTCGAACGTGTCAACCGTGACTATGACTTCGAAGACTACCTGAGTGGTCTCGAACGCCTCTTTGGCGAAACAAGCACCCATACCCTGGCCGCCTGATGGCTCACAAGATGAATCCGGACGACTCCATCGCCTGGCGCTCTGCCGAGCAAATTCTGACTGCTTCCACCTTTTGGGGGCGGACACGCTTGCGGGTCTACGCTTGGTGGAGGCGCGCCGCCTGGAGGCTCACCACGCGGTTGACCCGTCTGGTAAAACGCACCATTGATCTACTTCTCGCCACGGCCTTGTTGGCCTTGCTAGGTCCATTTTTGCTGGGAGTGGCCTGGTTCGTGCGTCGCGACGGTGGCCCCGCCTTTTTCAAACAATGTCGGGTCGGCCTTAAAGGGCGTGAGTTCTCGATGCTCAAGTTTCGTAGCATGAGTATTGATGCGGAAAGCCGGTTGGCCGAACTACAGCACCTGAACGAGAAGCAGGACGGCATTACATTCAAGATCAAGGATGATCCGCGTATCACGCCGATTGGCAGATTCATCCGCAAGGCATCCATCGACGAATTGCCCCAATTGCTCAATGTCATTAAGGGCGAAATGTCGCTGGTAGGCCCTCGCCCTCCGCTACCCTGCGAGGTGGCCCACTACTCGGTGGCTGATCGCCGGCGTCTTCTCGTTAAGCCGGGAATCACTTGCCTCTGGCAGATCGGTGAGCGCAATGGAGGCCTGTTTGAAGTGGGCAATCGGAACGCTATCGACTTTCCGGAGCAAGTCGCGCTCGACGTGCGCTATATCGAAAACCAAAGTTTCATCAGCGATTGCTGGATCCTGCTCAAGACGATCCCGGCTGTTCTCATGGGAAGGGGGGGCGCGTGAAGCGGGCTCGATTGATTCTGCCCGGCGCTCGACCGAGCATGGCAGTCATTTCGCAGGGGCGACCTCTCGCGCTTTGTCAGTTCCTCGGGAGCCCGGTTCTTGACCATGCACTCAAAGCCCTTGCCGAAGATCGCGTGACTCATGTCACGGTGGTTGTCGCAGAACAGTTCTGCACGATCGAACGCCACCTGAGCGAGAATCACCACTGGGGACTGAGCATTGAACTCGTCGACGGCGTCTTGGAGTCGTTGCGCGAAGCTGGAACTTCGTACGATTCCAGATACGCGGGCGGTCAAGTGTACCGCTTGGAGGCCCTTCCCCAGGCGCCCCTCGTACCTCTGTTCGAAAGTCCCGCCGCCTGGCACCGTGCTCATACCGAACTGGCCAGTCTGCTCCTGCCTCAGGCTCTGGGCATGCGCGAGATCAATCCAGGAGTTTGGGTAAGCCTTCGGGCTGTCGTGAGTCCCCAGGCCAATCTCAAGGCGCCCTGCTGGATTGGCTCCGATAGCCAGATTGGAGCCCACGCGATCGTAGGGCCAAACGCCATCGTGGAGTCTGGGTCTTTCGTGGACACTGATGCTCGAATCATCGACAGCACCATCGCCGAGTCGACTTACGTTGGATCGCTCACTGAAGTTCGTGATTCCGTCGCCGTGGGCGCTTCACTTCTCAACTGGCGGAATGGCTCCTGCGTAGATCTCGCCGACCGTTTTCTCTTGGCCCCCATGTCGAAGCGCAGCTCATCGTTGGGCAATCGATTCGCGAAGGCAACCTCTTCCTGGTGGGCAAGACGATCAAAAGCAATCCAAAGGTTCATCAATTTCCCCTTCCGTCCAAGCTCTCATTCGGCGGCCCGAAGAGCCGGCTAACGAACCCATCATCCACCATCCAAGTATTCACCCTAACGATCATGAACATCACTTCACAGAACGACACTCTGGTCATCAAAGACATCTCTGAATTGACGGCAGCCCAAGCACCTCGCATCCGTAAGGAACTGGGCGAGGCCTTCGCACCACTGCACAAGAACGCGCGTCTCCACTGTGATTCGCTTGAGTTCCTCGATTCCACCGGGCTCGGTGTGCTGATCTCCCTTCATAAGAAGGCAGCTCAGGAAGGGGGCAAGCTTACGCTGCTTCACCCCAAGCCCGCCATCGTGCAACTGCTCGAGTTGACTCGTCTCCATCGATTCTTCGACATCGTCGCCGCCTAAATCATGTCTCTAAGACTCTCATCCGCCATACTTCCCTCTCGCCATGTCGTGCCGCAGGCGGTCACACCGCCAACCTTTCATTGGGCGGGGCGGACAACCCTCGACGACGTTCGCGAGGGTGCTCGTGGCGCGCGAGAGTTTCTAGCCAACCTCGGATTCGCCGACGACGAGTGCTTTCATTGGGAAATTCTACTGACGGAGGCTAGTAACAACGCCGTTCTCCATGTGGAGGAGGAAGCCTCGTCGCCATCGAAGCCCTTGGCCATCGAACTGCAGGTCCACGCTGACCACGTCAATGCTCGAATCCAGGACCAATCGGCGGGATTCGCATGGCCTGAAAACGTCACGCTTCCAGATTCCGAAGATGAGTCTGGTCGGGGGCTTTTCATCCTTATGGAACTCACCGATCACCTCGACTACCAACGAGGCCAGCGAGGAAACTCGCTCATCTTGGAGCGCAGGCATGGCGAAACGTTGCGCCCCACTGCTGCAGAGTCGGTGCGGGTCTTGGGAGAAGTGCTCGACGACATGACTCGCGAACTCTCTGCCTGCTACGAAAGCTTGGCTTCCGTGTTTCGATTCTCAGAAGAATGCCGAGAAGATAGCGATGTCGAAGCGCTTGGGGCCCGCATGCTGGAGCACCTGACCAACGCCATCGGAGCAGATTGCTCGACGCTTCGATTGTGTTCTGACGGAACCGGCAAACTGGAGACCTTGAGCGCCTTGCCAAGCGCTGACGGTGATCGTGAATGGCTGCCCTCGCTCGAGGGACTGCGCCTGGAAGCCAAAGCAATAGAGTCCGGCCAGGACCAATGGATCGACAACTCGATCACTCGGCCTCTTTCACCTTTAGATCCCGCCAAAGCAGCCATTGGCATCGTTCATCCCTTCTACGACGGCGATACCCTGATGGGAGTCGTGTCGATTGGAAAGTTTGGTCCAGACTCGACGATGTCGGCCTCCGATTTGCAGATTGTTCATACGCTGTCCGATCTTCTGGGCCAGAAGATCAAGGATCGCCGTCGTCAAGCGGTGGAGATGGAGAGTCGTGTCCATCGACACGAGATCGGTCTCGCAGCCGCGATCCAGCGTTCCCTCTTACCCGCACCTCCGGCCGAAAGACAGCTTTTGCAAGCCACCGGATTCTGCCAGAGCGCTCTGGACGTGGGAGGCGACTTTTACGACCTCATCCAACGAGAAGATGGCTCTACCTTTTTCGTGATCGCCGACGTCATGGGGAAAGGCTTGGGCGCCTCCATGTTGGCTGCCATCACACGCTCGGTTATTCGCACCGTCGCGCATCGATCCGCTTCTCCTAGTGAAATGCTTCAAGAAGTGGCCCAGCGGCTGCACGCCGATCTTGAGCGGCTTGAGATGTTCGTCACCGTGGCCATCGGCCTGGTGGACCCCAAGGAGAAGCTTCTGTGTGTGGCCAATGCCGGGCACTGCCCCGTGGCTGTCCACGTCCCTCGTCGCCAAGACATGCTCATCGAGCCCTCCGCGCTTCCGTTAGGGCTGGAGGCTCAGCCAGTCATTGGACAGCGGGTTATCTCCCTTACCGAGGGTAGCCATATCCTGGCCTATACCGACGGGTTCCTGGACTCACGGTCTGAGCGCCATTTCACATCTCCCGATCAAGTCCTGGCGTGGATGCAGAAACAACCGCTATCCTCTTTGGACGCGGATGGATTCAAGGGCGCTCTCAAGCAAGAACTCGATATCTCCGCAGGCGACGCCGCTGACGACATCACTTTCGTCAACCTCCACTTCCCACTTCCCTAACATAACCATGTCCAAGATACTCATCGCGGAAGACGCCCGCTTCATGCAGCGACTTCTCATTTCCACGCTCGAAAAAGACGGTCATGAAACCATCGCCTTCGAGAACGGGGAAGACGCTGCGCAGG
>JANQJH010000397.1 GCA_028281705.1 Verrucomicrobiales bacterium
GCCGGGAAAGACGCGCCCGTTGCCCGAATCGCGATTCCCGCGGATCTCGGCGTGGGCCAGGTGCTGTCCGGTCATGAGGACACAGCGTGCCGGCGCGCAAACCGGTGCGCCCGTGTAGTGCTGCATGAACCGGATTCCCTCGGATGCGAGGCGATCGATATGCGGTGTGCGGATCTTCTCCTGGCCGTAGCAGCCTAACTCGCCGTAGCCAAGATCGTCGGCCAGGATGAAGACGATGTTGGGCGGTGTTTGTCCCAGGAGGCTCAATCCCGAAAGAAAAAGCAGGCAGAGAATAGAGTGGATCATCCGCATCATGAGTTTCCTTTAAGCCAAGGGGAGGACGAGGTCCATCTTGTTTGAGGGCTTCGCTCGATTCACTCCGGGAATTTTTCTTATCCGAACGCCGGCGAAGCGCGAACGGGTCGGGATCCGCAGCCCAGGCCCCTGGCGACCATTTTGAGAGGGCCCCGGCGCCCTGGAGGAGGTGATTTGGCTTTGCTTGGAGGAGGGGCTTCTCTATAGAGTTTCGTGACTCATGCGGGCGTCATTTTTCTTTCTTTTTTCGGGGCTGATCTTTGGCCTGATCATCCCTGGACTGCGGGCGCAGGATCCACCTGGCGGGAAGTCGCACGGACAGAATGAGGCGTATGAGGTGGTCTTCGAGCCGGTGGCGGGGAGGTTTTTTCGTTTGGTGAGTTTCGTTGAGGCAGGGGGGAACGACCGATCGGCGAATGCGGCGGAATTGCACATCCTGCAGGCCACCGACGGGAAGGCCGTCAGTCGAGAGGAGTGGACGGTGGCGGAGTCGAGTAACCGGGACGGGCGCGACTCGAAACCTGGCATCAATGCGCTGGACAACGAGCCGAGCACGGTTTGGCGGTCTCAAGGAGAGCCGCCGCATTACCTGGATATCGATTTGAACGAAGTCGTGGCCATGTCAGGATTTCGCTACCTCCCTTCGGTGGAAGAGCCCGGTGCCATTCATCGATTCAGTGCGTTTGTCAGTAGCGATGGGGTGAATTGGGGCGACCCCGTGATGCGGGGAACGCTGGTTCCGCGGTCGGATGGCCGGACGGTGGACACGAGTCAGGGGGCGCCGGATCCGATTGCTCTGGAGCGACAGGATTTCGCGCCTGAAGGGATGGTCTACGGACCGGTTGCCATTGACGTGGATCCGCAGAACCGGGTCTACGTGGCGGAGACGCATCGCTACGAGGGGCGAGGGGTGATCGATAATCGCGGAAAGAAGCGGCGGGAAGAAGATGATTTGCAGACCAATAGTTTGGAACAGCGGCGGGTCTTCTTGGAGAAATGGCTCACCGACGGCGAGCTGGAGAATGAACTTACGGCGCGCTCGGGCCTCTTTTTGCGCGACGGTTCGGATTACTTCACCAAGTTTTCCGAGAAGGTGTCTTTGCTAGAGGATGTCAACGGAGATGGGAGAGCGGATTTCCGGCGGGTGGTGGCGGATGGTTTCAATGATATCCTTGACGGTGCCGCGGCCGGGGTGCTTCAGCGTGGAAACGACCTTTACTTCGCCTGTATCCCATCGATTTGGTTGCTCTCGGACACGGATGGTGATGATGTCATGGACAAGCGGACGGCGTTGTCGCGCGGCTACGGTGTGCGCACGGGCTGGTTCGGGCACGACTTGCACGGTCTGACGTGGGGACCGGATGGGCGACTCTACTTCT
The DNA here is from genome assembly GCA_028281705.1 of Verrucomicrobiales bacterium. Taxonomy (GTDB): domain Bacteria; phylum Verrucomicrobiota; class Verrucomicrobiia; order Verrucomicrobiales; family DEV007; genus JAACDM01. The sequence goes on from JANQJH010000397.1 coordinate 1,695, forward strand.
CGGTGGCCGATCGGGGCTATGACGTGCGAACGATGGAGAGGACGGTCATCCACGGTCCCAATACGGGAGCGGTTTTTCGATGCTGGCCCGACGGCAGTGCGCTCGAACTGGTGGCCAGCGGCCTGCGCAATCCCCAGGAGCTGGCATTTGACGATCTGGGATACCTCTTCACCGGGGACAACAATTGCGATGCCGGGGATCGGGCCCGGCTCGTCTATGTCGTTCAGGGCGGCGACTCCGGTTGGCGGGTTTCGGTCCAGAGCCTGGCCGATCGCGGGCCCTGGCTCAGCGAAGCCATGTGGGAGTTGCCTCGGCCCGATGACGAGGCCTTGCAGCCCGCCTGGATTCTTCCGCCCCTGGCGCATCTGAATAGCGGGCCCGCGGGGATGGCGGCCTATCCTGGAACGGGCTTGCCTCCATCCTACGACGGCTATTTCTTCCTTTGTGATTACCGGGGAGGGCGCGGCAGTATCCAGAGCTTTCGCGTCGATCCCAAAGGGGCGAGCTTTGCCATGTCCGGTCACCACGCTTTTCACGATGGGTACACGGTATCGGATCTTTGCTTTGGCTACGATGGCAGGGTCTATGTCTCGGAATGGGGGCCCGGCTGGGATATCAGTCCCCACGCTCGCATTTACACCTTGGCCCATGCGGCGACGCAACGGTCGGCGGACGCAGTCGATGTGGGTAAGTGGTTTCGTCAGGGTTTCGATCAGTTCGAGGATGCGCGCTTGGGTGAACTCCTGGCGCATCGGGATCGGCGCGTGCGTTACGAGGCGCAGCGGCTGCTTGTTGCCCGTCGTGCGGCGGAGACCCTCACTGGCGTGCTCAATGGCGGCGGCGGCCGGCTGGCCCGGTTGCATGCGGTTTGGGGCATTGGACAGTTAGCCGTGGCCGATGCGAGCCTGCTTGAAGCTTTCCTCCCGCATCTCAACGATCCGGATCCTGAAGTGCTGGGGCGCATCCTTCGGATCAGTGCCGATCATGGCCTGTCCCAGGCGGGGGAAGCAGCCAAGATCGCTCTCGGGGCGGTCAATCACCCGCGACTCCGTTTTCATGCCGCCTATGCGGTGGGCAAGCTGCGTCCCGAAGGTGCCATGGAAGCTCTGCTCCAGCTCGTGCAAGCCAATCATGACCGGGACCCTTACTTGCGGCACGCGGCCGTGATGGGGCTCGTCTCTCTCAACGGGCTCGATGCCTTGGTCGAACAGGCCTCGTCTTCGCCTTCGGAAGAGGTGCGTCTGGCTGCCGTCCTCGTCCTTCGGCGCCAGGTGGACGGCCGGGTGCGCCTTTTCCTCGATGACTCTTCCAAGGTGGTGGCCACAGAGGCGGCGCGGGCCATTTACGATCGTGAGATCACGGGTTCGATGCAGGCTCTGGCTGCCAGTTTGGAGAACGTGATCGATCGTGAGGGAACGCCGGCGCCGTTTCTCCAGCGGGCGATCCAGGCGAATTTTCAGTTAGGAACGGAAATCGCAGCCGATCGTCTGTGCCGTTTTGCCAGGGCGAAGCACCAGGCGAAGGCGATGCGTCAGCTTGCCATGGATCTTCTTTTGGCCTGGGACACGCCGCCCGAGCGGGAGGGCGTGTGGGGGCGGTGGCGACCCCAGAGCCGCAGTAGTGCCGGGCTGGCCAAGGGGCCGGTGCGCACCTACTTGCAAGACATGTTAGAGATCGAAGACCGCGCTTTGCAAGCCTTGGCTCAGCGCTTGGATGCGCTCTATGGTCAGGAGAAAACGCCTCAGCAGTTGGCGGCCATGGTGCAGAACGCCAACACCACTGAGCCTCTGAGAATCGATGCTCTCCTGGCGTTGGAGAAAGTGCGCGACGCCTACGAAAACCTGTTCAATCAAGTATGCCAGTTGGCCTTAACGGCTCCGGAATCACCCGCCTTGCGTGCGGCGGCGGTTCAGTCCTGGGCTCGCGTTCGCGGTGATGCCGCCTCGAACATGGTGGAACAGGTCGTCGAATCCGGGGTGACGGCCCTGGAAAAGCAGGCGGGCGTGCGCGCGGCGGCCACCTTGAGTGCTCAGGTGCTCAAGCGCTTGATGGGTCAATGGATGACTGCCCTGATCGAGGGGCAGCTCGACCCGCAGATTCAGTTAGACGTTTTCGAACTCGCGGAAAACAGTGAGGATGTCGCGCTTCGGGAGCAGAGCCAAGCCTACCGCCAGGAGGTCGGTGCCCTAGGGATTCACCAGCTGTCATTGAAGGGCGGCGATGCGGCTCGGGGACAGGTGCTCTACGAGACGAACCTGGCCGCGCAATGCATGCGGTGCCACGCCTTGCGGGGCAAAGGCGGAGATGTCGGGCCTCCCCTGGACGGTCTGGCAAGACGCCGGCGTCCTGAGCATATTCTGCGGTCGGTGGTGGATCCTCAGGCTGACGTCGTCAAGGGCTACGGAATGCAGAATGTGACCCTGGTTTCAGGTGATCTCGTGACGGGAACGCTGGTTTCTGAAAACGAGAAGACCATCGTCATCCGGCAGGACGGCAAGCTGCGCCGGATCGACCTGGACCGGGTGGCGCAACGGTCTCAAGTGGTGAGCGGGATGCCCCCGGCGGGTCTGGTCCTGAAACCGCGGGAACTGAGGGATTTGTTAGCGTTTCTCCAGACGCTGAAATAGAGTAGCGGGAATTCGATAAGAGATGGCGCTCGTTCTGGAGGATGGATCCTCGCTCGAGGACGAGTAATCTACGGGATGTAGAGGTCGATTTCTGAACAGAACATGAGCCCGGGATCGCCGCGTTCTTCCAGGGTTTGGATGAGGCATTGTAGTTTCCGGGGCACCATGCCGGTATAGATTTTCATGCCGTTGGCGAAGACCTCGACGGGTTGGTCGAGGTTGACGAGTTGATCGTCGAGACGCAACCGGAGTCGACGCACATTGACGGTGTCGAGGATGATCTGGTTGCCTTGGATGCGGGCCTGGATGCGCTGGCCGGCGGCCGGTTCGTCGTTGCGTAGCCAGTAGTAGTGATGATGGTAGGATCCGCTGGGGGTCCACGTCAGCTGTGAGGGGCGAAGGTGGCGCTCGTGCTTTGCCAGCCAGGGGAGGCACGCATGGTCGGCGATCTGGTGACCCTGGTTGCTGTGCTCGATGAAGACGTGGCGGAAGGCAGAAGGGTGTCGGCCCCGTAGAGCTTGGAGCGTGTCGTCGTAGTCACGGCAGTGTTGGATTCGGCCGTAGGCGTGATCCTCTTCGCCGACCTCGAAGCGGAGGGGCAGGTACCGCCAGTGTTCGGCGGGGGTGTCGCCGGGCGTGGGAGCCGCCGCGGAGGCGGACACGGCGGCGAAGCGGTCCGGGAGGTTGGCCCCGAGACTGAAGGTGCCATAACCACCAGCCGAATAACCCATGAGATAGATGCGATCGGGGTCAACGTTCTCGTGGACGAGTAGCTGTCGAATCAATTCCTCGATCAATGTGTGGACATTCTCGGCATGCCATTGATCCCAGGTATCCCGGGGAGCTCGCGGGCAGACATAGATTCCTGGAGCATCCGAGTAGCGACGCTGTTGTAACCGCCATTGGCGATCATTTTCCGCTTTGG
>JANQJH010000415.1 GCA_028281705.1 Verrucomicrobiales bacterium
TCGAGGCAGAGAAAGGGATTTTCCAGATTGGGCTGGGTGAAGGTGCGTGCTTGGACTTGGAGGACGCCCACCTTGCCCTTCTTCGTCTCCAGAACGACCGAGCCCTGCCCGGGCGTCCCGGGAGGATAGTTCAAGGGGCGGAGGAGACGTGGTTCCGTGGGGAGGTACTCCACAATTTCTTTCTGATCCCAGACGTGATCCCCGGTGGTGACCACAGCGGCCCCGGCCCGCAGGAGATCAATGCTGATCTTGGGTGTGATGCCCCGTCCGCCAGCGGTGTTCTCCCCGTTGACGACGACGAAATCGATGGACCAGTGCTGCCGAATTCTGGAGAGATTTTGGGTCACGGCCTTCCGTCCCGGCTCGCCCACGATATCGCCGAGAAAGAGCAGACGGAGCGAGGTCTCGGAAGGTGGTTCTGGTATCGGCACGCGAGAGCTTTAGCTGAACTTGAGCGGCTTGGCAAAGAGTGATCTCCGGCGCCGAAGGCTAGCCGTGGCCATCAAGCCCAATCCTTCACATTGCTCGTTGTGGTATTGGGTGGCTTCGTCGAGATCATCCTTGAAGACGGGATGGAAAAGTAGCCTCATCCGGCCCTCATGGCATGGTCGAAGACCTCTTCATGAGAGAGCGGCTCAACAGTGTCGGAAGCAAGCTCGGCTGCTCGCTGCGCAGAAACCTTGTCGGCCTCAAGATCAGAAAGGTAGCCATCAAGGAACGTGCCGACCTTCCGAAGTTCTTCAGGCGGCAGCTTTTGAATTTCCTCGATGAGGGCGTCTGCGTTCATGCTTGCTACTCTACCAGATTCCGGAGGGCTTGTCATCTTTGGGCCGCCGCAACCCGTAACAGTACGGTGCCGGGGCTGGCGCAGCCTTCGGCCAGAGAAGCCCGTCGAGCGTCGTTCTGGTCAGTTGCCGATTGAGGATTCCTCGTTTTGATAGCGGATTGATGCTTCGATGCCACTCCCGATGAAGATTCCGCTGCTGAATGTGTTCCTTGCTCTGATTCTTGGTTTTGCCGGGGGCTGGATGCTGAAGCCTCGCGCTGAGGTGACAGGCGATGACTCGACCGCCGCGGCTCCCCACGGACCGGCATTGAACCTCCAGCGGGGAAAGGCAGAACCCGGTGGTGACGCCGCTTCGGTCTCGGATGGGTCACTGGCCTCCGAACCCGTGACGACCGCCGACGCTTTGTTAGGATTATTCGGCTACGACCACTCCGTCGCGACTCAGGCTGCCGCCTATCAACGTCTTCGAAGCTTGAGCGCCACGCAGTTAGAGGCCCTGGGCGAAGCTCTCATTGGTGTGCCCCAGAGCTCCCGCCGGCAACAGGCTCGTACCGTACTTTTTACGCGTTGGGCGGAGATCGATCCCGAGGCCTTGTGGGCTTACGCGCTCCGCAGCAAGGACCGGTGGATACGAGATCAGGGAATTCTCGAGGCGACCAAGAGTCTCGCCCAGAGGGATCTCTCCCGGGCACGCGACCTTCTCTCCACGGTCAAAGAACGGAATGTCCGTGAGCAGGCCATCTCGGTGATTGCCATGGAATGGGTGGAACGGGATGCGGGTGCGGCCTTGGAGTGGGCCGCGAAGATGCCGGGCAACCGAGAGCGGACCCGAGCCCTTCGAGCGGTCGCTCAGAGAATGGGCACGTTGGGTGACCCGCAGAACGCGATGACGCTGTTGTCAGGGATGAAGCTCAGCCAGGCTGATGAGACGATGGCGATCGCGGCGTTAGCCACCACGGCCTTCTCTTCCGATCCGGAAGCGGCGCTTTCTTGGATGGAAACCCTAACCGCGAAGCAACGTGTCGATATTCTAGCGAACAACTTGCATCAGCTCGTGCGATATGATCCCAAGCGGGCCAAGGAGTTCTTCACCGCCAATCTCAATGGCCGTGTGAGACACAGTGTCAGCTACCTTGCGGAGCACTTCGCGCTGGATGATTTGCCTGCCGCTCAGGCCTGGGTCGAGGAGTTGCAGTCTGGCGAAGTGAGGCACAGAGCCATGCAAGGAGTCGTGAATGCGATGGCGAAGAACGACCCGCAAGCAGCTGCCGCCTTCATGGAGGCCCAGGGAATATCGGGGAGCAACCGCCACATCGCTGAGGGATTGGTGATCCGGTGGACTCAGCAAGATCGCGAGGGGGCGATGGCTTGGATTGATACGCAGAGCGATCGTGAACTACGGCTGCAATTACGGGACAGCCTGGTGGAAGCTTGGGCAGACGAGGATCCAGAGGCGGCATCTGTCTACGCGCAAGGTATTGAGGATCCGGGTGGGCGCCGGTCCGCCTTGCGCCATGCCGTGGGCCCGTGGGCCGAGCGGGACACTGACGCCGCTCTCTCCTTTGTCAATGGGCTCGACCCGGCAGAGCAGACGCCATTGATGACCTACTTGATCGGCCGTTTGGCCTATCAGGATGTGAACACGGCGGTGAAGTTATTCGAAGAACATCTGCCTAACATCACCGACGATTCACAGATGCGGAGCTTCGCCACGACCGCCAGGCGCATCGCGGACGATTGGGCCGACTGGGATGCCAAGGGTGCCGGGGAGTGGGCCTTGTCGATTCAGAATGAATCGGCACAGGTGGAAGCCGTTCAGAGCGTGGCCAATGAGTGGGCCCGTTACGATACCATGGGCGCTTCCGAATGGATCGGGCAGTTGCCGGTGGGGGCGGCGCGGGACGGCGCGGTCACTTCCTTGATCGGGCGCATTCGCTTGGTGGATCCCAGCGCTGCCTTTGCCTGGGCCAACAGCATCTCCGATGAGAATAAGCGTCAAGAGAGCGTGCGCAATGTTCTCAATGACTGGAAACGCGTCGATCGAAACGCCGCCTTCAACGCCCTGCAGTCTGCCAATGTGAGTGATGAAGCGTTTCAGTCGCTCTCCCGGCAGTTCGACAACTGACCCTTTGATTGTCTTAATGAAGACTTCCATTGTTTCTCTTTCCATGCTGTCCATTGGCATTGCCATTGGTTGGCTCCTCAAGCCCTCGAGGGAAGCGCTGCCTGACGCTTTATCAGATGCCTTCGAATCTCGACCGCCCTCGGTTCTTGGAACTGTGAAACCGTCGAGTGATGGCATCCCCGCGGGAGCGTTTGTTGACGTCGATTTGACCTCGAGTCCCATTGAAAGTGTCGACGAGTTAGTGGATCTTTTTGGCCCCGGTTACTCACTGGCTGGGCAGGCGGCGGCGTATGGGCGACTGTGTGATCTCAGCGTGGCCCAGCTGGAGGCGTTGGCCAAGGCCCTCACGAAGGCGCCCATTGATTTCAGGAGTCAGATGGCACGCAGTGCTCTCTTCTCACGATGGGCGGAAGTGGATCCCGAGGCGGTGTTGCAGTTCGCCTCCGGTGCCAGGGATCGCAGTGTGCGCCAAGAAGGAATCGTCGCGGCCATCCGATCCATTGCCCAGCGCGATCTTTCCCGGGCGCGCCATCTGATTGGGACTCTCGACGATGGCGCTGTCCGTGGGGAAGCCATTCGGGCCCTCATCATGCAAGGCGCGGCGGAGGATCCCGTGGGAATGCTAGATCTGCTTGCTGCTGAAGGTCAAGAGAGAGGCGTTTCCGGCTACCATCCCTTGTTTGAGGCCTGGGCTCGGGAGGATCCCACGGCGGCCGCCAAACGGCTCGCTTCCGTTCCGAAGGGGCATGCGAGAGCACAGGCGATCCAAGGTCTGATGATCGGCTGGGCGCAGAAGGATGCGGGTCGTGCGCTCAACTGGGCGGCGACCTTGGAGAACGGCAATCAGCGGCGCGAGGCCCTCCGGCTCGCCATTCAGAGTGCCGCTGGTGCGGATTTCGATCGAGGTTTGGCGCTCTTGTCCGAGTTGTCACTCAGTCCGGCGGATGAGGCGGCGGTGGTCAAGGCGCTTGGGGAGACCGCTTTCCGCGCCGACCTGGAGGGAGCGCTGCGCTGGGTTGAATTCTTGCCGGTGGAGCAGCGGACGAATGTACTCGCGAGCCATTTCCACGAGATCACCGAGGCGGACCCCGAGCGGGCGAAGGCACTGCTGATGGCGAATTTGAATGGGCGTCTGAGACCCTCGACGAGAAACGTTGCCGAGGCCCTGGCACGGGATGACCTGGAAAGTGCCCGGGCGTGGGCCGAGGAACTGCCGCCGGGACCGGTAAGGCGAGATATCGAGCGAGGGATTGTCAATGCCTTGTCCTCGACCGAACCCGGCTCAGCAGCTGCCTATTTGGAGAATGAGGGAATGTCTGAGCACCACCGCCAGATGGCCGGCAACGTGGTCAGTCGATGGTTTGCGCAGGACCGCGAGGGGGTCATGGATTGGATCGAGGGCCAGGAAGATCCAAGCACACGTCTGCAATTGCAGCGCAACGTGGTAAAAGCATGGGCGGCGGAAGCTCCGCCAGAAGCCTCGGCCTACGCGCTCGGCATCGAAGATCAGGACGGCCGTCGGGGCGCCCTCAAAGATGTGCTCAACCACTGGATTGTCAATGATCCTGCGGCTACCACGGAGTTTGTTAGAGGACTTGAAGCCGCAGAAAGAACAGCGGTCATGCCAGGATTCATTGATGATCTCGCAAGGCACGATGTAAACGCTGCGGTCGAGGTGTTTGAGGAGCATTTTCCTGAGATCGAGGATGGGGCCCGGCCGCAGAGAATGGCCTACTCCGCGGCGGGTATTGTGGAGCGGTGGGTGGACTGGGACCCCCAAGGTGCCGCGGATTGGGCCGCCTCATTGGAGAACAATGCATTCGTGCAGAGTGCGGCCGTGCGCAACGTGGCGAGAGTGTGGGCACACCATGATCCCATGGGGGCGTCCGAATGGATTGGGCAATTGCCCGCCGGTGCCGCGCGAGATGGCGCCGTGACCTCGCTGGTGGAGCGCATCGACGCCGACGATCCGGCCAGTGCCCTCGTCTGGGCGAACAGCATGACGGATGAGAACCAGCGGCAGGCAATGGTCGTTCGCGTGATTTCCACCTGGAGACGCATCGACCGCGGCGCCGCCTTCAACGCCCTGCAGTCTGCCAATTTGAGTGAAGAAACTTTTCAAACGCTCTCCCAGCAGTTCGACCATTGAGGGAAAGTGGCAGGGACTTCAGTCCCTTTTTGGTTTCAGGAATGAACCCCGCTGGGTTGGAGTGCTCGCCAACTACGGTGAGAGACGCTCTTCGAGGTGGCCGCGCTCGGCGGCGGTGAGGTCGAGTCCGGCGAGGATTTGGGAAACGGCGTTGGCCTCGGTGGCGAGTTCATCGGCGCGGATGAGGTCCCGCTCAAGTGCTTTGAGGCGCTTCTCAGGGTCGGAAATGCGCGAGCTCCATTGGAGGGTTTGCCAGGGGTCGATCTCGCGGGAGAGAGAGGTGAGGTAAAAAATGGCGTCATCCAGTACCGGACCGAATTCTAGCGTTTGGGCGAACTGCGTTGCGCCCTCAAAATCTTTGTAGCGCCAGCGCTCCATGAGGCGTTCGACGCGGTATGGGTAGGAACGGCTGCTCTGATGGGTGGGGAGCCAATCACTGGCCGCCTGGGGGTCGCTCTCAGCCCAGTGTTCGTTGAGATAGTGTGTGGAGCGAAGCGGGTCTTCCGTCTGGGCAAGGTAGGTGTCCACCAGGCGGGCGCGCTCGGCCGGCTCGAGCCGGTGGTCATTGAGCAGCCGCACGGCGAAGGTCTGCTGGGTTTCGGGATCGTCCACGCTGTCGAGATAAGCCATGCCCTTCTCGAGGCCTTCGTGGGCAAAGTAACCGGCGACCACCGTGGCCTCGGAGGAACGCCTGTTTTCTTCCGTGAGTTGGTCGAGCAAGCTGGCCGCGCGGGCCAAGTTGTCCGTGCTCAGCTGGGTGATGATTCCCTGGAGGAAACTCTGGCGGATGGGGCCCTCGTCGATCGTCTCGAGCAGGGCCAGGGACTCGTCCGTATCCTGTGTGGCAAGCGTCTGCCCCAAGCTGCTGGCCCAGGATGCGAGCCGGGAGCGATCGCTGTCCTCTAAATCGGCATTCTCTGGAAATGATCTCAGCCAGTCGAGCGATTCTCGAGGGCGATACCACGTCAGGTTTTGCCAGAGAAAAAGGAGTGAACTGACACTCGGGCGCTCCGATGGCGGAAGTGCCTCGTAAAGTTTGAGCCAACCGCTGGCTTCGGTATCGCTACTGCCTGCATTGGAGTAGATCGATCGAAGCGCTTCCCGGCGTCCCTCTTCATCGAGATCGTGCAGAACCCAATCGATGGTGGTCTCGGGGTAAGCGCTCAGGGCGTCGTGGAAGAGACCAATTTCAAGCTCCACTTTTCCGCGGAGCCCGTGCAATGCCTTGAGTGCTGTGAGAGGGTTGGGGTGTCTTTTCCAGCCTTCTAACATGCCGGCGAAGGCGGATTCCCGGTCTTCCTCGTGAGGAAGTTCGTTCGCCAGGCGCATGGCTTTTTCAATCGTCAGCGAGGCGTCCTTGGCGGTGTGTAAGAAAATGGCGTGTGTGAGTGCTTGGCGCTCATCCACGGTCAGCTGCCCGGCGGCTGTGGCCAGCGGTTGGAGCAACTGGGGCAAGGTCAATCCACGTCGCCACCAGAGCTCGACGAACGCCGCGAGGTCGGCGCCGGCTTGAGCGGCCCATGACAAATCGTACTCGCGGTGGTAAAATGCCTCGACTTGAAGGAGGAGCCGCTTGTAGCGAGCGAGCTTGGGAATTTTGATGAGAGCCGCTCGCGCTGCTGCCGGCTCCTGTCGCGCCCAGCTGGAGTAGAGGGTGAAGAAGGTGGTCAGGGTGATCTCGTCTTCGTCCGGGTCGAGTTCGTCAGGACGCTTGTCTTTGAGCAGATGGGCCATGGCCGCCTCACGATCCAGATCCGCCCAGTGGCTGACGATGAGGAGATTCACCGGCCAGGCGGTTTCGGGATCGAGGTCGTGTTTTTCCAACGAGCGCAGGCCTTGTTCCAAGGAAGCCGCTGGTTGACGGTCTAACCAATCGAGGACCTGGCCCCAAGCAGCGAGGACGTCCTCAGGTTCCTCGAAAGGGGCGAACGGGTCTTGGATTGTAGATTCCGTTAGTCGAGGTTCCGGGCGAATTCCGGGCACAGTGACGTTGCTGCTTCGGAGGGTGCTCCTCTGAGACGTCTCCGAGTGCGTGAAAAGCGCCTGATCGAGCCACGCACCGGCAAGGGTGCTCAGGCCGAGCAGGAGGAGATGGGTGAGGAGCCGCGTCATGACTTCGTTTGGGCCAGGAATGCCTGGGCGGCTTCGCTCAAATGGGCCTTGGCCCAGGTTTGCACTTGGTCCTTGGTCTGAGGGTCCGACTGGCCAAGCGAGTCGGCGATGAGGCGTGCTTGGGCCCGGGGCGTGGGAAGAGACAGCAGGTAGTCACCGGCCTTGTTAGGATCTTCCCGCAGCCAGTCGCCGTAGACATAGGGCATGAGGCGCCGGTTGGCGGTTTCGGGCAGGGTATCGAGCCAGGCCAGGGCCGCCGGGAGATCGTTCCAGCGCTGCGTGAATCGGCCAGCTTCCTCCGTGGCATGAGGGTGAGGGTATTGCGCGAGCCAGGCGGCGGTTTCCATGGACCACTGATCGGGGGCCCCTTGGTGGCGCTTGAGGAACTCGCGGGAGACCTGGAATCGGGCGGCGTCATCGAGGTTCTTCTCGGTCCAGGCGAGCGCCTCGGCCGGCTCCGTGCTGAGCCAGGATTCCGCGGCCTTGGCCAGGCCCTCCAGTCGTTGTGATAGGGTTTTCGCCTTACCAGCGTGGGCGAGTGCGGCCTCTGGCTTGATCTGGGCCCATTGGCGAAGTGATTCTGGGGCCAGGGTGAGGCCTCGCTCTTCGGCCCAGGCCGCCGCCTCAGCCGGCGCCTTCTCGCTCCATCCCGCGAGAAGGCCTTTCACCGCGCGAGAAGTGGGTTTGCTGAATTCCGCAGAGTCCCTAAGAGCAGACAAGGCCTTGGCTGGGTCTTTGCCAGCCCAGGCCTCAAAGGCATACTCTTGGATGTCGTCAGCCTTGGTGGGAAACTCCTGGATCCAGTGAGCGACGCGCTCTGGGGCATGCCTGGACACGGCCCAGGCGATTTTTTCCGAGAGCCGGTGCCGCAAGTCGGGCTCCTTGATTGATGACCAGAGCCGGTACGCCGCTTCGGGATCCGTGCCCGTCGCACCTAACAAAACGGCCTCCAGGAGGGTGGGGCGGAGAGTAATGACGGGCTCGCGCATCGCCATGGAAAAGGCGGCATCGGGATCGAGCGCCGCCCAGCTGCGATAGGCGTCTTCGCGCCGATCAAGCGCATGCTCCGTGGCCGCCTCACCGGAAAAAGCCGGGAGAGTGCTCGGCGCGTGTGCCTGGAGATGCAGCTGGAGAATTTGGGCCAGCAACTTGGGCACCGGATCGAAGTTTCCAGCCGAGGCCTGCAACTCTCGAAGGCACGCGGCGATTCTTCCGGGCGAGGGGTCGGCTTGAATGGCTCGGTAAAGCGCGCGGCTGGCCTCCAGGGTTGGGCGTCCGCGCTGTTCAAAGAGCCGTGTTCGGAAATCGAGCGCCTCCTCTGCCAGCTGGGGACTCTCGATCACGCTGTAGGGAGTCGATGGAGGCGCGCCCGGCGTCTCGTTGGCGATGGACGGTGGCGAGGGCCAGAGAAATCGGGAGAAGGCGACGCCTAGCAGGAGGCCTGCGATGATGGTGAGGCTCCTTTTCATCGTGGGTGAATCAATCGCACATTGACGCCGGGAACGTGTGTCGTTTCTTGAGCCTGAAGGATATGGAGGGACCGCATTCTCACATTGTCTTTCTACTCGAAAACTCCCCTGTCATCAATTGAATTCCGAGTCGGAATGCTCTGCTAGGATGGGGACCACAGAAATCGAATCCCGCTCGTTGACAGTGATGATTGGAAGTGCATCGTCGCGCGATGAGATTTTTTGGAGTATTTGCTATGGGGCTCGTCGCCTTGAATATCGAGGCCTGGGCAGCGACTCTTTCGATTCCTGCCTTTGATGCGGGACGCTACAGCAATGCGGGGGACCACGATCCGGACAACACGAACTACTTTCGGTGGATCCGGCCAAGATGTCTCCAAAGTCGTCCTCAATCTGGAGGGAACGCAAGTCGCCAATGCCTAGGTTTCGCGAACAATCGCTACTCACGAAGTGGAGCTGTCGAGCGAAATCGTCTACAGCTTCAGCAGCATCCCCGGGCCGAGTTCGGCGATGCGTTTTCTGTTGGGAGCAATGGTTCTATTTTCCCACCGCTCACGGAACCGGGCTGAGCTGGTCTAACGAACAAGAGTTATGTTAGAACAAAAAAGTGCTGTGCGCAATCGGAATAACACGTGTCGGGATCTGACGCATTCATAGCGGGGAGAACTCACCGGGCGACCATTACGGAATCGGAGCGACCCCTCAAGCGAGACGGGATTGACGCCCGACGCTAACTAAGGGTGATCCGATTTTCTCGCGCAGAGACGCCGAGGCGCAGAGAGGTAGCGTAGAGTAAGTCGTTCTTTCTTGCAAACTCCAGATCCGAGAGGGGAAGGCCGAATCAAGAAAGAGTGCTCAATGCAATCCCGCTCGCCCTTCCAAGTTCCAACTAGCCATTTCGTGATCTTCGTGTCGTTCGTGGACAACCCAGACTCAAGGTCTCAGGGAGAAGGCGGGACTTGGTGACCTAGGCGAGCCCCATCGATTCTGTTCATTTTGAGAACAATGAATATCCATACCAATATGTTGGTCACAAGCGGTTACTAACGGCTAGAGGCCTGAAGGCTTCGTCGATTGAATCCGAATGTCCGTGATCCCCGCGTTCTCTTTCAGTTGACTGAGGATCTGGGAGACCAGTTTGAAGGGCACCTGGGGATCGGCTTGGACTTGGACGCGGGTGAAGCGGCCGCGGATCTGGTCGATGCTGATCTTGGAGTCGCCTAACCAGAGATCACCCTTGTGATCGAGGGTCACAATCAATTCAACATTTGCTGGAGATCTCTGCTCCTCGAGCAAAAGCCGGGCCAGGTTGAGTTGACTGGAAGGTGCGGCCTGATCATTCCGGGCGGCATTGTCCAAGAGGCTCTTGAGGAATTCGATCTCGTGATCTTTGGAGCGTACTTGCGGATGCCTGGCGCCGAGGCCGCTTTGCGTGAGTTCGTCCCGGGAGTCGAGGATGTCTTGGTAGCGTTGATAGAGTTGCAGCAAGCCGTTCTTGCCTGGGTATCGCTGGGTGAACTCGTCGCCTGGGGCCGATTGTTGTGCATGGTATCTTGCCGTGTCTTCAAGGACCTGGCGCAACTGGCTCAATTTGGCTTCGACCGCCTTTCGTTCCGGGTGTTGCTTCCCTAGGCTTGATCCGATCAAGCGTTGCTCCTCGAGGAGGAGATCCATCAGTTTATCTTTCAAGCGCCGCCTCAGCGCGGCGGCCTCCGCTTCGGCGCTGTCAGGCGATTCCGTGGCCCTTGGAGACTCGTTTTGGGATTCAAACGCTTCAAAGAGCGCTTCAATTCTCTCCTGGATGGCGGAGTCATCGCTCGTCACGTGGACGCTGTTGGCCTCGGTGTCGACCTCGAGCTGGGCACTCTCGCCGAAATGTTGGTCCAGGTATCGATGTACGCGTGCGGCGTCGAGGCCTTTCAATTGATAGGTGACGCCTCCTTCCTTCTGGGGCGCGGCCTGGAGCAATGCGAGAGGAATGGTTAGGGCAAGGCAGGCGCCGAGGCTGAGCCAGCGCAGGGATGGAGAGACTGGCGTGCGCACCATGTGATCGCCGAGGATCGATACCATGCGTGACTCGAGGCGGCCGGGATCGGCCATGGCGAGGGCGGGGGCATTGTGGGGGGCCGATGATCGCGTGAGGATTTGTAAGAGGTGTTCGGCGTAGTTCGGGGATGGGATGCCGCGCGCCAGCACGAGGTCGTCGCAAGCGCGCTCGCGTTCGTGGCGGAGTTGACGGGCCGCGTGCCAAACCAGGGGATGGAACCAATAGAGGGCGCAGAGTCCCTGGACGATCCACTCCATGGCGGCGTCTCGTCGCTTGACGTGAGCCAACTCGTGGAAGAACACGGCTTGCAGACGATCATCGGACCAATGTCCGGCTTCGAGCGGGAGAATGAGATGGTGCCGGCCGACACCAAAGACCATGGGCACAGCGCCGGGATGCCGTCGAAGGGCCAGCGTGACTCGCCGACGGTCGATGCCTAACTGATCACAGGCGTCTTGCAAGAGTGCCTGGATGCGTTCGCCTTCGCGGACCGGAGTGATGTGACGCCGGAGCCTGGCCAGGCGCCGAAAGCAGAGGGCCAGCCGGGAGAGGAGCAAGAGCGAGACGACGGCCCAGGCGATGAGAGCCCAGCGTTGCCATGATCGTCGAGATGGCGCCATGGCATCGACCGATCTGGATTGGACGATGATGGGACGAGCGGAGACCGGTTCTTCCGAGGCTGCGGAGACCGGGGCCGGAGAAATCGTGATTCCGGTTCGGGGCGCGGCTTGGCTGGGATCGGATGGTTTGGCGACGACGACTTCGAGCGGGGCCGTGGCCCTCTGCCAGCTGGGCAGGGCGGTCCACTGGGGGAGCAATCCCGAAAGAATGGGCAAGAGAAGGAGACTGACAAAAGTCGTGCCCCAGATGAAATGCCGGCTGGCGGCCGAAGCGCGCCGGAGAAGCCAGAGGGCGAGATAGGCGAGGGTGAGAACTGCAGTGGCCTTGATCGAGAGATCGATCAGGTGTTCGAAGAGTGTAAGGGTATTCATGACTGGTCGGCTCCTTTCTTCTGACGGGCTTGTTCGATCATGTGGATCATGCGGGAGAGTTCCTCGTCCGAGAGGCTCGTTTTGGGATCGCCGAGGTGCGTGGCGAGCGCCTCCTCCACGGAGCCGCCGAAGAAGGTGCTCAAGAGGTGGTTGAGAGCGCTGGAGCCAGCCCGTTTTCGTCCCTCGCGCGGGCGGTAGAGAAAGCGGCGGCCTTCTTTGCGGCGGGTGACGATTTCCTTGCTTTCGAGGATGCTGAGCATCTTGCGGACGGCCATGTCGCCCGGGGGATTGGGGAGGGCGGCCTGGATCTCCTGCACATCGGCTTCCTCGGCAGCGAAGAGGACATCCATGATCTGGCGTTCGCGACGGCTGAGTTCGGTTTCGGACATGAGTGAACGATGGATAAGATTTTTAACTGAGAAAATTTTCTCACATCAAGCCTCGCTTGCAAGCGTTAACTGAGAAAATTTTCTCGAATGGGTGGTTAACGACGTTTTAACGACAAGTTAATGACGTTTTAACGACGTTTTATTGACGGATGGATGCTCGGGAAGGATTCTGAGCTGTGAGCTTCGAGCCTCGGTTTGAAATCGATCCGGCGATTGCGAAGGCACTGATGCGGATCGAGGCGGCGAAGGTGGCGGTGGAGAATGCTCCGGTGACGCCATCGTTGCTGGCCTCGTTGCGTCAGTCAGCCCGACTGAGGGCCACGCATTACTCCACCCAGATTGAAGGGAACCGTCTCACGGCGGCTGAGGTGGCGGAGGTGGTGCTCGATGGCCAAGGTGGCTTGCGTGGGCGGGAGCGGGATGCCTCCGAGGTGAGGAACTACAATCGTGATTACGCATATGAGATGCGCGAGCTCGATCCACAGCAGCGGCGAGCTCTCGAGTTGTTTGGAGAATCGAGAGTCGTCACCTCCGTCCGGTTGGCGGAGTCTCTGCGGTTGTCGGTCCGTCAAGCGCGGGAACGGTGCCGCCGGTGGGTGGGCGAAGGGTTTCTCGTGGTGGAGAATCCATCCAATCGGGCGAGAAGCTACTGCTTGGCGGAGAAATGGGAAACGATCGTCACTGGTGCTCGGCACGGGCGTGGGTAAAGTGGGCGAACCATGAGCTCCCTTTTCCCACCGCTGCTTCGAGCTTTCCTTCGGCGCGAGACACTCGCCGTGATGGTCCTTCTCATGATGTTTGGCGGCCGGGCGGGCAGCGAGGGCGGGTTGTTCGGCGGTGATGAGGTGACCCTGTTGACGCCGCCTTATCTGCAAAATGTGCGCACGGATGGCATCGTCATCATGACGGAAACGGCCCAGGAGGTGGTGCTCGAGGTGGTTTACGGAGAGACGGAGGCCATGGGGTCGAGCGCCCTCATGGAGCGCGTGGCCAGCGGCGGGGGCACCTGGTTTCAGCGTGCGGTGCTGACGGGCTTGAAGCCGGAAACGGAGTATCACTATGGCGTCCGGTGTCCTGGAGGTGATCCGTTCACGGGCCACGCACACTTTCACACGGCGCCTGACAGAGAGGTGGATTTCAAGTTTGCCGCCTGGAGCGATAGTCAGGGGCACAACGGGGGCGCCTGGACGGCAGCTCCGTTGGAGCCGACGATCAGCATGATGAAGCACATGGTGGCGTCGGGGGTGGCCTTTGGCCTAACGACAGGAGACCTGGCGGAGGATGGAGCCAGTTACACCGACACGCGTCGCTTTTACCTCGACCGCGTGGCGCGCCATTTGGGCACGTCCGTGCCCTGGTTCGCCGCCTGGGGGAATCACGATTCGAGCAGCCCGAGGGCGCCCCTGCGATTGGCCTCCGATATGCCGAGCCGCTATCGCCAGGGGCTTTCACCGGGCCACGGTTCCTATAGTTTTACCTATTCGAACTGTTTCTTCGTCTGTCTTGATGAGTTCTATCGGCAGGAGATCACCAACGGGTGGCTGGAAACCCAGTTGGCCTCACCGGAATCGCGCAACGCGCGGTTTCGCTTCCTCGGTGTTCACGTACCGCCGTACTGTGAGCGCTGGATCGACGGCGACGCCACCTTGCGCCGGACGTTGGTGCCCTTGCTAGAACGATACGATGTTTCCATCTGCTTTAGCGGCCACACTCATGAATACGAGCGTGGTCACTTGAACCATGTGCACTACGTCGTCACCGGAGGGGGAAGCTGGCTGGATCATTCCGAGGTGGTGGTCCGTGATTGGGAACACATGTTCGTCGGTGGGGCTCACGATGTGGAAGGAATGTGGGCGCGGCAGAGCAGTCCGGGTGTGCTCGGTGAGCCCCAGCCGATCGTGGGCGGATTGTTCAACGAGTATGCCCTCATCAGCATTCGTGACGATTATCTCCGGTTGGAGGCTCAGGGTTTTCATGCGGACGGGTCGGAGATCGGCATGCTCGATTCCTTTGAGATCGGGAGCGATCCCGGGCCCGATACGGACGGAGACGGGCTGCGCGATTTGTGGGAGTTGGCCAATGGACTCGACCCCAACGATCCCGCGGGTGTGAATGGGCCTGGCGGTGATCTGGACGGCGATGGGCAGAGCAATCTCACTGAGAAACTGGCCGGGAGCGCCGCCAATGACCTCCGGTCACGGTTCGAACTTCTCTCTGTGAACCGGGACGGCACGGCGCTCGATCTGACCTGGTCGAGCGCTCCAGGACGGCACTACCGCATTCAGATGTCGCCGGACATGGAGACATGGACGACCTATCGCGGCGTTTTTGGTGATCCGCTAGATATCCCTGCTTCCGAGGGGCACCGGACCACCTTCAAGCTGCGGGGGGTGTTGGAGGAAGCCAGTCGTTATGTGAGGGTGACTGCGCGGTAACCGGTTGCTGAACAGTGAACCGATTTCTCGCGCAGAGGCACGGAGGCGCAGAGAGGTAGAGTTTTTCCTTTTGGATACTAATTATGGGTTGTCGATGGGCAAAGAAACCACGAAGCGAAAGTATCGGGCTTCGGCCTTTGGCAGGGCCGGCGTCTGAAGGTGTCTGTGTCCCTCGGTTGGGGCCTGCTCGCTGAGCGACGTAGCGGTCCAGGAGCGGAGATCGGGAGAGATTTCCGCGGTCAGCCTGACTTCGTGAGAGTCCGCGTGGGAATGGGAGATCTGTAAGGCGATCGTTCCCGGTTCACCGGTGCGGATGCTCGCGACCTCGATTTGAGGAATACTGTTGGGATCGAGGGGGTCCGTGGCAAAGGCGAACTCGAGCAGGTTGACTTGACCGTCCGTGTCGGGATCATCGCCGGGCTCTTTCAGGGACACGTCGCCTAACAAGTCGGCCTGCCACGCGAGATAGGTCTTCCCTGATGACGGCGCCTCCGGAGCCAAGACTCCGGGTGTGCCGCCATCGATGACGCTGGCATGCCAGGACATGGCATCGTCGAGGGCATCGGTGTGGAGATCCGTTCGTTCCAAGGACCGGCCCTGACCATCCGCCATCCGAGGCCATTCACCACGGTCCTCGTAGGTGAATGATAGAATTTCGTTGCCCTGCGCGTCCACCACTCGGAGGGATTCACCGCCGTTGCTCAGGGCGCCTTCCCACTGACCGGCGACTAGCGTGAAATCGATGCCTTCTCGAGCGGCGAAGGCCTCCTGATCCTCCACGATCAAGACCACGGCGCCGGGCTGGAGCGATCGTGGGCCGAAGGTGAAATTGACGGCCTCCTCCAGGCGTACCCCGGTGAGATCGATGGCCTCATTGCCCCGATTGGTCAGCTCGATGAACTCCAGGTCGTCGCTACCCCGGGGGTTGTAATGGATTTCCGCAATGGTGAGATTGCTCGCATTCGCCGGCAGCACATCGACGAGAAAGGTGGCGCGCCGCAGGGAACTCCATTTGCCGAAGATGCTTCGGGCCCTTGCGCTGAGGACGACCTCTTCGGTGAGTGTGAGGGGTTCTCCATAGCGGGAGGCGCTGGCATGGATGCCGCCTCCGGCATCGCGGGGATCGCTCCCGTCGGTCGTGTAGTGAATGACCCCGCCGAACTTCTTGAAGCCTTCACCCTCGCCCATCTCGAGGGAGAACCCGCGGGGCACGGCGCCGCCGCTCCGGTTGAAGGAAGGAGGCGCGGGAACCTGAGAATCGATCCAGGCGAGCCTGGCGGTGAGCCAGTCGCGGACAAAGGCGACTTCCTTGGCGAAGGTATCCCGCTCGCCTTCCGCGGGATCGGCGCGGGTGCCGCCGCCGGTGCTCCACACGACCTTGCCCAGGATGTCCCAGCGCTCGAAGTTTCGCTCTTGGCTTTCTTCTAACAAAGCAGCTGTGGCGGCGACGTCGCCCAATAAGCGGTCGTTGGTGAAGAGACCCTGGCGGAGTTCGACCCAGCGATCGTTCCACGCGGTCTGGTACTCCGGGTCGTTTCCCAAATGGTCCCACCATTTCATCCAGTGTCCTCCCCGCGTCATGTACTCCACGTTCCAACCATCGGTCTTCCAGCCTGGCTCGGGTTTGAAGAGGGACGTGAGACCGAAGGACTGATTGTAGTCCCAGAGGGGACCCATCCCGATCTTGCCCTCGGCGTTGAAGGAGAGAAAGGTGCTGGCTCCATCAATGTTACGCGAGAGTTCGCGCAGGATATCGTAGTCGATGTGTGAGGGCACATCGAGGATGGAACGATAACCGCTCTCGGCATCCTGGAATTCGTCCTCCAGCACGGTGGCTTCGACGGCATTGTAGTGATCTCGAATCCAGGCCTTGGCCTCGGGGAGGAGTTCGGCTTCGCGCGGCTCGAGATACTTCAGCCGGATGCCACTGCGCGACTGCCAGTGTTGGTTGACGTTGGTCCCCTCGATGACGTAGCTGCCGGTGAAGGGAGGGGAGGCGTCGTCACCGTCTGCGGGTTTCAGGCGAGGCAGGTCCAGGCGGTCGGCCGATCGCTTGATCTTTTCTGTCAGGACGTAGATGCCTTGATAGTCGTCCATGGTGAAGCGGCGATCGCCGTCCTGGTCGAGGAAGAGTTCGAAGAACCGGGTCCGCGGTGAGTAGTAGCCGAGGGCCTCCCACCAGCGGAAGGTGAGGTGGTTGCGCATGAGGGAGCGGTCGAAGTAGGGAGCGGCCAGGATCCAATCGGCATCGGCCGGCATCCCGAGGAGGGAGGCGGGACGGTCTTCGGATTGTTCGCCCCAGGTTTCGAACTTGTACTGTTTCTTGGGCCAGGCCCGTGAACTGGCGCCGCGGACGTTCATCCCGGCGTTGCCGAAATAGTTAGGCGGGCCGGAGAGTGTGGCTCGGCCGTCCTCACCGGGTTCGAGAAAGAGGCTGGAGACCGCGGTGGGCTCAAAGGTGGTGCTGAGGGAGGTGTCTCTGGTGAAGTCGTGTCCGCGGGAATCGATGAAGACGAGGGGAAGATCCGAGCTGAAGACTCTGACCTCGTCGTCGGTGGCGAGATAGATCCAGGTGGTGACGGGGCTGATCCGTTTGGAGCCGATGAAGACGGCGGCGCGAATGGCGGTGGATTGGGAAATGGTGAGGGGCGCGGTGAAGTTCGCCCCGCTGAAGAGACCGGGATCGCTGCCGTTGGTGGTGAACTTGATCGAACCGCCGTCCGTGGTTGTGGAAAGTGTGAGTTCGAAGGGCTGAGAGAAGGTCGAGGGCGCTACGGAGGCGGTGACGCCCCCAAGCTGGGAGACGCCGGTGGGGTCGTTGTCGGCGGCCGGGGTGGGCGCGACGAGGAAGAGTGGGGCCTCGCTTTCCGGATGGGGCCGGCCGAAGGCAATATCGGGGTGCTGTGGCGGGAGGACGATCTCGTCGAGGACCGTGCTCCCATCGCGATGGGTGAGGACCAGGGTGGCGCCGGCGCCGCTGAGGCGAAAGGGGGCGTGGAGAGGGCCTTGTTCGGGATCGCCGTCCAGCCAAAGGAGGAGATGGCCCTTGGCGGGGATGACGGTGAAATCTCCCAGGTCGCCGAGATTTTGGGGAATTTGCCAGAGCGCGGGGTCACTGGGGTCATCACTGAGATAGAGCCCTCCGGCATCGAGGGGTGTGTCGCCGGTGTTGTGCAACTCGACCCAGTCATCGAATTCACCGGCCTCGTCGGCGAGAACCGTGTCGTTGACCGCCATGACCTCATTGAGGATGACATCGGCCACGGCATCTTCGTGCGGCAGAGCCAAGGTGGCGAGACCGAGGAGTGCCGGGAGGAGGTCGCGGGCGGGAATGAGACGGATCCCCATCATGGGCGAAGCCTATCCAATCGAGAGACGGGCTCCAAGCTCAAGATCGACAGGCCCCCCGGCGGCGCCTCAGTCTGCTTGCCGCCGCAGGAAATCAGTCACGGTAGCGGCCCGGCGGCGGGAGGGGAACGAAAAGGAGAGCGACTTATCGTATTCTGATAGGCTCCGGATCGCGTCCCGAGGGCAATTTGCACAATTCCGTGCCTTTTCGGGTTGCCAACTTGGCGGGAGTTTCTATGCTGGCCGTCCTCGTTCCCCAGGCCTTGGAGAGCGGGACATTCACGTTGTTTTATCGTGTCCATTTTTGCCTCTAGAATGCCGTACTTTTCCGCTTGTGAAATTTTTCACAAGCGCTTAGGAGTCCATTGACCATGCCCAACTTTTTCCCGCGCTGGACTAATTTGTTGCCTCTACAGATCGGCATCGCGCTGATCATGATGGGGTCCGCCGTGACGGCGGGTTTGTGGTATTACTTCACGCCGAAATACACTCGAGTGGGGTATCAACCGTCTCAGCCGGTGCCATTCAGTCACAAGATTCACGTGGAGCAGCACGGGATGGACTGCCGTTACTGCCACAGTTACGTGGAGAAATCGGGGCACTCCAATTTGCCGTCCACGGCGACGTGCATGAACTGTCACAAGCACGTGAAGAAGGACAGTCCCAAGCTGGCGCCGGTGCGCGAGAGTTGGAAGACGGGCAAGCCGATCGAGTGGGTCAACATTCACGAGGTGCCCGATTACGCCTATTTCAATCACTCGGTGCACGTGAATCGCGGGGTGAGCTGCGTGAAATGTCACGGGCGGGTGGATCAGATGGACGTGGTTTACCAGGCGGAGCCGCAGAGTATGAGCTGGTGTTTGGATTGCCACACGGCGCCGGAGAAAAACATCCGGCCGATGGACGAGATTTTTAATTTTGATTGGAAGGCCGCGGATGAGGATCGCGAGGCGTTTTATGCCGAGTTGATGGAGAGGAACGGGAAAACGGCGGACCAGCTGATTTCCGTGATTGAGGAAGACCGGAAGCTGCGGCCTCAGCAACAGCGGGGGTTTGAGGATCTCATCCGTCTTTCGGAGACGGTGTATGGCAAGAGCGAGATGACCCAGGATGAGGTGGGCCTCCAGCTGAAGAGCGCGTGGAACGTGAACCCTCCGTTGAGCTGTTCCGGATGCCATCGCTAACCTTATAGGCTGACCTGATTTCACGAATGAAACGCATTGTTCATCACCCAGAGCCCAGAAAAGGCAGTAAACGTCTCTGGCGTAGTGTCGGCGAGTTGCAAGACACGCCCGAGTTCCGTGAGTGGTTGGAGCGCGAGTTTCCTGCGGGGGCTTCAGAGATGGATCGGGCGGAGACGGAGACGTCGCGGCGCTCGTTCATGAAGCTGATGGGAGCATCGACGGCTCTGGCGGGTTTTGGGATGGCAGGTTGCCGCCGCCCGGAGAAGATAAAAAGCTTAATGAACTCATAGACTTTTTAATACCCTATTATGAAAGAGAA
>JANQJH010000417.1 GCA_028281705.1 Verrucomicrobiales bacterium
AACTGCTCAATTGGAGCAATACCCAGCGTTATCAGATCTGGCGTCGCGGCCTCCGGCTGGGCGATTTCGTCATCACGCGTGACGAAGCCAAGGAGCTCGCATTCAAGGTTCAGGTCCGCAATGGCACGGATGGGCACGGTGTGCCGACTGGGTTCGATGCCGAGCGCCTGATCTTTCTCGACGTCACGGTGCGCGACCGCAAGGGCGCGGTCATCTTCCGCTCCGGCGACCGCGATCCCAACGGCGACGTGCGCGACCTCCATTCCCCCTACGTTCATGCCGGCAAGCTGCCGCTGGACAAGTTTCTCTTCAGCCTGCAATCGAAATTCCTCACCCGGAACATCCGTGGCGGTGAACAGGAAGAGGTGTTGGCGGTCAATCGGTCGGTGGATCCGCTTCCCTACATCCGGCCGGATGTGCGTGCCGGGATTCTCGTGGGAAGGCCCGCTGCGGCGCGCAAGCATGCCGTGGTCTTGCCGCCGGCCGGTGATCGCTGGGCGAAATACGCCGTGCGTGGCGCCGCGCTGACCGGCGAGCGGCCCTACACGGTCAACATCAAAGTCATCGCTCAGATGGTGCCGGTGAATCTGATCAAGGAGATCGGGAGCCTCGGTTTCGACTACAACCTTTCGCCGCGCGAGGTTGCCAAGCGCATCGTCTACGGACATCGGGTCTCACCCTCGACGGCGGACGAGGATCGGCGTGGCGGAGCGTTGACGGTGTGGGACGAGACGCTCGTCATCGATGGTCGATGGAAAACCCGCAGTCTGAAACCGACCGAGGCTGAAATCATGGCGGTGCCACCACCGCCCTTCCCCGTGCAGGCGCCTCCCGAGCCGGATGAGATCGGCACCGGGCCTCCGGCCGGTGTTGACTTGGAAGTCATCGAACCGGACCTGCCGGCCGGAGAAGGAGGCGCCGATGGCGAGTCCTTGTTGCCTCCCGAGCAGTCCAGCCTGCTCCCGGAAACCGGCGGTGATGACGGTGTGAGCCTGTTGCCGGAGGCCGAAGTGGAGGATTCCGGTGAAGAAGGCGGCGAGAATTTGCTCCCCGATCCCGAGGAGGAAGATGTGCAGGATGGGGTGAATCTCTTGCCCGATGGATAACTGACGTTTTACATACCCCCACACATCTCTCTCTCTCAATTCCGTGACCCACGTATCCCCACGTACACGTGTCGCCACCGTCTTTGGCATTGCCATCTCGGCCCTTGTCTCTGTCAGGCATTCTGAATCTGCCGATGATCACCACTCGCTCGAGTTGAGCGACGAGGTCATTCCCTATGAAGAACTTGGTGAGGGCTTCATCGAGCGACCGAAGCCGGTGACCGAACTCATCGAGGACATCGTTTTCCCGCAAAACCGGGAGCGCGACGCGCTGTTGGAGGAGCGCAACGAAGGCAATCCTGACATCGTCGTTCCGCCGCGCAAGACGATCTTCGGAGACAACCCCTTTCTTGGGCTTGGCGCCATCACGCCGGGCGTGGAGACACCGACCGGCGCCATTTGGCAGCCGAGTCTCATTATCTTCGGGGAATTCCGTTCGGCCGTGCAGACGTTCAACGACGGGGAGAACGAGATCAGTCAGTGGTCCAACCGGTTTGATCTCTTCGCCAACTACTACCTCACGCCCACGGAACGTCTCTTTCTCGGTGTGCGCCCTCTTGACGACGAGGGTCGATTTACCGGATACAACTTCGGCGGGGACCGGGGCTCGGGTGGTGAAGAAGCGTTCAACTTTGAACTCCGCAGCCTCTATTTCGAGGGGGACTTTGGCGAGCTGTTTCCGCGCCTTGATCCCAATGATAGTGGTCATTTGGACTACGGGTTTTCCATCGGCCGTCAGGCGGTGAACTTCCAGGATGGCATCATGATCAACGACAGCATCGACGCGGTCGGGATCACGCGCAGCTCGCTCTTTCTGTTAGGATCATCCGCCACGCGCATCACCGCCATGTTTGGCCTCAATCAGATCCACCGCGGCGACAACGTGCGTGATCGGAATGCGCAGATCTACGGGCTGTTTCTCTCCTCGGACTACGAGAAATCAACCTATGATGTGGACCTGGCCTACGTCGACGGCAGTCAGAAGACGGGTGGCGATGGCGTCTACCTTGGGCTGGCCCAGACCCGCCGTTTCGGCCGGATCAATTCCACCTTGCGCGCCAACTTTTCGTGGGCCCTGGATGAAGGCTCTTCCGCGGTGGACGACGGCATCCTTCTCACGGCGCAGCTCTCGCGGACGCCGACATGGAACCATGATCTCATCTATCTCAACGCCTTTGTCGGCATTGACAACTACACCTCGGCGGCGCGTGATCCTTCCGTCGGGGGGCCGCTGGGCAACATGGGTATTCTCTACGCCGCCGTTGGCCTCGGGGATTACGGCGCCGCGCTGGGGAACCGGGCGGAGGACGCCATCGGCTTCGGGCTTGGTTACCAACATTTTTTCGATGAAGCCAAGCGACGCCAGCTCATCGGCGAGATCGGGGGGCGCCTCAGTACCAGCGGGGCCAACGACGATGCAGTCGCCATTGGCGCCCAATATCAGCGGGTGCTCAACGACAATACCATTTTGGTCCTCGGCGGCGCGGGCTCTTACCATGAGGAGCGGGGCGCGGGCTACGGTGCACGCCTGGAAATGCGCTTCAAATTTTAAAACGGCGCCTAACTAGAAGTATTCACCACATGAGCGCAGCACTCGAACTCATCGGTTACCTCATCGTCTCGGCCGTGGCGGTGATCCTCGTTCTCATGGTGAGGCGCCAGCTGGCCGTCTCGCGCTTTCAGGCGAGCCGGGAGGCCGCTGAGCTGGAGTCCATTCAGACCCGGCTCGACGCCATCCGGCAGGAGCGTTTGCGTTCTGACGATTCTGTCAGTCCGTGGAACGGTTGGCGCGAGTTCCGCGTGAGCAAGAAAGTTCGCGAGAGTGAGGACATTTGCTCGTTCTATCTCGAACCGTGCGACGGCAGGCCGCTGCCGCGTTTCCGGCCCGGGCAATACCTGAGATTCCAACTGGACGGCATCCCGGACCAGAGCAAGCCTGTGGTTCGCTGCTACAGCCTTTCGGATTGTCATCATGCGGAACACTATCGGATCAGCGTGAAGCGCGTGGGCGCCCCGCCCGACGCGCCCGATGCGCCGCCCGGCCTTGCGTCCGGCTTTCTCCACGAACACATCGAGGAGGGGGCACTGTTAGACGTAGGTGCGCCCAGCGGGCATTTCGCCATCGATCCGGATCACTCGGAACCGCTGGTACTGATCGGCGGCGGCATCGGGGTGACACCGGTGCTCAGCATGCTCAACGCCATCATCCAATCCAGTTCGTCGCGCGAGGTCTGGTTTTTCTACGGCATTCGGCGACGGTCGGAGAACATTCTGACCGCGCTGCTCGATCAACTGAGCAAGGAGAGTGCGAAACGTCCGAACATCCAATTCCGCGTGTGCTACAGTGAGAAGCTCGATGACGGCACGGCGCTGAAGCCCTTCGAAATGGATCAGACTCGCGTCACGGTCGACCTGATCAAGTCGCTCCTCCCGTCGAAAAATTTCGATTTTTACACCTGTGGACCTCCGCTGATGATGAAGACGATCGAGGACGGTCTGCGGGACTGGGGCGTGCCTTGCGAGCGCATCCACGAGGAGATCTTCCCCGGGCCGCAAGCGGCTTCCGTTTGCTCCAAGGAGGCGCTGATTGAGGCGGGTACCGTGGTGGAGTTTCGCATGTCCGGCAAAACGTTAGAAGCGCCGGAGGGTTGCACTTCCTTGTTAGACCTGGCGGAGACGGGTGACATCGAAATTCCTTTCGCCTGTCGAGTGGGTAGTTGCGGCACCTGCGCCACGACGGTCCTTGTCGGCGGGGTCGAACACGCTCAGGATCCGAGCTGGAAAGACGAGCCCACTCTCCTCGAGGAAGGCCTCTGCCTGCCCTGCATTTGTCTGCCCAAGATGGGGTTGGTGGTCGACCGTTAGACTAGGAAGGTAATCCTACTGTTTCCATGGATCTACGTTTTCTAACAAGCCGGCGCCGACAATGGTTCATCATCCCGTGCGCCATCATCCTCCAGGCAGGATGCGAGCGCCGGGGCATTGAAGTCTACTCGGTGGGCAAGAATGAGTCGTCGCCGCCGTTGTTAGCCGCCGAGGCGCCGGCGGTGAAACTCCCGGAGGCACCACCGGATGGCTGGGTGCCGATCGATACCGCCGGCGGCCCCAGGGTGGCCAGTTTTCGTCTCGAGGCGGGAGAACCGGGCTCCGAGCCGGGAGACCTTTCCGTCACGGTGTTTCCCGGTACGGTGGGCGGGTTGCTGGCAAATGTGAATCGCTGGCGAGGTGAGTTGGGCCAGTCCGAGGTGACGCAGGAGGAGTTGCACGGCGTCCTCGACGTCCTGCAGATCGATGGGCACGAGCTCCACCGCCTCAATGTGGCTGGCGGTGAACGTGGAATGATCGGCGGGATCTTGCCGCTCGGCACTGAAACCTGGTTCTTCAAACTCACGGGTTCCATGGAGGTGGTGGAGAAGCATCGCCGGGCCTTTGACGGTTACCTTCGCGGGCTCGAGATCGGCGGTGCGGCCGGGTCTGCCTCGA
>JANQJH010000422.1 GCA_028281705.1 Verrucomicrobiales bacterium
CCAACTGGGCGCTCTCCGAGAAGGATCAAGGGAGCCCTGGCGTGGTCGACCTCACCGTGAATCCCGAGCCCGAGCCCACCGGACCGACTTTTGCCGAATGGCGAAGCACGGTCTTCACCGCGGATCAGTTAGCCGATGAAACGATTAGCGGACCCCTGGCCAACCCCGACGGCGACGATCTCAACAATCAACTGGAATACGCCTTGGGAACCTCACCCCTGACCGGCAACGGCGTCCCCCTGGCCATCGAACGCGTCGGCCCCGATGTCAGCGTTGACTACGAACGCCGTCGCGCCCTTCCCGGTTTCACTCTGACTTTGGAGACATCGGTCGATCTTCGTTCCTGGGAAGCTGCCGGAGGACTCGTCACCGAGACCGGCACCGCCGTCATCGACGACACTCGGGAACGCGTTGGCCTCACTCTCAGTATTGGCGCGCCCATGCGCTATCTGCGCCTGGCCCTTGTCGAGACGAATCCATAGGCTCGTTCAGAGAACACTCCCCTATCATAACCTCCACCGGTCGGCAAGCCCGAGCGGAACATACATTTCGCTGGCTCCCTCGTTCGCCCACATCGTAAGATGATCCATGCCCTTTGAGATCGATACCTGGTGGAACGGACTCACTCCTTTCTACAAGAGCTGTGTCATTGTCATCGCCGCCGCAGTCGTGTTCTGGGGAGTTCGCCGATGTTTGATCCGCTGGTTGCAGCGCCTGGCAAGCCGCACGGAGAATGATCTCGATGATCGCCTGGTGCATTTTGCCAGCCGGTTTTACGGCCTGGCCCTCTTTTTTATCCTCCTCCTCGCTGTCCTCCAGGTCAACGGCATCAAGATCACCCCGCTGCTTGCCAGCGCCGGCATTGCCGGCATCGCCCTCGGCCTGGCCGCCAAGGAGACCCTGGCTGACATTTTAGCCGGCATCTTCCTCATCATGGATCGCCCGGTGCGCCTCGGCGACCGCGTCAAGATCGATCGGATCGGACAGCACTGGGGTAGTTGGGGCGATGTCGTCGATATCGGACTCCGCCGAACCCTCATCCGCAACACCGACGGCGTCATCGTCAACTATCCCAACGCCATCCTGGCCAACTCGGTCATTACCAACTTCTCTTTTGAGACCGAGGCCATGCGCGTGCGCATCCGCTTTCAGGTCGCCTATGATGCGGATCTCGAACGTGTGCGCAGAGCGGCCCTCAAGAGCATCGGCTCCGTCGACGGCGTGCTTCCGGACACTCCCGAAATCGTCACCCGATCGCTGTGGGACGACACCCGGGGACATTTGCTCTCCGGCATTCTCGTGGAAGGCCGCTACCGCATCGCGGACATCCGCGAGCGCACCCGTATCCGCTCCCGTGTTCTGGAAGCTCTCCTCGCAGAGTTCCGCAACCAAGACATCCGCTTGGCGGAGTCACCGCCACTGAGCCCTCAATAACAGGCTGGTTTCGCACTCCCCTACCATCTTGGTTTCAGTTCACGCTGAAAACGGCCTCGGCGGCTCGTTTGCCATCCAGTGGGAAACAACAATGTCACAATCGCTGGTCATTCTGTCTACATTGACACCTAACAATTCTATCGGAATAGCAAAGTTATCTTAATAGTGGTCCCAAGTGAACCACACTCAACGCTCTCCAGAGTCGTCAACCGAGGGACGGATCACCCTGGTCACGGACACGTTTCCTCCCGACGTCAATGGTGTCGCCATGACGCTGAGCCAACTGAGCACTCGACTCGCCCAGCGCGGCTACCTTGTCGACGTCGTTCGCCCGCGACCCGCATTCCAAGAGCATTCAAGCACACCGCGCCACCCACGGCTTCGCCTCCACGAAGTTCCCGGCGTTCCCGTTCCACGATATCCAGAGCTCAGGCTGGGACTGCCACGGGCCTTGCAATTCGCCCGCGAATGGCGTCAACGCCGGCCCGATGCCGTCTATGTGGCCACTGAAGGCATGCTGGGCTCATCCGCCGCCACCACTGCCAGGCGCATGGGTCTACGGACGGTGTCCGGCTACCACACCCATTTCTCCAAGTATCTCAAACACTATCAGTTGCCGCTCATCGAGCCCCTCGTGCTGCGATTTCTTCGCCGGTGGCATAACAAGACGTCGGCCACCCTCACCCCGGCACCGGACGTCGCCAAAACGCTTGAATCCCATGGATTCAAGAATGTGGCCCTCCTCGGGCGCGGTGTCGATTGCGATCTCTATCATCCCGCCAAACGGAGCCAGTCCCTGCGCCATACCTGGGGAGCCCGCCCCGAGACTCCGGTCGCCATTTGTGTTGGTCGAGTGGCGCCGGAGAAGAATCTGCCACTGGCACTGCGAAGCTATCGTGAGATGCGCACCCGCTACCCCGATCTCAAGCTCGTCTTCGTGGGCGACGGACCAGCGGGGGACGAACTGAGAGCCATGGACGACTCTGTCATCTGGGCCGGCGTGCGACAGGGCGAGGCCCTGGCCGCCCACTACGCCTCCGCCGATTTCTTCCTCTTTCCGAGCCTCACAGAAACCTACGGCAACGTCCTCGTGGAAGCCATGGCCAGCGGCCTGCCCACGGTGAGTTTCCGCTACGCGGCCTCACTCCAACTCGTCCGCTCCGGCGTCAACGGCTATCAAGCCTCTATGGGCGACGAGGCCGCCTTCTGCCGTAAGTTTGCCCAGGCCCTGGTCGCTGAAGGGCCACATCGCTCAGCCATTGGCCAGGCCGCCCGCGCAAGTGTCATGAGCCTTTCCTGGGAAGCCGTCACCACCACCTTCGAAAGGGCGCTCCTGGGCAAACCCGATCACGATCGTGATGCGGTGAGCACCACGCGACGGCTCCCCGCCCACACGAAGACCAACATTCATGAGCACGCCAACTCGTATTCGCTATAAAACCATCGTCATTTCCGATGTCCACCTGGGCCTGCCGGATTGTCGCATCGCCGAAGTGAACACCTTTCTGCGGCACACCGAATCGGAAAAACTGATCCTCAATGGTGATATTGTCGACGCCTGGCATTTGCGCCGCTGGGGCAAGTGGACCAAAGAGTACACGCACTTCTTCCGTATCATCCTCAAAAAGATCGAAAAGCACGGCACCGAAGTCGTCTACATCCGCGGCAATCACGACGATTTTCTCTGGCGCGTGATGCCCTTGCAGTTCGACGGCTTCCGCATCTGCAACGAGCACATTCACGAAACTCCTCACGGGAAATACGTCTGCGTTCACGGCGACGGCTTTGACGCCGTGACGACCAATCATCCCTGGCTCGCCTTGCTCGGGAGCCTCGGCTACGCCGGTCTCCTACGCCTCAACCGTTTCTACAACCGCTATCGTGCCCTTCGCGGGAAACCGTTCTTCTCCCTCAGCAAACGCATCAAGGCAAAGGTGAAATCAGCGGTCAACTACGTGGGCAAGTACGAGGAGCAACTCCAGCACTTTGCTCAACGGAAGGAATGTCAGGGTATCATTTGCGGCCATATCCACACCCCGGCGGACAAGCGCGTCGGTGACGTGCACTACCTCAATTCCGGCGATTGGGTGGAGTCCCTCACCGTCGTCGTGGAAACCCTGGACCGTCGCATGGAACTCCTCTCCTACGAAGACCTCGTGCAACAGGTCGGTCTCTCCCGGAGCGAGAGCATGTCCCAAGACGAAATGATCGAAGCCGGCCTCGTGGATGCCTCCAGATGATGCGGATACTCCTGTCTGCCCCGTCTGCGTCCCGACTTACCAGAGGGACTGAAGTCCCTCCCACTTTCCGGGAAAGTGTCAGCAAACTGACAAACTACCCTGCCAAGTCCGCCAGAACCTCTTGATAGAGCGCCGTCCCCACGCGCGAACAGGCGGCGCTCATCCCCGGGATGACCATGGGAACGGTGGGCGCATTCATCACCACGCTGGGGAGATAGATAAGAAAGAGATCCACTCCAACGGCTCTACGGCCGAATGCTAGTTCGCTGCGGATCTCCCTCTCAGTCTCGGGGTCGGGGCGGCTCTCACAAGGACAACAAAGCACCTGCCCGCGCTTGAAATGCGGATTGAGGGCTCGGATCTGACGCTGATTCGGAACGCCTGACGCGTGAATGATGACATCGCTACCACGGATCTCCTCCAAGCTCGCACCCAGCCGAAGCATCCCATCATCCGCGATGTCCCATGTGCTCGAATTCGCCTCTGGATGACCATCGCCATCACACACGTCCACCGCCACGGTGGCATAGCCATAAGCCGTCAATTGCTCCACCCAATGCCGCCCCGAGGAATCCAAGCCCACCACGGAGAACAAGAGGGACTTGGTCACAAGCATGTCGGCGATCAGACTCTCGTAACCGATCGTTTCGCTTGTCCAAGGATCGAGGGAAGCCGGGTTCATGGGATGAAGTGGACCCCATGATCTAACACCGTTCGAGCGCCAGAAAAAGTGCGGCCAGGTCACATTATCGTTACCCTCCTTCCCCGCGGAATGGCCCAATTCCGCCCCTCCCAGCCGTTGAAGATTGATCCCCCACACCGGACGTGATTTTCTCGACGCCACCAGACAATGACTCCCATCGAATTTCGCGAGAAACTCCGGGCCGGGGAACAGCTCCTCGGCACCCTTCTCGTCGCCCAAACCCCTTTCTGGCCCAAAATTCTCGGCTCCTGCGGCCTCGACTTCGTCTTCATTGACACCGAGCACATCGCCATTGGCCGCGAAAACCTGTCCTGGATGTGCCGGACCTATGCCGCCATGGGACTGCCTCCCCTGGTCCGGATGCCGAGTCCCGATCCCGACCATGCCACCGTGCTCCTCGATGATGGCGCCGCCGGGGTCATCGCCCCCTACATCGAGAGCACGGAAGAGGTACAAGTTCTGGCCGGAGCGAGCAAGTTCCGGCCAC
The DNA here is from genome assembly GCA_028281705.1 of Verrucomicrobiales bacterium. Classification (GTDB taxonomy): domain Bacteria; phylum Verrucomicrobiota; class Verrucomicrobiia; order Verrucomicrobiales; family DEV007; genus JAACDM01. Next base: position 4,865 of record JANQJH010000422.1, read on the forward strand.
TCAAAGGACGCCGCGTCCAAGAGGCCTTGTCCGGCACTCCGTTGGAGCCCGAACTGGAAGCCTACATCCGGAAAAACACCGCTGGAAACACGCTCATCGTGAACATCGAAAGCGTCCCAGCGATGGACAATCTCGACGCCATCCTCGAGATCGGCGGCTTGGACGGGGTGCTCATCGGGCCGCACGATCTCTCCTGCAGTCTCGGCTTGCCCGAGCAGTACCAGGTCCCCGAGTTTCTCCAGGCAGCCGAAACCATCCTCGGCAAGGCACGGAAGGCCGGCCTCGGCGCCGGCATCCACTACTGGGGTTCGATGGAGGAATCCGTCAGATTCATCGGCATGGGCGCCAACCTCTTCATCCACAAGGCCGACGCCATCTTCCTCAGAGAAGGTTTGAACAGAGAGCTGGAAGAAATTCGCTCACACTTGGGTCAAGCTCGCGCCTCGGGGGAAACTGATAGCGTGAATATCTAGACGGGAGAACCACGGCCCGGCCCGTCTACGTCAATTGATCCATGTGCGCGATGATCTGAGGCACCGCGTCCTCGAGAATGCGAAAGGTCTCCTCGAAGTCCTCTGCCTCACCGCCCATGGGATCCGGCACGTCCCGGTCGCGGTATTCCGGGATGGTGGAAAACTCCGTCACGAGATGCGCCCGGGTCCCCGCCTTGGGAAACTGTTTGCGCAAGGTCGTGAGATGCATCTCGGTCATGGCGTAAATGCTGGTGGCCCTCTTGACCAGGCTCCGATCGATGCGCTTGCTCGTGAGCGACGCCGTATCGAGTCGGCGCTGGCGCAGAAGAGCCTCCACTTCAGGGACGGGCGGAAGCGGGTGATCGGCAAAAAAGCCCGCGGAGGAAAGCGTCCATTGCCGGTCTCCCAGACGGGAACGGCAGATCGCTTCCGCCATCGGACTGCGGCACAAATTGGCGGTACAAACAAAGAGCAAATGCGGCTGGCGTGGCTGGCGGGCAAACAATCGTTGAAACATCCTCATCTCTCGGTCGGTCAGCGACACTTGGCAGGATCCTTGCCGCGTCAACCCAATCCTTTGCCGAAGAGGCGATCCACGGCACCTCACGCTTGCAACGAAGGCCCTTCCTGAGAAGAATTGCCCATGCTCCAGTTCACGGACGCCCCCTATGAATTCTATCGCGCCAAGCCCATTCGACCTCTCATGTGGCTGGGGCGCGAAGTCAATCGGCGGCGCATCCTCGGAGGAGCCAACCATCGCATCACCCACGTGGAGATCTCCGGCACGGAGCACGTCGATGAAGCCAGAGAACTGGGCGGCAAGCGCTGGTTTTTTCTCGCGAACCACTCCACCCACAGCGACCCCCAAATTCTCACCGAAACCCAACGCCAGCTGGGCGTGGCCTCCTGCTACATGGCGGCCTACGATGTCTTTCTGCGAGACCCGCTCTGCGCCTGGATCATGCAGCACACCGGCTGTTTCTCCGTTAATCGCGATGGCAATGACAGCCGGGCCATGCGTGAGGCCATCCGCATCCTCACGGCCAACCGCTTCGCCCTCTCCGTTTTCCCCGAGGGCAATGTCTACCTCATGAACGATCGCGTCACCCCCTTCCTCGACGGCGCCGCCTTCATGGGAATGAAAGCCCAGAAGCAGCTCGGAAGCGAAGAGCCCATCTTCGTCATCCCGGTCTCCATCAAGGCGACCCATTCCACCTGCCAACGCCCTGCCGTGATCGAAAAACTCAAGCGCTTGGCCACGGACGTGGAAACTTCCATGAATGAGGACGCGCCTCTGCCCGACGAGATCAAGCGCATCGGCATGATCGCCCTCGAACGGGCCCTCAAACAACGCGGACTCATGCCGCAAGAACCCAACGACGGCCAGGTGCGAGCGCATTTGGAACACTGCGCCACCCTGATGATCGAAGGCCTCGAAGAAAAGATGGGCCTCCGCCCCAGGGACCAGGCCTCGCTCGTCAACCGCGTTCGGCACATCCGCAGCCGCATTCACAAGATTCGGACGAATCCCGACGCCAAAGCCGACCATCAGGTGGCGTCCACCTGGGCTGACGAAGCAATGATCGCCCTCCGCGTGTTGAGCTACGCCGGGAACTACCTCGACGAGGCCCCCACCCTCGACCGCTGTGCTGAGACCGTCGAGAAACTGTTTGAAGACATCTACTCCGAGGTCCAGAAGCCCCACGGCAATCGCCACGCCCTGGTTCACATCAATCCCCCAATCAATCTCGCGGACCATCTCGACGGCTACACGAGCAATGCCCGCCAAGGCGTGAGTGATCTCACGGCCTCATTCGAAGCGCGCATCCAAGAGGGCCTGGATGCCATCGCCGGTCGAAATGACCGACCAGGCAACCAACCCTTCTGAGGAGATCGCCACCATGATGCACACATTCTCCAGAAGGACATCCACCCCCAGCCTCGCACTCGCACTCACATTGAGGCTCACCGCCACCGCCGCCTGTTTAGGCCTCGCCTTCCTCGCCGCCTGCGGGTCCAAATCTTCCGAGCGCGAATCCGTCGTCTCCGACGCCCCGCCGCCACCCCCCATCTCCATTCGCGAACTGGCGCTTCCGCAGCAGAGTGATTCAAGTGGGGCTCTCTTTGAACGGGTGGAATCCCGATCATCCGGCCTCATCGCCCGCGCCCTGAACGCGAGCGACGGCACGTTCGTCGACGACGGCCCGCTCACGGCCGGCGGCCTCGCCCTCGGCGATGTCAACGGCGACGGGACCGACGATGTCTTGGTCGTCAGCGGACCGGGACCCAACCAGCTCTTCCTGCAAACCGGACCGCTCCAATTCGAAGACGTGAGCCAGACGGCCGGAATCGGCGGGGGAGACGCCTGGGGTACCGGCGCCGCCTTTGCCGATATCGATCGCGATCAGGACCTCGATCTCCTGGTGTGCAACTACGACTCGCCTAACCAATGCTTTCTCAACGACGGGAACGGCATTTTCACCGAATGCGCCGCCACCAGAGGACTGGATACGGCCGCGGCCAGCCTCATGCCCGCCTTCGCCGACTACGACAAGGACGGTGACCTGGACGTCTACATCCTAACCAATCGCCTCTACCGCGAGGGCGGCGGCATCCCGGAAGACGCTCTCGTAACCCGCGAGGACCGCGAGTTGCTGATCAATCCCGATTACGAGCCCTGGTACAAACTCGTGCCGGCATCCAATTCGAAAGGCCGTCCGCAGCAAGAAGTCCAGGTCGTCCCCAAGGGCCAGCGGGATCTGCTGCTGCGCAACCTGGGGGACGGGACGTTTGAAGATGTGAGCAACAGTGTCGGCGAAATCTGCCTCGTGGCGAACAAAGGCCTCTACGCCTCCTGGATCGATCTCGACCACGACGGCTATCTCGATCTCTACGTGACCAACGAAGAGGAGGATGGAAGCCAGGTCTACCTCAATGACGGCCAAGGCGCCTTCCGCGACGTCACCAGCGAGTGGCTGCCCTACACCGTGTGGTCCTCCCGGGGATCCGCCGTGGGTGACGTCGACGTCGACGGCTTCCCTGACATCGTCACGCTCGCCGCCGGCGAGAACGCCCTCACATCGCTCTCTCCCACCGTGGCAAGGCAGTTGGCCAACGAAACGGAACCCCCGCCCATGGCGCGCTCCGTTCTCTGGCAGAACACCGGTCGCAAGCGGTTCCGCGAACTGGCCACCGCCTACGGACTGACCGTCCCGCCGTCTCCGTGGGGCGTCTTGTTAGGCGACTACGATCACGATGGCGTGCGAGACCTCATCATCAGCAGCGACTCCGGATTGCACGCGCAGCGGGCTTCCACCACCTCGAACATCGCCGATGGCATCCGTCTCGAATCAGCCACCGACGCCTGGGGACTCGCCGGCATCCCGCCGGTCAAGGTCATGACACAGGGCGATCTCGACGCCGACGGCGATCTTGATGTGATCGCCAGGGCCACGAACGGCACCCTGCAACTCTGGCAAAACACGGCATGGGCCGGTACGCGTCTCACAGTCGAACTCGTCTCTACCAAAAGCCCAATGCCACCCATCGGTGCGCAACTCCACGTGGAAACCTCGGACCGTGATTACACGCAGACCTTGATCCCGGGATCCGCCTTTCAGGCCGGGCAAAGCAGCCTCGTTTCCTTCTCTCTCCCCGGGGATGTCGAAGAACTCGAGAAACTCGTCATCTACTGGCCCCACGGCGGCCGGCAGGAGGAAACAGACATTCCCGTCAACAGCCACATCACTCTGGTGGAACCGGACGACCTGCCGATGGAATTGAGCCCTCATGGGCGGCCTCTCTACAGCCCCTCCGAGGTCGCATCATCGCTCGTCCACCGTGAGCAGCAGGACTCGGACTCAACCGGCCCGCGGCGTGGGACTGCTCCTCTCGGCCCGGGAATGGCATGCGCCGACGTGAATCGTGATGGACTGGACGACGTGTTTCTCAGCGGCGCCGCCGGCTCTCCCGGGCAGCTCTTCATGCGAAGATCCAAAGGATTTCGCGCGGCCGTGACCGAGCCTTTTCTCCCGCACGCCGCGAGCGAGGATCTCGGCGCGATCTTTGCCGACTTCAACGCGGACGGCCATCTCGACCTCTACGTCGTCAGCGGAGGCGCCGCGGCACCCGCCGGCGCTTCGAGCTACCGCGATCGCGTCTACACCGGTAACAGCCGGGGAGGTTTCGTCCATGCCCCGGAAGCCCTTCCCGACCTTCGAGACAGCGGCAGTTGTGTCAGTGCAGCCGATTTCGATCACGACGGCGATCTCGATCTCTTTGTCGGCGGAGGCTGTGTGCCTGGCAATGCCCAAGAACCAGCTGCCAGTCGTGTGTTAGTCAATCAATACATCGCCGGCCAACCGCCGAAGTTCACCGCATCGCCTCTCACCATCACCGGTCACGTGACGAGCGCCGTCTGGTCGGATTTCGATCAAGACGGTTGGATCGATCTTCTCTTCACCGATGGAGACCGCGGGGTCCGGCTCTTGCACAATACCAAGGGCGTCCTCAATGAGCGTCCCCTTGGCCTTTCCCTCCCGCCGGGGAAGTGGTCTGCCTTGGTACCCTGGGACTCTGACAGTGACGGCGCCATCGACTACACGCTGCTCAATCTGGCCGGTGAGAGCGGCATCCTGAAGAACAACGGGGCGGGCCAATTCGAATGGGTGACGCTGCCTCGCGCCGCCCAGTGGGCCCCGGCGCGAAATGCCGTCTGGCTCGATGCCAATGGAGACGACCGCCACGATCTCTTCGTCGTGCAGAACCAGCCGGTGAGCGGTTTCCCTGCCCCTCCCACTGCCGGCGGTGTGGGTCAGGCCTTCCAAAGCATGGTTCGGGGACGCTTCCAAACCTGGGCAACGCATCAGAGCGGTTTCGTCATTCCCGGCAACGCCACCGCCATCGCCCTGACAGACCTCAACGGCGACGGCGCCCCCGATTTTCTCGTGGCGAGAAACAACGCACCGGTGGCCGCCCTGGAAAAGGCCTCCACCTCAGATCGCTGGGTCAGCATCCGGTTTCACGGCCCTCTGCGCAACGTTTCCGGAACCGGCTCCCGCGTCGTCATCGAGTGGGCCGGACGGCGCCGAATTCTAACAGAATTGTATTCCGGGGGCGGTTATCTCGCACAGAATCCCAACCGTATCTTTTTCCGTCGCCCCTCCCCCCAGGGACTCGGGATGGTCAAAGTCACGTGGCCCGATGGCACGCAGAGTCAGTTAGCCTTTTCTCAGCGGGAGCGCAGCCTGCTGGTTCGCCATTCCGGATGAGATCCTTCCTTCGTATGTCCTCCAAAGAAGCCGCCCGCCGCATGACCCAGTTCGCCCGGGAACTGCGCGAGCGCTGGCGTGAAGCGGGCGCCCGATCGTCGGCCGAACCCTCGTGGAGATTGCGCCCCTTCTGGCGGCTGGTGAGCCGCCGCCTGCGAAAGACGCCCAAGGCGAAAACGGCCTACAGCATGATGCCGGTGCTGATCAAGGTGTTCGCCGGCTTCAGCAAGATCGACGGCGAAGTCGACGAGCACGATGTCGACTCCAGCCTGGGTTTTCTCCGCTACGACTACCCCGAGGGCATCTACTCCGAACTGCGAACCCTTTACAGTGAGGCTCTGAGGCAATCTCAAGATCTGGAAGAGATCGCGGCCGAACTCGCCATCGTGCTTTCGCCGGAGGAAAAAATTCTCCTCGGGGTCCAGCTCTACGTCCTCATTTCCCGCGGCATTCGGCTTCACCGCGAGCAGCTCATCGCCTTCTACATGTTCATGACCAACCTCGGCGTGGCCTCCGAAGCCATCGACCTGGTCTACCAGCTGAACCGCGACACCGCAGACGAAATGGAATCACCCGAGAACGCGCAGCCGCTCGAGGTGCTCCGCATCAGCCACGAGGAATCCGCCGATCTCCAATTGGAATCTCTCCCCTCCGATCAGGCCCTTCTGGCGTTTCGCTTCCAAACCCAGGTCTTGCTCAAGAACATCGGTTCGCTCCCTCTCATTGTCCGGGGACGCCAGCTCCAACACGGCGAATTCTGCCGGCTCTATCAGGGCCAGCGGGTCTTGTTAGCCGACTCCGTGCTCAACTACCAGGATCTCACGTTTTATTTCAACGCCAAGAAACATCTCACCACGGCACAGCTCTATCTCGGATTCGATTCCAACGATCAGCCCATCCTCGAACGCCAGCAAAGCAAGAACAGCCATCTCGACATCCGATTTGGCCTCGCCATCTCCGTCGACGTTCTGCGAGACACCAAGGCGCGCATCGGTGACACCCATCTCCTGGACGGGGTCTCCCTGCCGGTCTCACTCAATGACAAGATCCATTTCGATGACTACACGGAGATCTCCTTCCGCGAACTCCATCGGCGTGCCCGGGAGTTAGGCAGCCAGTTCGAACTTCTCCCCAGCCGCTCTGAATACCTCGTGTCCAATGACCCGAGCCAGCTGCGCCCTGGAGACATCCTCCTCTCCGAGGGCGTCAGTCGCGATGTCGTCTTGAGGATCATCTGTCATGACGACCGCAAACAGGGCGAGCTGGAGGTCATCACCTCGAGCCACCCCATCCTCGTCGAAGGGCATCCGGTCAAAGATCGCGCCCTCTTGCAAGAGGACGCCACCATCACCGTGGAGGAAGGGCTCTTCCTCCGCTGTCACTTTGCCGACCGCATCATCGAGGAAGAGCGCAACGTGATCAACAAGCTCGAGATCAGCGAAGTGAGCCACTCCTACGACGGCAAGGAAACAGCGCTCGACGGCATCACCCTGGCCGCCCGCCGCGGAGAAATGATCTGTGTCATGGGTCCCAGCGGCTGTGGCAAGAGCACGCTCCTGCGCGTTCTGTCAGGACACCTCAGCCCTTCCCGCGGCCAGGTGGCTCTCAATGCGGCGCCCCTCTACGAGCATCATCAGGAGCTCACCCCTTACATCTGTTACATCCCGCAGGAAGATGCCTTCGATCCCCATCTCACCATTCAGGAGAACATCGACTACGCCGCCGCCGTGCGCTCTCCCAATCTGACGCGCCGGGAACGACGCCGGCGGGTAGATGCCAAACTCGTCGAACTCGGCCTCAACGATCGCCGGCATCGCCTCGCCGGAACACCGAAGGACAAGTTTCTCAGCGGCGGCGAACGCAAGCGCCTCAATGTGGGGATGGACATGATCGGGCTGGCAGATGTCTATCTCATTGACGAACCCACCTCCGGCCTCTCCTCCAAGGACTCGGAACACGTCCTCGAGATCATTCATGGGCTCTCCCGGCACAAGATCGTCTTCGTCAGTATCCACCAACCCAGCGCCCGGCTCTTCCGCATGTTCGACAAGGCCATCCTGCTCGATCAAGGCGGCAAGCTCGCCTTCTTCGGCACGCCGGACCAAATGCTGCACTACTTCGACGAGGCGCGGGAGAAGTTTCTCCTGCCACCCTCGGGCCAGGCGGCGGCCACGGTGTCTCCCCTCGAACCCCAGGCGGCGCGGACCGAGCCCATCACCCCGGACTTCATTTTCGATGTGCTCGAAACACCCCTGCGGGACCTCAGCGGGGCCGTCATCTACGAAGAGGACAAGGCCGGGCACCTGGCGCCCGCGCGCCGCTTCCTCCCCGAGTTCTGGCGGGATCGATTTCAAGCCCATAGTACAATGCGCGAGGTGGCCGCTCTCAGTCCCGAAGACGTCCACACCCCGGCGCACCAGCCCGTCCTCCCGCGCCGTCCCAAGAGCCATGCCCGGGAGAGCCTTTCGGGCCTGAGCACCTTCTTCCAACGGGCTTTTCTCAGCAAACTGCGCAATCGCGGCAACCTCGCCACCACCCTGCTGGAAGCTCCGTTGTTAGCCCTCCTCATCTCACTCGTCCTCCGCTGGTCGGAAGACGACCGCTACACCTTCGGCGCCGCCTTTCACATTCCCTCCTACCTCTTTCTCAGCCTCGTCGTCGCCATGTTCCTCGGCCTGACCAATAGCGCCGATGAGATCATCCGGGACCGCGCTCTCCTCACCCGCGAACGCAATCTCGGGAGCCACCTCTTCACCTACCTCCTGACCAAGCTGCTCACCCTGAGCGTCTTTGCCGCCGTGCAATGTGTCATCTTCGTCCTCATCGGCAATACCGTCCTGGAAATCAGAGGGATGTTCCTTCCCTACTTCCTCTGGCTCTTTCTCACCACCGTGTGCGGCGTCGCCGTCGGGCTCCTCATCTCTTCCCTCGTCAACGACGTCAAGACGGCCCTCAACATCATCCCCCTCATTCTCCTGCCCCAGATCATTCTCGGCGGCGCTCTCATCAAGTACCAGGAGATGAACCGGAACCTGCCCATCCTTTCTTCCATCAAGAGATGGACCAACACCTCCACCGAGGAGGCGGAAAACCCGCTCCAAGTCCCCGTCATCTGCGAGTTCATGCCCCTGCGCTGGTCCTATGAGGGACTGGTCCTGGCCCAGGGAAAATACAACCCTCTAGCGCGGGTCTTGAAAACCATCAGCGACAAGGAGGAAGCCTTTGCCCGCAAGAAAACCCTCACAGAGCCCGAAGAGGAAGAGCTTCAAGCCCTGAAAGAGGCACGAACCATCGTCCTTCAACTGGAGGCCAAGAACGGGCGCAAGATCGCCCGGGAAGTCCGCCGGATTCACCGGCGCGTGGTGAAGAATTCCTTTTCCACCAGCACCTATGACGAACCGCCGGAAGACCCCTACATCAGCGTGAAAGAGGTCTTTCGGAACAAGAAAATCTACGACGTCATCGATCGCTCCGCCATGGAAGTCCTCGATTACCGGCGAGACCCGGACAAGCCGCTCAACGTCTTCTTCGGAATCGAGAAAACCTATTTCGGGAAGAAGTTCGAAACCGTTCGTGTGAATCTCTACGTCGTCGGCATCTTCATCCTCCTCAGCGCCGCGGTTGTCTGGGCCACGCTGAAGTACCAATTGACGCGCACCTGAGCGCGAAAGCCCATGTCAACAGGCAGGAGTGATTGCGGGAAGGCAGATCGTGATTAGGCTGCTGCAATAGAAAAGAAAAGCATCGCATCATGCGCGTCCGGCAAATCTACATCTCCCCCAGCCACTGTTACTTCGGTCACCACGGGAAGGCACCGGGAGAAACACCCATGACCCGGGTATCCCAAGTCCAGTGCGCCGCTGGCCGGGGCTTGGAAGGCGATCGATTCTACGACTACAAGGAGAGTTACAAAGGCCAGGTAACCTTCTTCTCCCTTGCTGTCTTCGAGGCCCTCTGCCAGCGCTTCCAGATCCAGGACAAGGATCCCTCCGTCTTTCGCCGCAATATCCTGGTCTCTGGCGCCGATCTCAACGACTACGTGGACCGCGAATTCGAACTCCAAGGGATTCGCTTTGCCGGCACGGAAGAAGCGCGACCCTGTTACTGGATGAATCAGGCCTTTGCCGATGGCGCGGAAGAGGCCATGCGGGGCCATGGAGGGCTGCGCGCCCGCATCCTCTCGGACGGCATCCTCCGCGAAGAATCATGAGCCCCGCTCAACCCTCGCTAACGGTGGCTCTTCTCATGGGCGGCCGCTCGCGACGCATGGGCACCGGTATCGATAAGGCCTATCTCCCCGCACCTGACACCGGCCAACCCAGTTGGGAGCGCCAGGCCGGCCTCCTGGAGAAGCTCAATCCCCAAGCCCGTTTTCTTTCGCTCCGCCCCGGACAATCCGCGCCTCCCTTGCCCGCCACCTGGCGCGTCATCGTCGACGAGATCGCCGATACCGGCCCCATCGGAGGGATCGCTGCCTGCCTCGCCGCGTTGCAAACCGATCTCCTCCTCGTCCTGGCCATCGATTTGTTAGGCATGCAACCGCGACCGCTCCAAGATCTCATGGCGCACGCAGAGTCAGGGCGTGGCGCCGTCTTCCAGCAAGACGGATTTTACGAACCACTCATCGCGGTCTATCCCAAAGCGGCGGCCACAAGTGCGGCCGGCTTTCTTCATCAGGGCGGACGCCGCCTACAACCCTGGCTGTGCACGCTGAAAGACGAAGGAATGATCAACGTTCTCCCAGTCCGCAAAGCCTTCAGCGGCTATTTTGTCAACGTCAACGACGTCGAAGCCTATACCGAACTCTCACAAAATCATGAGCCGGGCTAATCCAAAAACGAGCCTGCGCCGCGTCATCCGGTCCCGCCCCGGTGAGGCCGTTGCGGACGACGATCATGTCACCGTTGAGGAACCTCTCGAGATTCGGGTCGACGGCACCAGCGTCGCCGTCGTCATGCGTACCCCGGGCGACGATCTCGATCTGGCTCGCGGTTTTCTTCTCACCGAGGGCATTGTGCAACAACACTCCGACATTTTCGAAATCTCCCAGTGTCCGAGCCAGGAGGGCGAAACCGGCCCGGGCAATGTCATTGATGTGCTCCTAACCAATCCGGACGCCGTCGATCTGAGTTCGCTCTCACGCCAAGTCTACACCAGCAGTTCCTGCGGGATCTGTGGCCGCGCCACACTGGAGAGTGTCTTTCAGCAGTTTCCCCCCATCGAGAGCGATTTCTCCATCCCCGGTCACGTCTTGTACACGCTTCCGCAGCGCCTCAGTGAAGTTCAGGAGACCTTCGAAAAAACCGGCGGTCTCCACGCCAGCGCTCTCTTTGATGGGGAAGGTCAACTCATCATCGCACGGGAAGACGTCGGCCGTCACAACGCCCTGGACAAAGTCATCGGACACGAATGGCAATCCGCGCACCTGCCACTGTCGCAAACCATGCTCCTCGTCTCCGGTCGCGTCTCCTTCGAACTCATGCAGAAAGCCCTCTGTGCCGGCATCCCCATGGTCGTCGGCGTCTCCGCCCCCAGCAGCCTCGCCATCGACTGCGCGGAATCCGCCAACCAATGCCTCATCGGCTTTCTCCGCGGCGAGACGATGAATATCTACACCCACTCCCATCGAGTCCTCCCTTGACTCGACTAGCAAAACTTAAACATAAACATAAACATAAACATAAACATAAACATAAACATAAACTTAAACTTAAACTTAAACTTAAACTTACACTTAAACTAAAACTAAAACCCGAAGTTTAGTTAGGTCTAAAGATTCGCCGACAGCCCAGCCAACACATCCTCGACGATCCGATCCGAGGCCTTGGCCCGATCGAGTTCCTCGAGATTCTTCCGATAGCGCTTCCACACCGCCGCATCATCGTCGACGAGAATCTGGCTTAACCATTTGGGCAGCTCGTGGACCGCATCGATCCGCTGACCGCAATCACTGCGATGGACCAGCTCCACGTTTCCCTCTTCCTGACCGGGGACGACGTGGTTGAGAAGCACGGGACACTGCGCCCCCAAGGTTTCACTCACCGTGGCGCCACCCGCCTTGGTGATCGTGAGATGTGACTGACGCATCAAGGTAGGGACATCGTCACGCCATCCGTGCACCGTCACGGCATCCTCGAGGGCATACCGGTCCACCGCCTCCACGACCAGGGGCCGCAGACGATTCCCGTGCGTCCCCAGCACGAGGGTCAACTCCGCACCGTGCGCCCGGCACCAGGGCAGGAGTTCCTCCAGCGTGGCCCGCACATGAGCGGTCCTCGTGGTCGGCAAGTAGAGGAGGCGCACTCGCCCCCCTTCAGGCCCGGTCGGCGCCTCCAGGGGCATCACTGCCGGCGCCTCGCTCAGAGGAAACCCATGAGCACGGACGCGATCCAAGGCAACCCCTTCGTCAGCAACGACTTCCTTGGACCAGCGGTCCGCCACGAAGAGCAGATCCGAGTCTCCCTGGCACCAGACGGCGTTGATACTGATGGCGTCCGTGACCACGGTGAAAAACCCGAAAGGACGCTCCTCGGGTCTCTCGTAGAGCGCTTTCATGAGCAGGGGAAACCCGGGAAAGGTGGTGACCACAGCCGCCGGCCGCCGCTCGTCGAGAAAGCGCTTCAAACGGCGTCCCACGGCCGCCAAGGGAAAAAAAGACGATCCGCGGCCATCCGCGAGCCGGTACAACTGCCTCCAGACGGCGGGAGCACTCGTGATGGCAAAGGCGTAGCCCCGGCGAAGGAGCCCGTTCGTCCGGGGAAAGGCCTCGTCGAAGAAATCGACCACCTCGACGGCGGCCCCAGGCCCCAGAGCCCGCTGAAAAGCGGCTTCGAGGTTGCGCGCCGCCGTGTTGTGCCCGTGGCCGAAGCTACCCGTGAGAATGAGAATGAGAGGCGCGGATTGGTTCTTCAAGCCCGTGATTGGATTCGGCTCAGGCACTCATGGCCACGCCGCCCGTGCAAGAAATTTCGGCTTCGGTTTGGGGGAGAAGATCGCTTGTCAGCCGCGAATCTCTGTTTTACATAGCCCGCATGAATAAGCTGGTTTTGACTAGTCAACTGTTGATTATCTCCGGAAGCCTCGCCTTGACGCAAGCCCAGGACGGTGACGGGAAAGTGAACTTCGCCAAGGACGTTTACCCGTTTCTCGAGAATAGCTGCGTGGAATGTCACAAGGCACCCTACGTCAAACCCGGCCGCACCCGGGCAACCAAGCCCAAGGCCGGTCTTCGTTTCGATGCAGCCTTCGGATACGTCGCCGGCGGTGACACCGGAGCGATCATCGTGCCCGGCAAGCCGGAGGAGAGCCCCATGCTGCAGCGCACCCTTCTCGAAGACGATCACGATGATTTCATGCCTCCCAAAGGCGATGTCCTAACTGACGAGCAGAAAAAGATCCTCGAGAAATGGATCAAGGAAGGTGCCGATTTTGGCGATTGGAAAGGCAATGAAGAAGGCAAGCCTGACGACGCCAAGGTGGCCTTCGAAAAGAAATAGCGCACCCGTCAGTCAGAACCGGGCGACCGCTAACCTGACAAAGAGGATTGGGGGCTAGCCATGCGGTATTCTGAACAGCTCTCCCGGTGTTCCTTCCTAACAAGGAGCGCCCTCGGGTACTTGGTCACCGCTGTGTTTGCAGGCGACACTGCATCTCAGCTCAGCGCCCAGGAAGACCCGAGCAAGGCAAGGCCTCTCATGGCCTATGTCGGCACCTACACGTCGCCGCTGCAAAACGTTCTCCCGACTCAGGTCGATCTTCCTCCGGGAAATGGACGCGGGATCCACCTCTTCCAGGTCGATCGCACCACCGGTGCCATGACCCCGGCCGGTGTCCACGAAATGGGCACCAGCCCGAGTTGCCTGGCGTTCAACGCCGACAAGACACGCCTTTACTCGGGAAACGAAACCGAACGCATCGGTGCCGAAGAGGCCGGCTCGGTCAGCGCCTTCGCCGTCGATCAGACCGACGGGAAACTGACGTTGTTAAACACCGTCAGTTCCGGTGGCAAGGGCCCGGCCCATCTCAGCGTCCATCCCTCCGGCCGGTTTGTCCTCGTGGCGAACTACTTCGGCGGGTCCGTCGCCGTGCTCCCCATCCTCGAGGATGGCAGCCTGGGGCCGGCCACCGACGTCAGGAGAGATACGGGAGTCGTCGGCCCTACCAAAGCGACCAACGCGCCTCCGGGCAGCTTCGCCTTCAGCGGTCACGATCAGCCCCATGCCCACATGATCGAGTCCGACCCGCTCGGGCGCTACGTCCTTCATGTCGACCTCGGGCTGGACAAGATCTTCATCTGGCATTTTGACGATCGCCGCGGCCTCCTCAGGGCAAACGATCCTCCCGCGATCTCGCTCCCGCCGGGAGACGGCCCACGCCACTTCTACTTTCACCCCAATGGGAAGTGGCTCTACTCCATCCAGGAAGAGGGTTCGACCATCGTCCTCTTCGACTATGACTCCCGCAAGGGGCGCCTCACGCCACGGCAAACGATCTCCAGCCTGCCGCCTGGATTTGCCGGGAGCAACTTCTGCTCCGAAATCCTCGTCTCCACCGATGGCAAGTTCGTCTACGCCGGCAACCGCTTGCACGATAGTATCGGCATCTTCGCCGTCGGCCAAGACGGCGAGCTGACCCATGTCGCGGACGAGTGGACCCGCGGGAACTACCCTCGCAGTTTCAACTTCGATCCCACGAGCCGTTTTCTCTATTGCTGCAATCAACGTGCAGACAACATCGCCGTCTTTCGAGTCGATCGCGACAACGGGAAACTCACGTTCACCGGCCACTACACACCGGTGGGGAATCCCTCGGCCATCGTCTTTCACGACCTCGCCCAACCAGAGTGAGGTGACTTGCGATCACCAGACAATTCCCGGTAGAATCGCCGGATGCGCTCCGGCACACCACCACCATCATGGGCCTGCAGGATCACGCTGTCCATCGCCCTGACGTTATCCAGTGTCTCGCTGTCCCCGGCCGACCAGCCGCCCCCTCTTTTCGATGAACTCTCCGCCCGGGAAACCGGCCTTCATTTCACTAATTCCTGGCAGGCGCCTCCCGCCCTGGAACCAGTCCTCACCTTGTCTTTTGTCGGTGGCGGGGTCGCCATCGGTGACTTCAATGCCGACGCCCTACCCGACATCTATCTCTCGCGGCCCTTCGGTGGCGGCCGTCTCTACAAGAACCTGGGAAACCTCCGCTTCGAGGATGTCTCCCGGTCCGCGGGTCTTCTAGCAAAGCCTCCAATTTGGGAGGCCGGATGCAGTTTCGTCGACATCGAAGGCGACGGCGATCTCGATCTCTACATCTGTGCTTTTCGCGGGGCCAACCGCCTCTATCTCAACGAGCGGGCCGCCGATGGCACCGTTTCCTTTCGGGAATGCGCCGCCGAAGCCGGCTTGGATTTTGCCGGCTTCAGCGTCATGATGGCCTTCGCCGACTACGATCTCGATGGTGATCTGGACGGCTACCTCGTGACCAACCGCCCGTTCTCCACCAAGCAATCCTACAGCGTTTCCGATCCGCGATTGGCCAAGGCGGTATTCAAACAGCTAGAGAAAAAGGAGGGACGCCTGGTGATGCCGGAGAATCTGCGGGAGATCTTCGATCTGCGGTGGAATCCCGATGACCAAATCCAGATGTTTGTCCGGGCGGGCCAGTACGATCATCTCTACCGCAACGACGGCCCCGCTGATGGTGGCAAGGGGGTTCCCCGATTCACCGACGTCACCAGGGAAGCCGGCTTGTTAGACAATGGCATGGGGCTTTCCGCCACCTGGTGGGACCATGACGACGATGGACTTCCCGATCTCTACGTGGCCAACGACTACTACGGCGCGGATCGTCTCTATCACAATGAAGGCAACGGAACTTTCCGCGACGTCACCGGCACCGCCTTTCCTCACACGCCCTGGTATTCCATGGGGACGAATGTGAGTGATCTCAACAATGACGGACTCTTCGACTTCATGGGCTCCGACATGATGGGCACGAATCATTTTCGCCGCAAGATCGGCATGGGAGACATGGAACGAAACGCCTGGTTCCTCGATTCCGCCGAGCCCCGTCAGTACATGCGCAACGCTCTCTATATCAACACAGGTACGGATCGTTTCCTCGAATGCGCGCATCTTAGCGGGCTGGCCTATTCAGATTGGACGTGGTCCCTGAAATTCGGCGACCTGGACAACGACGGCCTGGAAGACCTCTTCATCGCCAACGGCATGTCGGGAGATTTCTTCAATAGCGATATCGTGGAACGTCAACGGAGAGAGCGCGGATCCAAAGTGACCGAGAAAGAGCCGCGGCCCGAGCCGAAAAGAGATGCCAACCTGGCCTTCCGCAATTTGGGAGACCTCGCCTTTGAAAATGTCAGTGAACAATGGTCACTGGGCAAGAAGGCCGCCAGTTTTGGCGCCGCCTTGGGCGATCTCGACGCCGACGGCGATCTCGATCTCGTGGTCAATCATTTCGAAGATCCCGTCAGCCTCTATCGCAATAACGGACATGCCACCAATCACTGGGTTCGCCTGCGCCTCGTCGGCACTCGGAGCAACCGCCATGGCATTGACGCCAAAGTGCGGCTCTGGACGCCGGACGGCA
Organism: Verrucomicrobiales bacterium; assembly: GCA_028281705.1. Lineage (GTDB taxonomy): Bacteria > Verrucomicrobiota > Verrucomicrobiia > Verrucomicrobiales > DEV007 > JAACDM01. Next base: position 21,210 of record JANQJH010000422.1, read on the forward strand.
AGATCCAGGCACGCGTGCTCACCTTGGCCCGCAGCTTCTACTCCTCGGATGAGCCCGTGCTCCACTTCGGGCTCGGTTCGGCCACCGCGATCACACGACTCACCATCGAGTGGCCCAGTGGAACCATCCAATCCCTGGAAAACCTCGAGATCGATCAAGCGCATACCATCACCGAAGCCAAGGAATCTACCGGCAGAGCCTTCCGCGACCTTCGAAATGAAGCACGTTCCCAGCCGATGTTCGCTCCCAGGGAAACGCCCGCGGATTTCGTCCAGACCGAGAAACCCTTCGATGACTTCGCTCGGCAACCACTTCTACCTCAGCGATACTCTCAGTTGGGCCCGGGCATGGCCTGGGGCGATGTCGATGGGGACGGCGACGATGACCTCTTTCTCGGTGGGGCCGCAGGCGCCGCCGGCCGGCTCTATGTGGTGGACGAGCAGGGTCAGTTAGGCCAACGCACCATGCCGGCCTTTGCCCAAGATCAGGCTGCGGAAGACATGGCTCCACTGTTCTTCGATGCCGATGGCGATGGCGATCTCGACCTCTTCGTCGTCAGCGGAGGCGTGGAATGTGAGGCCGGTGATCCCATCCTGCGTGACCGTCTCTATCTCAACGACGGGCGTGGCCTCTTTGCCAAGGCGCCCCCATCCGCCCTTCCGGATCAGCGGGTGAGCGGCAGCGTCGTCTGTGCAGCCGACTACGATCGCGATGGCGACGTCGACTTGTTTGTCGGCGGCCGGGTGGTTCCCGGTCGCTATCCTCAGACACCGCGGAGCCAACTCTTGCAGAACAACGGAAAAGCGATCTTTACCGACGGCACACCAGAGGCTCTGGCCCGGACCGGTCTCGTCACCAGCGCTCTCTGGTCAGACGTCAACGCGGACGGCTGGATTGACCTGCTAGTGACCCATGAATGGGGGCCGGTGAAACTCTATCTCAATCGCCGGGCCGTTCTCCAGGAGGCGACCCCACCTGAGATGAAACGCCGAACGGGATGGTGGAACAGCATCGCCGGAGCGGATCTCGACGGCGATGGCGACATGGATTACGCGGTGGGCAACGTGGGGCTCAACACCAAGTACAAGGCCTCTGAAAAACAACCCGCGCTCCTCTACTATGGCGATCTCGACGGCTCGGGCCTCCCCCGCATCGTCGAAGCCGGCTTCGAAGAAGGCAGCCAGATTCCCGTGCGGGGGAAAAGTTGTTCCAGCGCGGCCATGCCGGCACTGGGCAGTCGGTTCTCCACCTACGAGGCCTTCGCCTCGGCCACCCTGGAAGAGATCTACAGTCCAGTTAGTCTACAACAGGCGCGCCGTCTCTCAGCCACCACCTTGGAATCCGGGATCCTTCTCAATCAAACGATGCCCGGAGATTCTGCCGCGCGTTTTGAGTTTCGCCCCCTGCCGCGCGTTGCTCAGGTGGCACCTATTTACGGGATCACCTTTCTCCATGCGAATGACGATACCCTGCCCGATCTCTACGCGGCCCAGAATTTTTTTGGGCCCCAACGGGAGACGGGGCGGATGGACGGAGGCGTCGGTATTTTGCTAGAAGGGCAAGGTGACGGCGCATTCGTTCCCGTCTGGCCCGATGCCAGCGGACTTGTGGTGCCGGGCGATGCGACCGCCGTGACCACCACCGACCTGGACGAGGACGGAGCGCTCGACCTCTTCGTCGGGATCAATGACGGACCTCAGCGGGCTTTTCGGCGCCAAACGTCCAACCGGTCTTCTTCTCCAGTCGCGTTGCGTTTGCACGGCCCGCGAGGCAATCCCACCGCCATTGGATCGAGAGTCACCCTGGTGACTAAGGCCCCTCAGCGACGGCATGTCGCCGAAGTTCATGCGGGAGGCGGCTACCTTTCCCAATCCGCGCCGTCCCTCTATTTTGACCTCGGTCGCATAGGTGGCTGGGACCAGGTGACGCAACTCCAGGTCAGGTGGCCCGATGGTCAAGAAACCAGGCACCCACCCGAGGATCTCCAGCGCCGAGGCCAAGTGGCCTGGATCGAAAGATAGGATCGACATTCCATACCAATGCCTCAAGATCGTTCGTGAGATTTCACTGAGGCCTTCGTTTCGCCTGTCTCTCCTCAAATTCACATCTTCCGTCCTATGAAACGCACCCAGAAACTTTGGGCACTGGTCATCTTTGGTTGTGCTCTGACGTTGACCGTCCCGCTGCAAGCCGGCCTCAATAGTTATGATGCCGCCATCGAGGCGGACCATGAGGGAGCCCTGCCCTATGTCGCGGTCAGTCGCGAAACCTTGGAATTCGACGGCACTGCCGGAATCGAGTTCGATTTTGGAGATGTGGAAGAATCTTCCACCATCGAGTTCATCGTTTCCGGAGATCCTGAAGCCGCTCAAAACGGCTTCTTCGCGGTGGGGGAAAACGGCACCTGGAATCTTCGCTATGAACAATGGAACGACACCGGCGCACTCGGCTTCACCCATCTCGGAGTGATCGATTATCTCTTTGAGCCCGTGGGCGACGCCGTGCCCGAGGACTTGGATTCTCCCACCGAACCAACGCACGTCACCTACCGGTGGGAGCAGGGCACGACCACAATGGAACTTTACATCAATGGCACCCTCACAGGAACCAATTCCGAGGCCACAGAGTATCAAATGCCGACGGGCCCCGGCTTTCTTGGGGCCAAGGACGAGGGCGGAACGGAAGGCATGACCGGGATCATCGAGCGTGTCACGGTGTACAACGACGCCATCGATCCCGCGGCCATTCTCTTTCACGCGGAGGCCTGGTTAGGCAACTCGGATCCCGGTGTCGTCCTCAGCACGGTCCAGGACTTCGGGGAACTGGCGTTTATCGATGAACCTCAGGAACTGATCGTGCCCATCCGCAACAGCGGTCAGGAGAATGAACTCACGGTGGAGGCCACAATCACAGGGGGCGAGAATTTCACCATCGTGAGCGCTCCCGAGGTTGTCCCGCCCGGAGAGGGAAGCGAGATCACGTTGCGGTTCGATCGCCTCGGCGCCATTGGCCAGTTCACCGGCACTATGGAAGTCACAACCAACGATCCCGATGAATTTGACCAAGTCATCGAGGTCGAACTCCGCGCCGCCCTCATCGATCGCGAGGGCCCCATCGCACATTTCCGCCTGGACGAACCCGCCGGGGCCACCGAGATGCCCGACGCCACCGGGTTCGGGCGCCACGGCACCTACGGTGACGGCGTCCTCCTGGAACTCCCGGCCCTGGCCACCGGAACGGCGATGGAAGTGGGAGGTGGCAGTTTTGCCAGTGTCGCGGGGACACACTTTGAAAACCTCAATGAGTTCACCCTCGCGCTGTGGATCAACGCCGACTCGAGCGCAGGCCTGCAAACCCTGATCGCCAAAGGCGGCCAGGCCAGCCCCGATTTCGCTATCCTCTCCGACGAAGGCGCCCTCCACTGGTTCGTCGTGGCCGACCCCGAGTTTTCCACCAGCACGCCCGTGATCACCGGAGGCACCACCCATCACGTGGCCGTGACCTACGCGGCCGAGAAGGCGACCCTCTTTGTCGATGGCACGCCCGTGGCGAGCAAGGAGAGCCCCAACGAACTCCAGTTCGACCCCGAGAATCCCTTCATGATCGGCGCCTTCAACTCCGCCCTGCCGTTTGCCGGCCGCATGGATGACGTTCAAATCTACAACCGGGCCATCACGGATGAGCAAGTGCGAGGGCTCTTCGAAAACCCTGGCAGTGTGGTCACGGGAGAACTCTCCGAACGTCAGCCGATCGCCGCCCAGTGGTCCTTCGACGGCACGCTCGCCGACACGGCTCCCGGAGGAATCGGCGACGTCCTCACCCCAACAGGCGAACCCGAATACGGTCTCGGCGTCGTCGGCCAGGCAGTAAGAATTTCTGCCGACGGCCTCCAACGCCTACGGGCCCCGGACTCCGATGACTTGGATCTCGCGGAGAACTGGACTCTCGAGGCCTTTGTCTGGCCCGACGCCGACAACACGGGCGAGTGGGACCGCTTCTGGACCAAATGGGGTGACGGCGGCAATCAATGGCACACCGCCTTCCGCAGTACCGGTGCCGTGACCGTGGAAAACGGACTCGATCTCTTCATCAACGGCGGAGACAACATCATCAACAGCAACGATACGGCAGAGGTCCCCTTGGAAGAATGGTCGCACGTCGCCTTTGTCGGTGATTCTGCGAGTGGCTCCATCACGGCGTGGCTCAACGGCGTCCAAGTGGGATCGGCCGCCTATCAAACCGTCGATCCCGGGGATGGGGCGATGAACTTTGGCAACTTCGAGAGTCCGGCCAATGCATTGCAGTACTCGGGATTTATCGACGAGGCCATCATCCATGCCGTGGCCAAGGACGAAGCCTACCTCGTCGAGCGTACCAGCCTCATCACGGTCCCCAAATTTCACCGGATCGATGCCATCATCTCCTCCACCGAAGCCAACGATCTTTATCCGGCCTCCAATCTGATCCTCGGCCCCGGTGATGGCTTCGATGCGGAAGCTCCCTATCGCAAACTCAAAGGCGGCGCCGACGGCAACTGGGTGACGGACGCACCGGGAGGTTTCCCCGCCGACTACATCGACGTGGCCGGGGCGCCCGTCCTCACCCTCGATCTTGGTGCCGATGTCAGTCTCGCCGAGATCAGCGTCTGGGGATACGCCTCGACCAATGCCAACGGCGTCAGTTCCTTCAGCCTTCGCTTCGCCACCGACGCGGAGGGCACGGATGGTCTCGGGCAGTCCATCTCCTACAATCCCACCTTCAATCCCACCAACACCAGTGATACCGCGCGGCAGAGCTTTTTCTTCGAAGAAGTCGTCGTGGCGCGTTTCGTGGAGTTCACCGCACTGGACAACTTCTTCACCGAACCGGGTGACGGGAGCAACGGCGAGGCCCCCGGCGGAGATCGCGTGGGGCTCGGTGAGATCGCCTTCGAGATCGACCCCGCGCCCG
>JANQJH010000433.1 GCA_028281705.1 Verrucomicrobiales bacterium
CCTGTCCGCCACCACCACCGCCATTGCCATCGCCGTCCACCGGCGTCGCCGTCTGGGGAAGGCTGGGCAAGAACCCCGAGGTAATGCCGGAAACCGGCATCGCCGTACCGCCACTCACACTGTTCACTGAACGCACCACGGCTGTTTCCGGCCGGCCAAAAGCTGAAAACGTGCCTCCATTCTGCGCCTGTTGTGCAATGGCCAAAACGAGTTGGCTGCCATCGGTCGACCACGTCAATCCCACCGGATAGAATCCGGGGTTGAAGCTGGTAAGAGCCCTTGGATTGGAACCGTCGCTATTCACCACCATCAAGCGAGCCGAGGCAGGATTCCGCAAGAGGGCGTCCGGCCAAGTGATCTCGAAGTAGGCGAGACGCTGGCCGTTGGGGGAGAAGGCCGGCAAGATATGCGTTTCGATCACCGAAGGGATCGATGCGTCAAAAATCCGCGGAACGGTCAGCTGCCCCGCCAACCGCTGCCACTGCGCCGTGGCGGCGTTGAATCCAAAGAGGACAATCCCGACCGCGGACCCGGCCAGACCGCGCTGGGTTGTCGTGTTCACATAGGCGGGAGTCGCGAACACCGTTCCGTTAGGCGCCCAGGAAATGCCGACATACTCCGCGCGAAAGAAATCAATGGCGTTCCCCTGGCCCAGTTCGGCCAAGGAAATCTCGAAGCCGTCGCTCACCCGATGCACGCTGAGCTTGGGCGTCACGCTCACCCCCTGAAGATTCGTCGTGATGAGGATCGACGAGTTGACGACCACCAATTGGTTATTCGGTGAGAGCGCACTGAATCGAGGATTGACCGTGGCGAACGCACCTCCCTGTAGCGCTTCCGTCGTGTTGTCGACCAGCGTTCGAATGGAGCCGTTGGCGCGATCGAAAAGGAAGAGATCGGTGCTCGTTTGATTGGGTCTGGCGGGATCGGGTGCGGAGATGACAATGAATCGGCCATCACGGGAGAGAGACGGAAAATCATTGGTCGCCAGGCCGGTGTTGATCTGGGTCACCGTGCCATTCTGTTGCTGTTGGAAGAGACCATTCACCGGCCCGTTTGGGGTCTGCACCACAGCACCAAAGACAGTCTGAGCCGGGACAGACTGGGTCAGAGCAAACAAGACAAGGAGTATCGCCAACCACATGTGGACAACCAAGCGCACACTTCGGCAAAAGCCAAGGATTCTCCGGCAACAACGCCGGCAGTCGCGGGTCCCACGCTCAACTCTCTCCTATCCGGTCCCGAACCCACTCGGTGCCGTTCGTACATGGCAACCTCATTTCTCAGTCTGCTCATCATCCTCTTTGAACGACGCCTCGTCGAGATGGAGCACGTGAAGCACCCGATGGAGCAGCGGAACCAGGAGGATGGCCACGAGCGAAACAAAGGCGAGGCGGGCATAGAGCACAAAGATGCCAGAAAAGATCCGCTCTTCGGTTCGCGTCGTCTCGTGATTGATGTCATGGCCGCTGAGGACGAGACAGGTGAGGTGAAAGGCCTCGTCCGGGGGCAAATGACCTAACCAAAAATAGCCAAGCGTCCCCAGCGACAATGAGGCAACCACAATGACGATGGTGAGAAAAAATGCCAGAATGAGGCGTTTGGCAAAAGCCTGCTTGGGCAAGAGAGGATCGGATCGATGTTCGAACATGTCGGGGAGGAGGTTGAAGAAGCAAAGTCCGCCAGCCTATTCTTTCAGCCCGTGCGACCTCAGGAGTTCGACAATTTCACCATAGGCGGACCGGGCAGGCAAATCTTCGTACTGCTCAAAGGCTCCGGCCGCGGCGTCCATGGCCAGCTGCAGCGCTGTCCGTCCGCCCTCCTCCGCCTCCGTCCTCGCCCCACGGGAGAGGAACAGCGGGATCAGGTCCTTCTTGCCGTAGACGATGGCGTACTCCAACGGGGTCGCCGCCCGGTCGGGGTCTTTGCCTTCGAGGTCGGCCCCGTTGTCCAGCAAGATCTCGGCGATGCGCGGCTGATTCCACAAGACCGCGCAATGCAACGGCGGTGGTGTCCAGTTGGGCCCATTGGCCAGCTCGGGGTGGGCCGCCAGCATTTGCTTTACCCCCACAGCATCCCCTGTTTCAATCGCCTCGGCCAGGGCGTCGTGCTTGTTCATCAAGGGATGATGCCGTCTGAAACGCTCCTTGTCACCGCAAGAGAGATCGAATCAAATCACCCTACGTCCACTCGTCATGGCCCCAGAAAATGCACGAAACAAGCCGATGGAATCGATTTACCTGGCGCTCTCGGCCGCAATTCTCCCGATGGTGTCTTCTATGGCACAAGAGCCCGTGGTCAAACTGCGCCACGGTGATCTCGCCGCATCGATTCGGGACAACTCCGAGTCTCCCGCGATTCTCAGCGGACTACAGTCCTTGTTCAATGTCAGGGAAGCTCCTGAATTCGACGCCTTTGATCCCGACATGCAAGGCGCCTCCGCCGGGCTGAACTTCGAACACATCATCAGCGGGCATCGCCATCCCAACAACGCCTTCTCACCACGGCATGGCCGCTATGTTCTGCGCACCGTTCCCGATAGCGAAACGGCCGTCGAGCTGGTACGAAAGAAAGAGGATAGCCCATGGAGAATCTCCTCGAATCTCCGCTACGAATGCGTCGCCCCCCACGCGGTGGACTTCCGCTTCGACTGCCAGGTGCACGAACCCGAACGGCTAGGCAAACGCGGAACGGCGATCTTCTTCTTCGCCAATTACATGAACGATGTGGCGGACCACGCCCTCCACTTCCGTGGTATCGAAGCCGAGGGAGCGGAAGAAACCTGGATTCGCGCGGACGCGCCTTCGGGCCACCCGGACCACAACGGAGGCGGAACCTATCGGCACCGCAACGCCAAACCGGTGACCTACGATGAGGACCACAATTTCAAACTCAATTCCTGGAGTTACGATTACCCGAGATTCACCCAGCCCTTCTACTACGGCCGCGCGGCCAACGGCATGGTGTTCATCCTCATGTTCGACGACGCCGATTCCAGTGGCGAGGAGATCCGCTTCAGCCTCTTCAAATTCAAGCTCAAACAGGCACCACGCCCCGCGTGGGACTTCCAGTACGTGCTTCGCCAGCCTGACAAATCCAAAACCCACGGGTTTCGCGGGAGATTGATCTGGAAACGCTTTGTCAGCCCGGAGGATTGCCGGCGCGAGTATGAGACCTGGCGCACGACAGCCGCACGGTGATTTGCTCAAAGAAAAATCCGAATTTTCTCGTCGCATCTCGGAGAGCAGCGGCAACAAGCCCTACAGATGCTGTTATGAAGGAAGCAACCCTATTCTCACTCATGAGGACCTGCATGGTGGTCTTTACCGTTATTCTATCGCCGATCATCCAGGCAAACGCTGGGCATTCTATTGCGACGCCAGCTGCGGGAACGACCCTCACGCCGGTTCTTCAGGACGGGTGCTTCGAAGCTGCGACGACGACGTTTCACTGGGAGGTTGACCCTGAGACCGAGGCCGCCATTCAATGGTGGTTTACCGTATCGCGGGAGGCCAACAGCGCGGATGGCCCTGCTGCGGCCTCGATATTCAGTAGTGGATTACTGCCGCCGCATGTGCGATCTACAGAGATTAGAAACTTGCCCACGGATGGTGCTCCCATCTTTGCCACGCTTTGGTGGCTCAATCCGGATGGGGTCTGGAAGTTCGACACCAGCGAGTATCCGACCGCTGTTTTGCCTAGTGTTTCCAGCGGCAACAATGAGAGACCACTCGGTGCCGCAGGCGAGTTCTTCCTGGAACGCAACGGCCTACCTGTTCAATACTGGTGGATCTATGCAGGAAGAGAACCTCAGCGCTTCGACTACCTAACGATCGGATTCGAAGCGGATACAGAGGCCGAGCTGCCCCTGCGGGTTCCCTACCAAGAGTTTCCCACCAACGGAACGCCAATCCATATCACTCTCTTCTGGCGACTGGCAGGAGAGGGCCCCGAGAAATGGAAGTGCCGTGAGTTCGTCTACGGCAACGAGGCCGGACCTCCCATCGACAACCCTGATCCCAATGTCCCTGGGCCGTCCCCAAAACCAGGCGATCATCTGCCACCCTCGAGTACTCCCGGAGTCATCACTCCGACACCTGAGGTGCCGATCAACCCAAGCGCATTCTCGGGAACGATCGAGTGGCGTCTGGGCCTTGATCAGGACGAGGTCTCCGAGTGGTCGATCGATCTTTCCTCGGCGCCAAGCGAGCACGAGAATGGTGCACCACTGGCAGATCTTGGCAGTAGCGGCCTTCTTCCTTCCCACACACGATCACACACGTTTGACGTCAATCTCGAGGGCATCTCACGCCTCTATGTCACTCTTGGGTGGAAATCAGCCAACGATCCCATGCCGGATCTCGAATTCGCGACTTTCGAATACGTGGTCGACCCAGACGCCGCGGAAGTCCCCCACGAAATGGCGCCCCGAATCACCGGGCCGATTGCGGGATCCACTCTGGGGCCTATTCCCGATATGGGCCGCATTGGCTGCTTCGGGCCGGCCAACGTCACATTCACCTGGGAAGCCAGGAACCAGACAAAGGGCTGGTGGATTCATGTCTCCACGGCGGAAGGCGAACCTCTCGCCAGCAGCGGCGTTCTCGCCCCGGATGCACGCTCATACCAGGTAGACAACTTCCCCACCATTGGCGGTCGCGTTTACGTGAAGCTCTGGTGGCTCAATGCCGCCTCGCAGTGGCAGTTCGTTGAAGCGCAGTACGAAGCAGCGACCCTGCCAAGCGTTTCATCTTCCAGCCCGGGTTCGAAACTCGCCAGCTCTTCGGGGGAGTTCACGCCCAAGTCTAACGGCTTACCCGTCAAATACTGGTGGATCTATGCTGGAGCAACTCCACAGAGTACCGACTACCTGAGCACAGGGTCCGAGGAACCCGCTCCCCACAATCCCACCAACACGCCAATCGTCTATACAGGCTTTCCCACCGATGGATCGCCGGTGTATGTCACCTTGTTCTGGAGGTTCGAGGGCGAAGGTCCCTCGCTATGGAAATGTCGTGAGTTTGTCTATGAAGCGGCGTCGCCCCCCGATTCACCGGCTGAACCAACGCTGGTGGCCCTACCTGTTTTTCCCCCGGTTCTCAATTCCGACGTGGCAAACTACATCTTGCAAATCTCCTATCAAAGCGAGACTCCGATTGATATCACAACGCTGGGAAACAACGATGTCAGTGTTTCTCCAAGACTCGATGGCGACTTGTTCGACGGCATTCAGTCAGAGCCTCATTTTGCTGAGCTTGATCGCTTTGAAACGATGAACGAGGGACGGGAGGTGATTGCGACCTATCGATTTCCTCGACCCAAGGCAGGATGGGAAGCGCTTGGAGATTCGCCGATCATATCCACCACCGCCGGATCCGTAACCGATATTCTCGGTGGACAACTACCGGGTGAAGACATCGGAACCATTCCGATTCGAATCTCTCCCGCCCCAATCCTTATGGCCTCTCTCCAAGGCTTCCCTCAATTGCCGACACCCCAATCCTCGGTGGCTCAGGTGCAAGTTTCTTACCATGCCAACTACGCGAACGAACTCCAATTTGACGGGAGCGAACTACAGGTCACCGTCCAGCTCGCGGCTGATCAGGCGTTCGAAGGGGAGCATGCCTATGCAAGTGTAGCCGTGCGGCGCATCGTGAGAGTGCCGAACGACTCCCAGTGGACCGTCACCTATCAAATCACGGCGCCAACCGCCGGCTGGGGATCGGAAGACCGGGCCACCATCGCCTATTCGCCAAGCAGGCTTGGACGCCCTGGGCAGCTGGATTGGATCGGATTGGGAACGCTCTCGCTGCGGCCATCGCCGGCAATCACGGCCACCGTGCTCTCAAGTCCTGTCGAGAACGAGGTCGCGCGCCATGCGTTCCAGATTCTGCTCGAGAGCCGGGCAACCCCGTTGGATGAATCCCGCCTCAACCGGACCGAGGCGCGAATCGGGCATCCCTGGACAAGCGTCGTCGATGGCCTTACGAGTCACACATTGGCGGATTGGTTAGGGAGCGACACCTTTGACGATGGTTTTCGAGCACGAGTCTATCTGGAAATCGACCGCCCCAGCGAAGGTTGGAGCCGATTGGGAACCTACTCGATGGATGTGAGGCTCGTGGATACCGAGCGCAATTCGCGGAAGGAGCCCGGCCTTGGATTGATCGGCAGGATCCCCATGGTGTTCCAAGCGGTCGTGGCGCCGCATCAAAAGGCCTTTGATGACTGGATCAAGGAGATGGAGAAGAGCCTCGGCTTGGAGCCAGGAACGGTCAAAGATCGCCGTTCGGATCTGGATAACGACGGGCTGAGTGATCTATCCGAGTATGGACTAGGCTCTGATCCTCGCACAGGTCTGGAACCTCATCCGGTGAATACCGGATTGGAGATCCGTGAGAACGGACGGAAGCACGCGACGCTTGGATTCACACGGCGCATCAATGCAGTCTCCGTCCACATGTCTATCGAGGCTTCCACCGATGGCCTGCATTGGAAGGCTGCAGACGACCAGTTCGAATCGGTCTCTCTTCAGTATGTTGCAGATAATTTGGAGAAGCTCATGTTTAGATCGATCGAGCCGATTGGTCCGTCGGAATCCAAGCTCTTTCGAGTTGCTACTCACGTTCTTCGCTGAACTCATTCGCCGCATGTTAGACATTCAACTCTTCAACGCCTACGCTGAGAACGATGATCAGGACGCCTTTGGAACATTGGTCGATCGCCATCTTCCCCTCATTTACGGACTGGCGCAACGGCAGCTCCGCAATCGTCCGTTGGCAGAGGAAGTGTGTCAGACCGTGTTCTGCCGGCTCGCGCGAGCAGCGAAAGAGAGACAACCCATCTTGAGTGTTCCGGCGTGGCTCTACCGGGTCACGCAACGTCAAATCGCTCAAACCATGCGCACGGAGAAACGTCGTCTCGCTCGCGAGCGGGAAGCTGCCTGTCGTGAAGCCATCGCGCGCGAAGGACAATCCATGAGTGAAGACATGGCTCAGGCCCTTCGTGACGCCCTGGCCGCGCTGTCTTCCCGCGAGAGAACTGTTCTCTTTCTTCGCTATTACGATGGGCATTCCGCCGAGGAAATTGGCAAACTCTGCGGCATCGGATCCAAAGCGGCCCAGAAACGCGTGGAACGCGCCATGGGACAACTCCGCCTCTTGGTCAAACGGCGAGGCCTGGCACTCCCTTCTCCCCTGCTCGGGGCAACTCTCCTGGCCGCCGATGCCATGGAACCTCCCGCTGGCCTCGCCTCCATCGCGTCGGAAAATGCCCGGCAATCGGCGGAAGTTTTCACGACCTCGTTAGGGCACAAGACGGCCGCCTTTCTTACGTCCGGGCCATGCTTGGCGGGTCTGCTCGCGGTGGTCGTAATTGCCGCGGTGGTCATCCCAAGCTCTCTGCGCACCAGTATTCAACCTTTCTTGGATGGAAGTGGCTCCTCGGGTCCCTTCAACCCCGCAATCGGCCCTGGACAGTCCAATCGACTGTCCAGGGCATTGCCCAACGGGATCGCCATTGATGACATTGAGGCCATCTATCAACTCCCTGCGGAGCCACGGGAGA
>JANQJH010000473.1 GCA_028281705.1 Verrucomicrobiales bacterium
GTGCTCCACCGACCGGCCGCTGAGGACCATCAACTCGAGGGCGCCATCCAGACTGGCCGAATCGGAGGCCTCGGGATCGAGCAACTCGCGGAACATCGGCATGTCTTTCTCCGTCCAGCACGGTACCTCTGCGGCGAAGTCGCTCGCCCGGGAATTGAACCAATTCCGATTCCCCCGCACCGTGTTGATCTCGCCATTGTGAGCCAGCATGCGGAAAGGCTGACCGAGCGACCAGGTGGGGAAGGTGTTTGTGCTGAAGCGCTGATGGTAGAGACAAATCGCGGTTTCAAACTCCGGGTTGGCCAGGTCCTGATAGAAATTATCCAGCGCCGTGGCCACCATGAGGCCCTTGTAACTGAGCAAGCGCGCCGAGAGGGAGGCGATGTAGAATTCGTTGATACCCTCCTCGCGCGCCTTGATCTCAAGCTCACGCCGGGCGAGGAAAAGGGTGCGTTCAAAGGCGTCGCCGTCCTGGCCCTCCGGGCGGCCCGCCATCAGCTGGAGAATTTCCGGGCGCGTGGCCATGGCCTTGTCACCGAGCTCATTGGGATTGACCGGAACTTCACGCCAACCGTGAACCGTCACCCCGCGATTGCGCAACACCCCTTCGATCAGGACCTTGGCCTTCAACTGCTGCGCACCGTCTTCTCTCGGGAGAAAGAACATGCCCACGGCCAGAGAGGAAGGATCCTCCAGCTTGACCCCGAGTTTCTCCAGTTCTGGGGCAAACAGCTTGTGGGGAATCTGGGTCGACACCCCGGCGCCGTCACCCGTTTTACCGTCTGCATCCACCGCACCACGATGCGTCACATTGCAGACGCTCTGGATGCTGTACTTGAGGATCTGGTGACTGGCGATCCCGTCCACCTGGGCCACGAACCCGACGCCACAGGCATCGTGTTCCCGGTCGAAAGAATGGAGCGTTCCACTCGGTAGCTGAGTTTGGTAGTGTCTGTTCATGGTCAATCTAAAGGGTTGAGTTGGGGGGAGGCGGGTCACCCTTTCGCAGGCCGCGGCCGAGCGTGCCTGGCTGGCTGGTGAACCCTTTGGCGGTGAAGTTACCGCCGCACCACGCGCTTAGGCCGGTCCCTTCGGGGAATCCGTATCACAGTCAGCCGCGTCGATGGTGTCAAGAGAAGAGGCATTGCAGATTTGTCCGCGCCGAAGCACAGCGCCGGAATCTGTACGTTCCCCACCGGATTTCAAATACGGAAATGCAGGTTACTCAGGGGTTCTTGATAACTAATTTTATAAAACTTCTAAGATTCGGCCCCCACTGGGTTGCCCCCAGCGTTGAATCTGCCAGGAAAACCGCTACACCTTGGACCCGATGAACGGTTCGTCTTCCTCTACCCCCGCCCCCACCCTCTTTGGCCACCCGCCCGGACTCTTCACCCTCTTTTTCGCCGAGATGTGGGAACGATTTTCCTACTACGGCATGCGGGCCCTCCTCGTGTTCTACATGATCAAGGGTTTCCTGGGCTACAACGATGCCCAAGCCTACTCGGTCTACGGAGCCTACACGGGCCTAGTATACGCCACGCCCTTCATTGGCGGCATGCTGGCCGACCGGCTCCTGGGACAGCGTTTCGCCGTGGTCATCGGCGGCCTCCTCATGGCGGGCGGCCACCTGGCCATGACCTTTGAAAACGAGGTCATCTTCTTCATCGCCCTGGCCCTCCTCATCGTGGGCAACGGCTTCTTCAAACCCAACATCTCCACCATGGTGGGGAGCCTCTATCCCAAGGCCAGCGGGCGCAAGGACGCCGGATTCACGCTCTTTTACATGGGGATCAATCTGGGAGCCGCCATTTCCCCCATCGCCTGCGGCTACGTCGGCGAAACCTACGGATGGCATTATGGCTTCGGCCTCGCCACACTCGGTATGCTCATCGGGGTCGCGATTTTTGTCGCCCCGACCCGGCTCACCCAGGTGCTCATCCTCGGTGGCGCCATCGTCACCGCGGGCTCGATGATTTTCCAAACGCAGCTCGAGCAGTTCGTCATCTGGATCATGGGGACGAGCACGCCGGCCGAGGATATCAGTGCTCTTCAATTCAGCGCCCGTGTATTTCTCGGATTGGCCCTGCTCATTTCCGGCATCGTCGCGACCAAGGCTCTGAATCGCGGAGGCATCCCGCCCGAAGTCGGAGGTCCACCCTCTGCCGAACGCCTCAATCAGGTCGCCTTTCCCGATCTCAAGAAGAGGCTGGTGCCGTTCTACGGAGGCATCCTCGCCTTCGCTGTGATCGTGATCTTGATCTCCGCCTTCTTCACCTCGGCCAGCACCTGGGAAGCTTGGGCCCTGGCCTTCATTGTCGGGGCCGCCCTGGCCTTCCCCTGGGTCTCGGCGAAACACGCCGTGTTTGTCGGCCTCGCGGGTCTCATTCCCCTCCTCACCGTCATCATGCAACACGGCACCATCGCGGGGACGCTGCTCTACTCGCTGGGCATTCTCGCCTTCGCCTCCCTCATCCGGGCCGCGAGCAAGAGCGCCAAGATTGAGCGCGAGCGACTCTACGTCGTGTTGATCCTCACGTTTTTCTCCGTGCTCTTTTGGGCCTTTTTTGAACAGGCCGGCAGTTCGATCAACAATTTCACTGATCGAAACGTCGATCGCACCAATGAAAGCCGCACCGTGCAACAGGCGGACGTGGGGAGCACGATCACCTTCCGCGTCCCCATCAAGACGGACAACCCCGAACTGGTTAGCCTGCCGCTCCTCTCCCAGGAACAGTTAGGCTATTCCCACGGTGAGGAACCCTTCACCATGACCGAGCTGACCCAACTCCGGGAGGAGGCCATCAACGCCGCCGCGACCGAGGACGCCGGTGAGGTGACTGACCGCATCGCCTGGATCCTCACCGATGAGCACATCGGCATGGGTATCGTCGACGCCGGAAAAGGGACCGAAATCCCCGCCTCGGAGTTTCAGGCGGCCAACCCCATTTTCATCCTCATCTTCGGCTTGGTCTTCAGCGCCCTCTGGACCTTCCTCGGCCGGCGCGGCATGGAGCCGACGACACCGATGAAGTTCGCCCTGAGTTTTCTCCAGTTGGGCCTCGGATTTGTCGCCCTCTGGTATGGCGCCTTCATGGCGGACGACCGGGGCATGGTCAGTATCTATTGGCTTCTTCTCGGCTACATGCTTCACACCACCGGAGAACTCTGCCTCTCTCCCGTGGGACTCTCGATGGTGACCAAACTCTCCCCCACCAAGATCGTCAGCACCGTCATGGGAGCCTGGTTCCTCGCCACCGCCTTCGCCAATTTCCTCGGCGGGCAAATTGCCAAACTGGCCAAGGTCTCCGACGGCGATGACGGCGCCATCCCCGTGCCCAGCGAGACCGTCGACATCTATGGCTCCGTCTATGGATGGATCGGCCTCGTGACTCTCGTCACCGCAGCCATCTGTGTCGCTCTCACACCCATCCTCAAACGCTGGATGCACATCGGCATCGAGGATCAAACTGGCTCCGATGCACCGCAGACTTAACCAAGACCAAGACTCCATGAACGTGTTCGTCGACTCCCTCAAACGCTGGACGATCGCTCTCGCGGCGATCATCGCCCTAACGGCGTCGAACGCCGTCGCCCAAAAACCTAATATAGTCATCATTTTTCTCGACGATGCCGGCTGGGCCGATTTCGAGCCCTTCGGCATTCCTCCCTACAAGACGCCGCACGTTCGTGCGCTGGCGGAGGAAGGTTGCCGCTTCAATCAGTTCTACGTCCCGCAGGCGATCTGCTCCGCTTCGCGCGCCGCACTTCTGTCAGGATGCTATCCCGGCCGGACCAAGGTCTTTGGTGCCCACGGTCCCAATGGACGCGGGCTCGAACCCAAATTCATGAACGTTGCCGAGATGCTGAAAAAAGCCGATTACAAGACAGGCGTTTTTGGCAAATGGCATGTCGGTGACCAGCCCGAGACGCGTCCGGCGGCCCGCGGCTTCGATGAATCCGCCGGGCTGATGTACTCCAATGATATGTGGGAGTTCCACCCGGAAAATCCGGGACACTGGGGCAGGTTTCCCCTGAAGTATTACGAGAACAACGAGGTCACTATCGGACGGGTGACCAAGGAGCATCAGCCCTTTCTCACCACGTGGTACACCGAGAAGGCTGTCGAATTTATTGGGCGCCACAAGGAAGATCCCTTCTTCCTCTACGTGCCGCATTCCATGCCCCATGTGCCTTTGTTTGTCAGTGAGAAATTTGCCGGCAAATCGGGCGCTGGATTGTTAGGCGATGTTCTCATGGAAATCGATTGGTCTGTGGGCCAGATCAACAAGGCGCTGAAGGACCACGGTGTCGAGGACAACACGCTGGTCGTCTTTACCTCGGATAACGGCCCCTGGGTATCCTACGGCAACCATGCGGGCGCCACTCCCTTTCGCGAGGCCAAGGGCACCAGTTTCGACGGCGGCATTCGCAGCGCCTGTATCGCCAAGTTTCCCGGCGAGATCAAAGCCGGTTCCGTTTCGAACACCGCCTGGTCGACCATCGATCTCTTGCCCACCATTGCGCATCTGGCGAAGGTCGCTCTCCCGGAGAATCCCGTCGACGGGGAGAACGTCTGGCCCGTCATCAGCGGCGAGCCCAGTGCGACCAATCCCCAGGAATACTACCCATTTTCCAACGGGAACCAGTTCCAGGGGGTCATCAGTGGCGACGGCCAGTGGAAACTGCACCTCCCCCATCCCTACCGCACCCTGGTCAAGCCAGCGCACGACGGGCAGGCGGGCAAGTACCGCCAGGCACGCATCGAGCTCTCCCTCTTCGACCTCAAGAACGATCCCTACGAGACGACCAACGTGGCTGCGAAGCATCCCAAAGTCTTCGCCAAGCTGCACCAGACGGCCCTGGCCCACTTGGAGGAGTTCTACCCCAATCAGGGTAAGAAACGGCAGCGCTAGCGATCGGCAAATCTCTCGTCACCGTTCTCCTACTCGTCCTCGAAAGAGTCGAGCGGGGACCTGTCGAATGGCAATGGGCTCTATATCAAGGGGGTAGCGCGATACGAGTCGATCATACGAGCCCATCGAGTAGGAGGGACGAGGACGAATCCCTTCCGGATCACCTCATCACTTGACCTCCCCAGCGCCGCTCAGACCGGGTGGCGGTTCGCTTGACACCCAGTCCACGTCTTTTCTAACGTCGCTCGCATGAAACGAAACTGGATCACTGCTCCGTCGCTCGCCCTCCTGATTGGTCTTTCACCGTGCGCCCTAACCGCCGCACCCAAGGGAGAAAACTGGCCCCAATTGCGCGGCCCTGAATTCAACGGCTCGTCCCAGGAGGCCGATGTGCCGGCGACCTTTTCCAAGACGGAAAATGTGAAGTGGAGCGTCGACATGCCCGGCACCGGATCCTCAACCGCTGTCGTGTGGGACGACCGGGTTTTCATCACCTCGGCCGATCCGGAAAACGACGCCCTGGAGGCTTTCTGCTTTAACCGGGAAACGGGAAAACAACTATGGAAGAAGACCCTGGCCTCCAAGACCCGGCAGGATGACCGCAGCAACTACGCCGCGCCCTCTCCGGCCACCGATGGCAAGCGCGTCATTTTCTTTTACGGCACCGGCGACTTGTTAGCCTTCGACCTCGACGGCAAGGAACTGTGGAAACGCAACATCCAGAAAGACTACGGTGCGTTCGCCTTTCTCTGGACCTTCTCCTCGAGTCCCGTCCTCTACGATGGCCGGGTCTACATGCAAGTCTTGCAGCGGGATGTGGCTGTGCGAGGCAAGGGCTTCACCGACAAACCTAACCAGAGTTACCTCCTGGCACTGGATGCCGGGAGCGGCAAGGAGATCTGGAGGCATATTCGCCCCTCCGAAGCGGTGGCGGAGTCCCGTGAGGCCTTCACCACGCCCATGATTTTCAACCATGACGGCAAGACCCAACTCGTCGTCTGCGGAGGCGATTGCATCAGCGGGCATGACATTGACGCCAACGGCAAGGAACTCTGGCGCTGGGGCACGTGGAATCCGAAAAAGATCGGTCACTGGCGCCTGGTGGCCTCTCCCGTTGCCGGTGAGGGCATTGCCCTGGCGTGTGCTCCGAAGAAGGAGCCGGTCTTTGCCGTGAAGTTAGGCGGCACGGGCATGCTGGACGATTCCGCCCTCGCCTGGGTGAGCGAGAACAAAGCCATCACGGCGGATGTCCCCACGCCTCTCTACTACGGAGGACGTTTTTACATCCTCAATGGCAACGGACCGCGACCCACCCTGAGCTGCGTCAAACCGGCCTCGGGTGAGATCGTCTGGTCGGAGCGGCTTGGCCGCACCACCTTTGAGTCCTCGCCCACGGCGGCCGACGGGAAGATCTACATGATGAATCATGCCGGTGAAGTCTACGTCGTCCAGGCGGGCGACACCTTCAAGCTTCTGCACCAGACCTCGATGGGCGAAGAACGCGCCCAGTTCACCCGCTCGACCATTTCCATCGCCCAGGGAGATCTCTTCATCCGCACGAACGAGAAGCTCTATTGCATCAGTGAGGACTGAACGAGGCCGCGGGATGCCTCCGGCGCACTTTCTTTTCGATCCTCCGTATTGAAGAAAAGGGCGCCAATGAACGTCGACTCAGTCGTGCCATGAAGATTCCCTCTACTCTCACGTCGGTCACGCTCACCCTGCTCGCAGCCACCCTCTCCATTCCCTTTCTTGTCGTTCTCCTGGAGGATTCCGACGAGGATCTCGCTCAGCCCGGGCGTGTCGGGGATGCCCAGCCGCCCTCGGAACGGCTCCCGCTGCCCCGGGGAAGCTTCCCCGATCCGCTGGGCAACGGCACTCTCGTGCAGCTTCCCATGACGGCCCTTCCGACGGATCCCACGGAGGCCACCCTCGCGGCCGAATCGGCTGATCTGTCGGCCCAGGAAGCGGCTCTCTCGGCGCTGGACGCCGAACTGAGCGCCCTCTCGGCCGCGCAATCGGCTGACGAAGCCGCCTATCTCAGCCAGCAGCCGGGATCCTCCTATGTCGATGACGGGCTCATTCTGGCCCATCAACCCGTCTACTTTGAAGACAGCATCGGTTACTACAACGACATCCCCTACTTCTACGACGATACCTCCGTCCTCTACGATTATTGCTACTATCCCTGGGGCCCGTCATTCGTCCTCTTCAGCGGATCCTACCATCGTCCCTTCCACAACAAGATCGGGCGCAAGCACTTCGGCCACCACCATCACCGGGGGCATGGGAAACACCACCCCAGGGCGGGCGGAGGCCATGGACGGAAACGCGGCGGCCATGACAGTGAGCGCGGGAAAAAGCCGGGTGAGGGACGCGAGCCGGAAACCAACGTGGCTGCACGACGCGACTCCCTTCACGAAGAGCGGCGCGCCCTCGCCGTGGCCCAACGTGGGCCCGATGAGAAAGATCGAAATGCCGGGCCCAAGACGACGACGGTGACCACGACGCCCGATCAAAACCGCGGACGCGGTCAACAACAACGCCAGGCGAACGCGCCCCAGCCAAGGCCCGCTCTGGCAGCAGGGAATCGGTCTTCGGAGGAACAACAACGGGCGCAGCGGCGGGAGAACGCCCAACGTCAGCAGGAACTCCAGCGTCAGCGACAGACGCACCAAAAGGCGGCCGAAGGAGACCGCCAACTTCAGTTAGCCTATGAGCGGCGCCGCCAGAGCCAGAGCAAGGAAGCGGTGGAACAGCGACGAGCGCGCACCGCTGAATTGCGGCAGCGCCAGGAGGTCATCGCTCAGCGGGAACTACAACTAGCGCAGCAGCGAAGAGAGCAGGAAGCTAACCGCAGTCGTCTCGTGCCGGTGACGCAAAGACTTCGCGAAACTCAAGAACGCAACCGCCAGCGGCAGTCGCTCGCCAATCGAGGGCGCTCACAGCAAATCCAAGCCCAAACCCAGGCCGCGGAGCGCCAGCGCCAATACGACGCGCAACGATCGGCCCAGGAACGCCAGCGGCAGATCGATGCCCAGCGCGCGGCCTCGCAACGGCGTCAGCGCCAGATCGATGCCGAGCGCGCCGCCCAAGAACGCCAGCGCCAGATCGACGCTCAGCGCGCCGCCGCCGCGGAACGCCAGCGCCAGATTGACGCCCAGCGCGCCGCTCAAGAGCGCCAGCGGCAGATCGATGCTCAGCGCGCCGCGGAACGCCAGCGCCAGCGCGAGGCGGAACAGCGCCGTGCTGCCCAGCAGCGCCAACGCCAGATCGAAGCCCAGCGCGCCGCCGAGCGCCAGCGTCAGGCGGCCCAACAGCGCGCCGCTCAGGAGCGCCAGCGCCAAGCCGATCAGCAGCGTGCCCGAGCCGCCCGCGAGGCGTCCATGCGCCGGCAACAACAGGTGCAGCAGCAGCGATCACGCAGCTCGAGTAGTTCGGGCAGGAGTTCCAGCCGGAGCACTTCACGGAGAGGTCGCTGACCAACTCAACTCGATTCCATCTCCACGAGGGACATCGCCGGTGAAGAGGTCTCTTCAGAGACCAATGGCGGCGGCGCGTCCTCGGGCAGGTACTGTTCGATGTGGAGATCTCCCAACGCCCTCTCAGACAACTCGACGCTCTTGGCGATGCCATCGATCTGATGGCTGAGACTGGATGAATCCCGATTGCTCATCCCCACTTCGCAGAGATGGACGATTTTCTGCTCCGTGTTATCGATCTCGGCCGCTAACAAATCGGAATTTTCCATCGCCCGATCGTAGTTAGCCACCCGGCTCTCCATGGTCGTTCGTTTCTCATTCAGCGATTGAATCAAGCGCTCGTCGCGCCCGTCGGCTTCGGCTTGCGAAACATCACTCGTCGCTTCTTCTAACTGGACGCCCAAACTTTCACGGTCCGTCTGGTCGAGAAACCGGTCGATCCCCGTCTTTTGATAAAGAAGCTTGAGAAAAAGCCAGAGAAGTTTGTCCAGGGATTCCGTGCGGAACTGATCACCGTGAGCGCCTCCGACGGCACGTTGGGAATCCAGCCGGCGCTGAAGCAAGGTCAGCTCCCGGCATTGCTTCTGCAGCAATTCGAAGCGCCGGCGGTCCCGGGTGGAGAGAAAGTCGACCAAATGGCGCACGCGCAGCCGGTTGTCCTGCTCGTCGACTAACTTCTTGCCTCTGAGAACATTCTGAAACCGCTGGTTGAGACCGAGGAACCCCAGGTAGGCGAGTTCCCCCGCCAGGACGGCCGGCAGAATGACGCTTGGCGAGTCCGAGAGCAGGCCCACCGTGGCGCCCGCTCCGAGAAAAAGGAGATTCCAATGCCACTTGAAGGCGCGTTTGAGGCGTTGGGAGAAACTCTCAGCCATGACGTTGTCCGGTGTCCATGCCACAGGGCAGTTCAGAAATCAATCAATCGCGCCCCTCCTCGAGTTCGTCCAAAAGTTCGCTGATTTGATGCACCGACTCGAGGAAGGCGGGGTCCCGATTCATTTCCCGGGAGGGCCGATCCGGAGGCATGACCTGCAGTTCGTGCAGCACCGTGCCAGGTGAGTTGCTCAGAATGTAAACCCGATCCGCCAGGTAAACCGCTTCCCGCACGTCGTGGGTGATGAAGAAGACCGTGGCCTCCAAATCGCGCCAGAGTTCGACTAACAAGCCCTGCATGCGCCGCCGCGTGACGGGATCGAGGGCGCCAAAAGGCTCATCCATCAAGATGATCCGCGGTTCGAGAATGAGCGTCCGGGCGATGGCCACCCGCTGTTTCATCCCTCCCGAGAGCTGGTGCGGGTATTTGAAGGAATCGCTATCGGGATCGAGCCCGACCCGCTCAATCCAGTCGCGCGCCCGGGCATAGCGTTCGGCCTTGGGAACGCCCTGACATTCCAACCCGAAGGCGACATTGTCGATCACAGAGCGATTGCTGAAACTGGTGTAGTCCTGAAAGACCATGCCTCGATCTGGACCGGGCCCGGAGACCGGCTGACCGTGCAGGAGCACTTCTCCTTCGGTTGGCGGAAAATGCGGTCCGAGACCGGCGACTAATCGCAGGATGGTGCTTTTGCCACAACCGCTGGGACCGAGGATGCCGATAAACTCGCCCTCACCGGGCCGATCAGCGACCCGAAAAGAGACGTTTTCGATGGCGGTGAAGGCCTTTGGCGTCCCGGGCGCAAAGGTCTTGCCCACGTCGCGCAGCTCGATGATGGCCGGCCCCGCATCGGTTGCTTGCTCCCCCTGTTCGACCGGTTTCACCTCACAGGGCGTGGAACCAATGGAGAGCTCAATTCTCGACATGACGCACGTAGGGAAAGAGCCTGTGTTGCAGCCAGAGAGCGAGGCGATCGATGACGAACGCGATCGTGGCGATGATGATGAGACAAAGGTAGATGTGCTCGCGGGGTCCCCGTCGCTGGCTCATATTGATCAGATGTCCCAGGCCGGCCTGGGCATTGATCAACTCGGCCAGCATGATATAACCGAATGCCAAACCGAAGAGAAGCCGCAAACTGTTGTAGATGTTAGGCATGGCCAAAGGAAGCATGACCTTGGAGACCACCTGATTCCCCCAGATGGGATACCAAAGCAGTGCCCCCAGCCCGCCTCCGATGAGGGCGGCCCACCAGAACGAACCCGACTTCAGGATATCGCCAATGCCCTGCCCGGTATTGGAGAGCCAGCTGAACGCCAGGCCGATGATCAAACCGTAAATCAGGCCCGTGACGGCGGCAGCGATCAACCCGCCCCGGACATCTTTCCCTGCCCCCAGGGTGTAGGCGGTATCGAGAAACCGATTGGACACGCCTTCCACCGCGTGAGTGGAATCAAAGAGGATGAAGGCCACCGTGGCGCAAAAAATGAACATCACCTTCTGCGTCTCTCCAATGCCAAACCAGACCAGGGAAAGGGAAATCAGGGCGGCGATGGGTACATTTCTCCCGAAGATGCTGATGGGCCGGAGAAGGGCGTTGAGAATGGGGTAACAGGCGGCCAGGACACCGAGGGGCATGGCGATGAGAGCCGCGAGGAAAAACCCGCCGAGGACGCGGCCGAGGCTGGCCACGGCACTACGGGACAACTCGCGCTCAAACCACAGTGAGGGGAGTGATTGCAGCGTCTCCCCGACGCTGGGCAAGGCATAGCGATTCATGATCCGCTTCTCCGGCGGCCCCATCGTAAGGACATGCCAGATCAGAAGCAGCAGGAACACACCGACGATGCCGGCGATCAGGCTCGTAGCCTTGCCGGGGTGCGAGCGGATCCGTGTCAGATACGCCCAGGAGGAACCCATGAAGAGCGGCTTGGAGAAGAGGCGCATGGACAACCTGGAGAACGATCGCAGTCAGTCTACTCCGGGTTTTCCAGGGCGAGGACGCGCACTTCGACGCGGCGATTTTTCGCGTGGTTGTCCGGATCCTGGGGATCCGAGGGCCGGTCCCAACCGACACCCTCAACCGAGAACTGATTGGGGTCGAGGCTGGTGTACTTCAAGACCAAAGCCTCCTTGACGGCGTTCGCCCGGTACTCGGCCAATTGCTTGACCAACTGGGGGCTCACTTGTCCCCGCATGCTGGCATCGGTGTGGCCCTCGATGATGATGTTAGCGGCTCCATACTGCCCGGCCAAGGTCCCAATTTCCTCCAGGGTGAAGCCGACGTTGGGATCGTAGGGAACTTCGACATCCTTGCCGCCCTCACGTTTGGTCACTTTCTTTTCCAAGTCCCAGCTGTTGGGAAAGAAATGGATCGTCACCGTCTTGGTCAGGATCTCCGTCCCCTCGGCCTTGATCGATTGGACGGTCTTCGGAGCAAAACGCACCTGGTACTCGTTTCGGCTACTCTTGTAGGGTTCTTCGCTTTCCAGCTTTTGCAGGATGGAGAAATCCATCACCTCCTGAAAATTCACCGGCGGGCCTACCTTGGACATCTTGCGATAGAGCAAATAGGCCGTGTTCCACGTGCGCTCGAAATTTGCCGGGTTGTTTTGGTTGAGGAAGAAGTCCCGGTTCTCCGCGTAGTTTGTCGAATGGGCATCGCCCAACATGGCGAGACATTCGTCGGCCGGTATCCCATAGAGATCGGCCATCAGCGCCGCCGCCTGTTGGCGCCCCGCTGTGGTTTTCATCTCTTCCATGCCGGCAAAGATCCCACGGACGATACCCTCACAAATATCTCCGTGATCACGGGCAAAATCGGCTCGGGCAAACCACACATCGGCAATGAGTTTGTTCGCCGTGGCCGTGCTCACCAGGAGATGATTTCCCTCGACCTCGCTCAGGTTGTAGATGTCGGGGGCCCAACTGACACAGGCGGCGATGGATTTGTCCGCGTTGAAGGCCGCAGCTGCCTGAAAGGCGTCCTGGGTGTAAACGAAATTCACTTCTGCCGGTTGCACCCCGCCGTTGACCAAGGCGTTGAGCACGAAATACTCGCTTGGTGAGTTCTGTGCCAGAACGACCTTCTTGCCCCGCAAATCAGCCATCGTGGGATTCTGCGGATCCTTGGCCGCGCTCCGGCGAACGACAATCCCGTCACCCCCATTCGACCAGTCCACCTGTTGAAAGATGCGGGGCATGATCCGGCTATCTTTTTTCAACTCATCCATGAAAAGCGGGACCATATCGAGCGTGGCCCAGCCGATGTGGACCTGTCCGGCGGCATAGGCGTCACGCATGGCCACGGGATCGTCGATGAGCACGAGTTCCACCTTGAAATCCTCTCCTCCCGGGGTCGTCCAGACCTTGCCCGGCTTCGAACCCCCGTTTGCCAGAATGATAGGAGACCAGCCGGCCCACACATTGAGAGCAAACTTCACCGTCCGGTCTTGGAGAGGCTGATAGTCACTCTTCTCCTTCACCGGAGGCAATATCTCGCGCGCGACGTAATTGTATTCCTTGACCGTGGTAGGCACGTTGGCGTCGGCCGCCTCCACGCTGGCGGCCGCAGCATCCTCGTCTCCGCCTCCCGGCGGCTGTCCGCTCAGATCTTCCGGTGAGATCACGACATTGTCTGACGTTCCCTCATCACTGGCTTTGGGAAAGAGGACACCCCGCAGGGCAAAGGCGAGAAGGGCCGCCACGACGACGCCCACTACGATGTAAAACAGCGGTTTCGGTTGATGATCACTCATAGGAAAAGGGCAGCTAATTGAATGGTTCCAAGGCCTCCGTGTATAACGAAGCCCATCTGGATTTCCAATTACAATTGGCCCCACCCTTTACACCGCAACCGAAAGCTCCACCCTCACCCCAAAATCTCCGAGGCCACCTGGCCATGGACATCGGTGAGGCGAAAATCGCGTCCGGCATGGCGGAAAGTCAGCTGCTCGTGATCCAAACCCAGAAGATGCAAGATCGTGGCGTGCCAATCGTGGATGTGCATTTTGCCCTCCACGGCCTCGTATCCGTGTGGGTCCGCGGCCCCGTAGCGGAAACCGCCTTTGTCCCCACCGCCGGCCATCCACGTGGTGTAGCCCTTGTTGTTGTGATCGCGGCCGTCGCCGCCCTGACCGTGCGGCGTCCGTCCAAACTCACCGGCCCAGATCACCAGGGTGTCGTTCAGCAAATCACGCCGCTGGAGATCGGTCAGCAGGCCCGCGATCGGCCGGTCGATCTCCTGACAGCGCGCCGGTAGATCGGTCGTCAGATTGCGATGGTGGTCCCAGTTTCCATGCGTCAGCTCCACGAACCGGACACCCGCTTCGGAGAACCGGCGCGCCAGGAGGCATTGGCGTCCAAAACGGTCCGTTTCACGGCCATTGACGCCGTAGAGATCGAGAGTTTCCTGGGATTCATCCGCCAAATCCATCAATTCCGGCAACTCGTCCTGCATGCGGAACGCGAGTTCGTAGGACTCGATCATGCCCTCGATCTCCGGCTGGTAGCGGTCGCGTTCCAGCTGGCCGCGATTGAGTTCCTGCACGAAATCCAGCTGACGCCGCTGCAGATCCCGGTTGAGCCGGGGGTTCGAGATGTTGGGAACGGCGGATCGCCCACCGCCACGGGCTCGCCGGCCAGAACGACGTTGCGATGATCCGAAGCGCGCCCCCTGATAGATCGCGGGCAAAAAGGCGCTGCCGAACTGCTGGGCGTTCCCCGTCGGCGGATTGAGCGCGACAAAGCCGGGGAGGTCGGCATTCTCCGTGCCCAAGCCATAGAGCGACCAGGCGCCCAGTGAAGGGCGGACAAACTGAAAACTCCCAGTGTGCATCTGGGTCTGTGCCTGGGGGTGATTGGGCACATCGGTGTGCATGCCGTGGAGCACACACAGGTCGTCGGCATGCCCGGCCAACTCCGGCAAGAGTTCGGAAACCCACAGACCGCTCTGGCCGTGGCGGGCGAAGGACCAGGGAGAACCGAGAAGCTTGTTGCTCCGCAGCCTGGCATATTTACCAGGCTTGCCATCGTCCTTCTTCAACTGCGGCTTGTAGTCGAACGTGTCCAAATGAGAGGGCGCCCCCCGCATCGAAAGAAAGATCACCCGCTTGGCTCGCGCTTTGAAATGGGGCTTCTTTGGCGCCAGAGGATTGTTCACCGGCGCAGCCTCGGTCTCGGCCTGCGCTTGCTCGTGCGCCATGGCGGCAAAGGCGAGGTAGCCGAATCCGCTGGAGATCGATTTCAACGTGGCACGCCGGGAGACGGGAGGGAGATCACTGGGCGGGTTCATGGAAGCGCGAATCGTTGTTAATGTTAGTTAGCTAGTTGACGTAGCAAAATTCCGCCGAGGCCAGGAGGCTTTGAGAAAACGTGGCCATCGCGAGGAAGGCGGTATCGCGTCGGGAACGCCTGTCGCGAAACTCTCTGGCAGCTCGGGCAAACTGGCGGACATAGTTGATGGCTGAGGCTCGCTCCTCACGGGATGGCGAGCGGCCGTAAACGATGGCGTAGGCCAGGGAAACGCGCTCCTCCGCACTTTCCGCTTCCCGGAACAACCGACGCGCCAGGGCTTCGCCTTGAGCAATGACAAAGGGATTATTCATCAGATAGAGCGCTTGCCCCGGAACGTTGGTGATCTCGCGAATCGCCGACACGCGATTGGGATCGGCCGCGTCAAAGAGATCCAAGGATTCCGGCAGCGCATCGCGCACCCGTGGCAAGTAGACGGAACGATACTCGACGGCACGCTCCAAACGCTCCGGTCTCAGCTGGCGGCCATAAGCGGCGTCGCCCACCTCGGCCACGAGAGAACCCTGCGGTCGATCCCGATCCAATCGCCCACCGACCAAAAGCATGTTGTCCCGCAGCGCTTCGGCGTCCAGGCGACGCGGCGGCATGCGCCAGAGAAGGGCATTGTCAGGATCTTTCGTGTGTGCCAGTCTATCAAACGCGCTACTTTGCCGGTATGTCCGCGTCGCCACCAGCTCGCGAATGAGGGTCTTGATAGACCAGTCCTCTTCCATGAATCGGATCGCCAGATAATCGAGAAGCTCCGGATGCGTCGGCGCCTGGCCGGTGGCGCCAAAATCGTTGGCCGAGGCCACCAATCCTCTTCCGAAAAGCTGCTGCCAGATGCGATTGACCATGACCCGAGCCGTCAGCGGGTTGTCCTTCGAGGTCAGCCATTGGGCGAACTCCATGCGGCCGCTCTCATCCCGCGAGGGTGCCGTCGCTGAATGCGTGTGGGGCAAGACCTGCAAGAAGCCTCGAGGCACCTTCTGCGCCGGCTTGTCGACCTCGCCTCGAATCAAGACGTTGGCCTCGACCGGTCGCCGCCTGTCCTGCATTCCCATGACGAGAGATTTCGCGTCGCCGTTCTCGTCCATGCCCTCGAGCCGCGCCCGCAACTGCGCCACGGTGGACCGGAGACGAAGCAGATTGAGCGGGTTCGCCGGCGCCACTGTTGACCCGTTCGCCCTCCCGTTTTGCCGCATGGCCTGTTGCACTCGCTGGCGCCGGTTGGCCTGGACGGCTTCGGCGAAGGACTGCTCGGCCTCTTTCAATCGGGTCTTGATCGCCGCGATCTCGCGACCGGAATAACTTTTCACCGGTTCCTCGTCGGCAATGGGCAACTCGAGAAGATTGTTCGCCCGCCGATTGGTCCCGGCCCGCACCGTGCCAAAATGGGTCACGCTACTCTGGAAGATGCCGGCGATGGCGTAGTAATCGACCGTAGGAATGGGGTCGAATTTGTGATCATGACAACGGGCGCAGGCAATGGTCAGTCCCAGAATCGCCTGTGAGGTGGCATCGATTTGTTCGTCCACCAGGTCCATGGCGAATTGACGGGGATTCCTCTCATTCAAACCCTTGGGGCCCATGGCGAGGAAGCCCGTGGCAATCAGATTCTCTTGCCAGTCCTCATCGTCCTTCATCGGCAGCAAATCTCCGGCGATCTGTTCTCGAATGAACTCATCGTAGGGCTTGTCGTCGTTGAACGCATCAATGACATAGTCCCGGTAGCGCCAGGCGTGGGGAAAGGTCACATTGAGATCTTTGCCGCTGGACTCAGCAAAGCGTGCCACGTCCAACCAATGACGGCCCCAACGTTCACCGAAGTGTTTGCTCTCCAGGAGTTCATCCACCTTCTGCCGATATGCCGCCGAGGGATCGCCCTTCCACGCGGCGACAAACTCCTCGATTTCTTTGGGTGAGGGCAAGAGGCCTGTGAGATCAATGGAGACGCGGCGCAGGAGTTTCTCAGACCCGGTCGACACGGACGGCTTGAGCCTGTTCGATTCCAGCTTGGCCAAGACGAAGCGATCGATTTTCGAGGTGGGCCAGGAGCGATTTCGCACCGTTGGCAGCTTGGGCTTCACCGGATTCTTGAACGACCAAAAATCCCGGCCAACCTCGACATCGATTTCCGTCAGGACGGGCTCCGCATCGACCACACGGGGATCGGGGGCCCCCATGAGGATCCATCGCCGGATGTCCTCGATGGCATTGGCCGGTAGCTTCTGCTTGGGAGGCATTTCCAGCTCGCTGTCCGACCACGTGACCGCCTTCCAAAGAAGTGAGGATTCGAGTTCACCGGGCACCACGGCACTGCCTGAGTCGCCGCCATGACGCATGCCCTCCCTCGTATTGAGTACCAGCCCGCCCCGGATCTTCTCCTCACTCGAGTGACACTGGTAACAGAACTCTGCCAGGACCGGCCGGATCTTGGATTCGAAAAACTGGCGCCCCTCCGCGGTGACTGCAGAAGCGTCCTCTTCTCCAAACGCCGTCATCATCGTGAGCATGCAGACAGCGAGAGGGAGTCGAATGTTCATGGCAGGAAGAATAGAAGGTTCCGAGCAACGTTGGCAGCGGCGGTTCAAGGCTCACCAAACGCAATGACTTACGAATCAAGAAACCGCCTATCCATGACCCTCCGGTGACCGCAAGATGACAAACTTGTCATCTACGGTGAATAAGGAGTCGAATCTCGAGGCTTAGCCGCCCTCGTTTAGCTCTGTTCCTGAGAGTTGAGGGCTTGGAGAATCTGGTTTGCCAGCCGTCGAAAATCTTTCCGGCAATCGTCTACGCTATAGGTATGCGCGCCAATTGCCCCGTCAGAAGCTTTTAGCTGGAAAATGGGCTTGCGTGCTTCCATGGCCATCGGCATCAGGCTCCGATAGTGCTTGAGAAGGCCAAGGCAGTTTGACTGATCAGAGGATACGCCCTCATCAGGGACCGTCCCGAGAACCTTCTCTAAGAATGTCGAAGGTATCCTTTTGGCCCACTTGTCGTAGGCAGCGACTGGTCTGCTATCGCGAATTCCAAATTGAAGCACCACATAGCCAAGGGGGTGCATTCTACCAACGGGCAGCGGCAAATCGTTCGCTGGATTGAGTTGAAGCCTCGTCTGCCATTCCTCACGCCATTTCTTCAGAGTTGGTCCCAGGTTACGAAGGCCCTGAATGGAAAAGAGATCCGGCGCAACTGGGACGACAACAAAATCGGCGGAAATCAGTGCTGCCCGATTGATGGCGCCGAAATTGGGTCCAACGTCGATCATGTTCAGATCGGCATCGAAACTCTTGGCCCCATTTCGTATGATCCTGTAGAGAGAACTGGTGGTACGAAATGCAGGTTCTTGACGATCCAGACACTTCGCCCACGACTCCGAAAGGCTCATCTCGAAATTGGACAGGCTGAGATCACCCGGAATCAGTCGGATGTTAGCAGCAATCTCCTTGAGGGGTGTTGGGCCGATGTCACCCAATCCCCGAATAATCGGATTCAGCGGGGCCATGACGCTCTCGTCCTGCTCATCATCGGGATCCCACAACTGCTCAAGTACCGACTCAGTGAGAAACATCGATGTCAGATTCGCTTGTGGGTCGAAGTCAGCCACCAGAACCCGTTTTCCCATTTCCGCGAACATCCATGAGAGATGGTAGAGCAACGTCGTTTTACCCACGCCACCCTTATTATTGAAGAACGCTATGGTACTCATCGCATGGCGTGCTTGGGGATGACGGCGAGGAAGTGACTCTGATGGTATTCAAAAACGAGTTCAGCACTGCCATTGTCAGACATGGCACGCTGGGCACGCACAATGCCTCGCCCGAAGCGGTTCACATAACCAAGCACATGCATCGCCTCGGCGATGATCGGATTCCGATACGCATTGACGCGAGGGAAGTTCTCCGGAGACGCCTCACCATAGAGTCCCCCGGAATTCTGTATTTCGATTTTGTTGCTGAATTGATAGAGACGGATGGGACTCGTCGACTGGTAATCGCGATGCAAGACGGCATTCATTAACAATTCTCGCACTGCCTCGGGTGGGAAGTCGAAAACGGCACGCTCTCGAAGGTCCGATTCCTTAACCGGCTTTTGAGTAAAGCGTCCGCGCAAGAATACGTCCAGCTCCGCCAGAATGGTGATGAGATTACCGGTGAACAACTTTTCCGCCAGTACTTCATCAGCCAGTCCAGGACCATCGAATTGCACGAACTGAATCTTCGCGCCGGGAATGAGGTCAAGCGGATCGAAAGCGAAGACCAGCATCCCGGCGTTTGTCGGGCAATCTTGATCGAGATTGTAGAAGCGCAGTGCAGCAAGCTGTTCGGCAATATCCCGTTCATTTTCCGCAATCACGTTCGCAGCGATCGCACGAGGCCGGTAGGATCGCCTAAATGTCTCGACGTCAAGCCGATTGAGGTCGCCCTCTGGGCAAGGTGTCGCATCGAAAGTCGGGAACCTTGCCGCTCTCCGTTCGATCAAGGCCCGTTCCTCGGCCTCGCTGGCGACGTCTTTGCGTGGACCAATCCTGATGTGGATCTGCCCTTTGTAACGGACGGGAGGCAGATCGTGCGGATGGACTTTAACCACTATCATCTCTCCGCGCCCGTCCGGGTGGGAGACACGTTCCACATTCATTCTAGGAAGGGGCATCACCGCGCCATCCGAACGAAGAGAAACCAATCTCTCCAGCATCTCCGTGGTAATCGGCAGCCGGTAATCGGGATCCTTTTCGTCAACCCCGATCAAGAGATAGCCGGGAAGTCCTCGGCTAGCCATATCGTTGGAGAATGAGCAAATCGCTTTACGGAACTTTTCAATATCCTGAGCCCCCCGTGTCATTTCCACGCGATCCGTCTCGCCGCTGGCAATCAGATCTCTCAGTTCTTCAAGGGTCATATCAATGTAGCGACGATACACTCCGTATCACGAAAGAAAACTCCAGATGGATCGGACTCTCCAGGGCTCCATAGCCCCACTAGATCGTTGGCTGCGGGTTCGCGATGGGAATCGTCTCTCTCGTACTCCGTTGGGAAGCTTCCATGGGAGTTTCTCCTGGGTCCTCACCCGTGGG
>JANQJH010000474.1 GCA_028281705.1 Verrucomicrobiales bacterium
CGCCTGACGTTCATCCGACGCCAGTGAAGCCTCCGCCCGCGCCACGTCCGACCGGCTCAAGGTGATCTCCAAGGCCGTGCGGTCATCGACGTCACCCGCCTCCAGCTTGGCATCGAGGATGGCGAGATTGGTCTGCAAACTTGCCAGAGTCTGCCGAGCCACATCCGCTTGTTGCCGCACTTCGACCAGATTGAGCAGCGTCCCCACGACGTTGACCGCCAGGGAGAGGCGCGCCGCCTGATAGTCTGCCTCGGACGCTCGCATTTCCGCTAGCGCGCTCCTGCGGAGATCGCGCAGACGCCCCCAGAGATCGAGTTCCCAACTGACGTCAAAACTGGTGCTGAACTGATTGGCCGTGATCTTATCAAAGTTCGAACCGCGCAGGCGTTGCGACCGTGCCCCGGAGAGCGTGGCTCCGGCCTGGGGCAAGAGAGCCGCCCCCGCGATGTTGGCCCGCGCCGTGGCCTGCCTCACCCGGGCGACCGAAACGCCGAGATTGTAGTTCTGCCCGATCGCTTCCTCCACCAGGGGGAACAAAACCGCCGACTGATCAAAATCGTGCAGCCACCCCGTGACACTCCCTTCCGGCACCTCCACCGCCGTCCAAGAATCGGGGATCTGAGACTGGACTCGGGGATCCAGATTGATGAACGTGCCGCACCCGGCGAGCAGCGAGAAAACGACGCCGCTGCCACCGATGACGAAAAATGCACGAAGAAAAGCCACCATGGGGGGTCGGCATCAAAACGTCGCCTCGAGCAAAAGTCAATCGCCCCCACGGGCCCCGACTCCACCAGCACCCCTCCCAAGCACCTCGAACTACCAGGCCATCGTCCGGCAATCCATATTCAAACCAGTCCCCTGCAGATCAACCGACCGAGCGGGCACACCGGTCGCGGAGAACACGCGGGGACGTACATCCACCTCCGCCGCTTCCGCCGGGGAATCCGTGACCGGAGCGAGATTCATCGCCCCACCCAGCGGCACGTGAGACGCCACCGAAGCGCCTATCGCAAAAACCGTCGCCGTCAAACAGATCCAAGCCACACAGGACAGCAAGTTCATCTGTCCACCGTGCCATCAGCTGCTCTGAGAGCAAGCCGTAATTGCTGAGTATTTAGCAATTCAAGCCCCGGCCACGATCAATGCGCAATCTCCGCCGGATCCGCAGCCCACCGAATTCTTGTCCACGATCCTCAAGGGCATGCCGCGGCAGGTCTCTCGCCATCCATAACTCCTTCACTCAAGCCGACCTGTGCGTCTTCGCTCCCACGGCTCAAGTGTCATTTTTTCCGCATTTCCCAGTGGGACTGCGCCCTCGCTTTCGATTGCGGACCAGGCAATTTCTGCCATCATTCCCACGTCATGACCTATTCGCGCACCCTCATCCAAACGGTCTTTGCCTCACTCCTGGCCGGCGCCACGCTCATCGGATTCGCCGCTGCCGACGAGAACGCCGCCAAAGCCAAATCCGAGCCCTCCACACTCACCGCGGGGACTCTCCGTTTTCTCGTTACCGAGGGATGGACCCTCAAGGCAAAAGCCCGCGCCATGAGTGCGGGTGGAATGACCTACAAAACCGACGCCCTCAAAGAGGGACTCGATGCCGATTTCTATCATTTTGGCAAAGGCCAGGGCGGTTCCGTCACGGCGAACATCGCCCGCTGGAAGGGTCAGTTCCAAGGCACCCCCAAAGAGGTCGAGACCTCCAAGCTCGCCGGAGGCAAGATCGACTTCCTCCACCTCGAGGGCACGTTTCTCAGCGGCCCGCCATTTGGCCAGAAAACGCCGCTGAAAGATCACGCCATGCTGGCCGCCATCCTCGCCAGCGACGGAGGGGCGGTGTTCATCAAAATGACCGGCCCCAAGGACGAGGTCGCCAAGGCCATCGTGGCCTTCAAGGCCCTGGCGGAGAGCGCCTACAAGAACTGAGTCCGTCCTCAGACACCACAGGGCAAAGGCTCCCCATTCGCGAAAACCCCCTCTCCCATGAAGAAACCCTCCCGTACTTCTTTTCGTTTCCCGCTCCATGCCGTCGCCGCCGCGCTGCTCTGGCTCATCCAGGGTTCCGTGCAGGCCGACTGGCCCCAGTGGCGCGGCCCCACCGGTCAGGGACATGCCCAGGGCAAGTTGCCCACCACGTGGAGCGAAGACAAGAACATCGCCTGGAAGACGCCCATCCCCGGCCGCGGCTGGTCCTCTCCAGTCATCGAGGGCAATCGCATCTGGCTCACCACCGCCTTCGAAACCCCGGCGGATCCGGACGACGCCAAGGAGCGTCTCAAGAAAAACACCGGCGGCCAACCGCTAACCTTGCTCGCCAAGGTGGAACTCCACGCCATCGGTCTCGACCGCGATTCCGGTGAACTGCTCCACCAGATCCCGCTGCTCGAGGTGGAAAAACCCCAGTGGATCCACAGGCAAAACAGCTACGCCTCCCCCACCCCGATCATTGAGGACGGCAAGCTCTACGCTCATTTCGGCGCCTACGGCACCGCCTGTCTCGATACCGAAAGCACCAAGGTCCTGTGGACCAACCAGAAGCTCCACGTGATGCACGAGAACGGCCCCGGCAGTTGTCCCGTGCTGTGGAAGGATCATCTCATCGCCCACATGGACGGAAGTGATGCCCAGTTCGTCGTCGCCTTCGAAAAAGCGACCGGCAAGATCGCCTGGAAAACGGCGCGCTCGGGGGAGATGAACAAGAATCCCCAGCTCAAGAAAGCCTACGGCACGCCCTTGATCGCCGAACTCGGCGGCGGGGATCAACTGCTCTCCAACGCCGCCGACTGGCTCTACGCCTACGATCCCGCTACGGGCGACGAACTCTGGAAGATGCCCTATGGGCGGTTGGGCTTTTCCAACGTACCCCGGCCGCTCGTGGGCCACGGGCTGATCTTCATCGCCACCGGCTTCATGAAATCCGAAATGTACGCCATCCGCGCCGACGGCCGTGGCGAAGCCGAGATCGCCTGGTCCTACCGGCGCAATGTCCCCACGGCGCCCTCCCCCATCCTCATCGGCGAGCACCTCTATTTCGTCAGCGATCAGGGCGGTCTCATCACCTGCCTCAACGCCAAATCGGGCAAGCTGGTCTGGAAAGAACGGGCCGGCGGAGCGGCCTACTGGGCCTCACCGCTCTACGGCGACGGCAAACTCTATTTCCACGCCGAAGAGGGGCTCACCCTCGTTCTCAAACCGGGCGACCGCTTCGAGAAAATCGCCGAGAACCGTCTCGATGGCCGCATCATGGGCTCTGCCGCCGCCGACGACGATTCCCTCTTCATCCGCACCGAGGAAGCGCTCTACCGGATCACCGAGCCCGCCGGCGCCAAGGAAGATTCCTAGCCCGAGAAAAAAAGCCCGGCAGCCCTCCTTCGCCGAAGCGACGGCGCGTGGACATCATATCATGGCCATCCGCACCCTCTTTCTGGACGCCGTGGGCACGCTTTTCGGCCTCCGCCAAACCCCGGGCCAGACCTACGCCGACTTTGCCCAGCGCCACGGGATCCACGTCGATCCCGAGAAGGCCGCCGCCGCCTTCCTCCAGAGCTGGAAAACGGCCTCCCCACCCGTCTACACCGTGGAAGATGGAAGGGCAGAGGAGGCGCCTCCCGAATCCCGAGAGCGGGTTGATCGTCTCTGGTGGCTTGCGATCGTCCGGAACTGCCTGGAGGCGGCAGCAATCGACGACGACGTCCCCGAAGACTCGGCCGTCGAGCGGTGTTTCGACGAGATCTTCGCCCACTACGGTACCGCCCAGCCCTGGCGAGTCTATTCGGACACCGTCGAGGTCCTGCCCCGCCTCCGCCGCGGCGGATTTCGCCTGGTCGTCCTCTCCAACTTTGACGCCCGCCTGAATGCCGTCATGGACTCCCTGGGTCTCACTCCCCTGGTCGACCAGATCCTCTACTCCTCGGCCCTCGGCGCCTGCAAACCCAGCCCCGTGGCCTTCGAACGCGCCCTCAACGCCGCCAACACCACCCCCGCCGAAGCCCTGCACGTCGGAGACGACCCCAAAACCGACGGCCAAGGCGCCGCCGCCGCCGGCCTCCCCTTCTTCCACCTCGAGCGTCCCGGGAACGATCTCCACTCCCTGGCGCAGCACCTCGGAGTCTCCTAGCTGGACGCCAGGAAAGTGGGAGAGACTTCAGTCCCTTCGTAATTTCCGGGAAGGACCCCGTAGTAGGGTTGGAGTGCTTCCAGACCAGCGGAGCCCAGTGGTGCGGACACTCCCGTCCGCCTCATGCGCCGCCTCCACGCCCCAAAAACCCACCCCGAAACCTGTGCCAACTAGCCGCCTTCAGAAGAGGCAAAGTCGCCACAAATTGTGCTTGCGCCCCCGTCCATTTCACCTACTGTCGCCCTCCCAAACGAGCAGAAAGCGTGGATAGCTCAGTTGGTAGAGCAGTTGGCTTTTAACCAATTGGTCCTGGGTTCGAGTCCCAGTCCACGTACTTTCTAAGTTCCCTACCGTCAGGGAGTTACGAGACCTCCTAGATGAGGATTTCTAGGGCTAGACCAACTTTGGCCGAAATGGCCCAATAGGTGCCCAATTAATCTGGAGCTCGTGGAAATTGACCAACTGCCCGGAGGCGAATACCGGGCATACTAGATTTGTTAGTCTACACACCTTCAACGATTTACAGCGCGGAAACGCCTGCCGCCACTCTATCTCTGATCGAATCCGTGACCAATAGAATGGTTCCCTGAATGACGAACGACTGTCCGGCACCGGAATCGGCACTTGCTGGGCTGGTTCTTCGAAGTCGGTAGACCAGGACCAGGCGCTGCGTGAGCCTCGTCTTCTGGCGATAACGCGACTTCGAAGGTCACCTCGACCACCCTTGGACCTTGGCCTTCCCCTACTGGCCGAAAACTGAAGGCTCTCCAATTGACCTCAATTCCTCGAACGCCTAACATGAGACATGATCGTCGAAACTCTCCCCGAGGTACAACGCCTCACCCCGGAGCAAAAGCTCCTCCTTGCGGCGGAGCTCTTCGAAGATGCCACTGAGTGTATCGCTGAAGAACCGGATCCGGAGATCGTCAAAGCGCTCGATCAGCGTTTGGAGGAGTATCAAAACAATCCTGGAAGCGCTTCCTCATGGAGCGCCGTCAAAGCACGCATCTTGGGATCTCGTGCGTCCTGAAGCCGTTTGGACACGTCGCGCCGAAGCGGATCTTCTCCGGCTTCACGCTAGACTTGAAGCATTCAACGAAGGCTCTGGCGACACCCTTGTTCGAGTGATCGACTCGGGGCTCCGTTTGGTGCGAACGCTACCAGAAATGGCACCCATCTACGCCGGATCTTACCGACGGCTGGTGCTTCGCATCCCCAAGTATGGGATTTTCTACACCATCGAAGCCCGAGGAATCATCGTTCACGCAGTTTGCGATCTTGCCCAACCGAAACAAGCGATTCTTCGCCATCTCGATCTTTAGCATCGGTCGCTACTTTCGACTTTCGGACCATTTCCTTTGAGAGTTCTCTCAGAGCCCCGCCGGGTCCTAGAACCGCAGGGACATAATGCGTGCTCTGCAGCAAGAAGCGAATAGGAAGGGTTACCTTGGAAGCCGAACGCACTTGACACCCGCGCCTGATCACACAACTCACGGGCGATCAGCGACAACTACACCCACATTGAGTTTGCTGCGGCGCCTCGGGAAGCGGCGAGATGTTGCCTGATCTAGGCTCGTGGCCGAGGGGACCAATCGAATGGCCTACGAGGCTCGGAACTCACGGAATTGTTTGGGCGGGAAAAACGGGCGGATCAGCGTAATGCGTAATGGGTTCACCTCCACCGGCCGAATCTCCCAATTTAACAAGAGCCGCTGTTCCTCAACCCTCCTCAATTGAAGCGACGCTTCTTCATCTGAGTTCAAAGTCTGTGAATCACCACCCTGCAGGAGGATCCAGACAATCGCTGTTGCGGACAAATAACAGAGATACTCAATCTTCATGATCAAGGATGGCTAACATCAATGGATCTCCGTGACCATTATCATGGGATAATTTTACACTTTATAGTTTACTATAAGGTTAATATAATTATTAATAAATTATGAAAGTTTCGGAACTTGCCAAAATGGGTGGGGTCACCCCCCAAACCGTACGCTACTACGAAAGCGAGGGGCTCCTTGACGAGCCAAGACGTGGGGAGTCCGGCTACCGCGATTACGACCACACAGCGGCGCATCGCTTGCGCTTCATTTGCAAGGCGAAAGAAATCGGCTTCACACTGAGGGAAATTCGCGAGCTTCTCGACCTCGATGCCGAATCGACGCAATCGTGTGGCCGTGTGCAAGTCATCGTGAAAAAAAAATTGGTCAAGCTCGAGCAAACGCTCAAAGATGTGCGGCGAATAAAGAAGAATCTTCAACACCTGCTCAAGTGCTGCGAAGAGAATCCCGATGATTGCGGTTGCCTTTACTGCACATTGAACCAACCCGCTTGGCGCAGTAGTGCTGACGCCGAGTCTAAGTCGCTTGCTGATGTAGTGGCCCATCGAAAAGCGGGTTTGTGAGATCTATAATAGTTTAGAGGATTCAGAGAATACTCCCTGAATCAATTCCTTTTGTCGTTCTCGCGGCAGTTGAGTTTTAAGGCATCGTAGGCTCTCCTTA
>JANQJH010000505.1 GCA_028281705.1 Verrucomicrobiales bacterium
GCTGTTGACGCGCCAGGGCGTGCCCATGCTCAACGTGGCCTCGGCCCAGGCACGGCGGGAAGGTGCCCTGAAGGGCGGCTACATTCTCGTCAAGGAAACCGGACCACTGGAAACGATCCTCATCGCCAGTGGCAGTGAGGTTCAGCACGCCGTCGCCGCAGCGAAAGAACTCGGGGACGGTGTTCGTGTGGTTTCGCTTCCTAGCATGGAGCGCTTTGACCGGCAATCCGAAGACTATCGCGCCGAGGTCCTTCCCCGTTCCTGCACCCGCCGCGTCGCCATGGAGGCCGGCGTTTCCGGTCTCTGGTGGAAGTACGTGGGCGAGAACGGCCAGGTTGTCGGCATCGATCGCTTCGGGATCAGTGCGCCGGGTGGCACGGCGATGGGTGAGCTCGGGATGACGCCGGCCGCCCTCGTCTCTGCGGTGAAAAGCTTGAGTTAGGCGGCCCGACCGCCCCCTGAGACGCGGCGTCTATTGACTCGCCCCCCTGGCGGGCCTACCTCCATCCGTGAGTACGCCTCTCGAGGATTCGCCAGCCGCTTCTGACGTCGCCCCTTTCGACGTGGCTCAGGTGCGTGCCGACTTCCCCATTCTCTCGACGGAAGTGCACGGCAAGCCCCTGGTCTACCTCGACAATGCGGCCACGGCACAGAAGCCCAACGAGGTCATCGACGCCGTGGCCGAGTTCTACCGCAGGGAGAACGCCAACATCCATCGCGGGGTGCATTTCCTCAGCATGCAGGCTACCCAGCGCTACGACCATGCGCGGGCGCGCGTTGCCCGTGCCATTGGCGCCATTGAGCCGCGAGAAGTGATTTTTGTCCGCGGCGCCACGGAGGGAATCAACCTTGTGGCCCAGTGTTTCCTTCGCCCGCGCTTGCAGGCGGGAGACGAGATTTTGCTCACGGGCATGGAACACCACGCGAACATCATTCCCTGGCAGCTGGTGGCCGATGCCACCGGGGCCCAGGTGCGTGCCATCCCTATCACGGATGCCGGTGAACTCGATCTGGAACAGGCGGTGGAGGCCCTGACCGACCGGACGCGCTTGTTGGCCTTCTCCCACGTCTCGAACGTCCTGGGGACGATCAACTCGGCCAAGGAACTGGTGGCGGCGGCCAAGTCCAAGGGCATTCCGGTGCTCATCGATGGTGCCCAGGCGGTCCCGCACGGTCCGGTGGACGTGCTGGATTTGGGCTGTGATTTTTACACCTTTTCCGGACACAAAGTTTACGCCCCCGATGGGATCGGCGTGCTCTGGGGACGAGCCGAGGTTCTCAACGCCATGGATCCCTACCAGGGCGGCGGCGATATGATCGAACGCGTTCGCTTCGAAGGGTCCACCTTTCGGGCCATCCCCGAGCGTTTCGAAGCCGGCACCCCGAACATCAGCGCCGCCATCGGTCTCGGCGTGGCCTTCGACTATTTGGAAGCGCTCGGATGGGACAGGATCCAGGCTCACGAGGCCGCGCTCTTGCAGCATGGCGTCCAACGTCTTCGTGAATTGCCGGGCATCACCCTCTTTGGTCCCGACACCGCCACGCGCGCCTCCGTCATCTCGTTCTCGCTCGAGGGCGTGCATCCCCACGATGTGGGTACCTTTCTCGACGGCGACGGGATTGCCATTCGGGTCGGGCATCACTGCGCTCAACCGCTCATGGATCGGTTAGGTGTGGCGGCGACCACGCGGGCCTCCTTTGCCCTCTACAACACGACGGAGGAGATCGACAAGCTGGTGGATTCCCTGCACAAGGTGGTCAACTTTTTCCGCGACTCCTCGTGAGAGTCGCCATTACCGGTGTCACCGGCCGGCTGGGCGGTGCTTTGGCGCGCCATCATTCCCGGCTGGGAAACGAGGTCATCCGCCTGGACCGGGAACGGCTCGATTTGGCGGACACGAGCCGGCTCGCGGATCAGTTAGGAGAGATCGATTTTGAGGTGCTGATCAATCCGGCGGCCCTCACCAGTTTGGAGGCCTGTGAGGACGCCCCCGCGTTGGCGCAGCAGATCAACTGCGAAGCCCCGGGCATCATGGCGGCCGTATGCCGGCGGCGCGCCCTGCCATTTCTTCACGTGAGCACGGACTACGTCTTCGACGGCGAGCTGGACCGCCCGCTGGAGGAAACCGATCCGGCCAATCCGATCAATGTCTATGGGTTGACCAAGCGCGCCGGGGAAGAGGCCGTCCTGGCCAATCATCCGGGCGCCTGGGTGGCTCGCGTGTCCTGGGTCTTCGGTCCGGAGAAGGCGAGTTTTATTGAGACCATGCTAGGGCGGGAAGCCCGGGGTGAGGTCTTGGCGGCCATCGACGACAAGTTCTCCTGCCCGACCCATGCCGACGACGCAGCCATCGCTTTCGATCATCTGCTCGACCTTGGAGAGTCCAGCGGCGGCATTGTACACGTGTGCAATCCCGGAGCCGTCAGCTGGTACGATTACGCTCGCGCCATCTTCGTCTTGAAATATGGTTCTGGGGGGAAGGATAACGGCCCGCTTCCCCAGATCGAACGTCTGCGCCTGGCGGAGATGAAGGCCTTCCGCGCGCCTCGCCCGAGGCACACTGCCATGAGCGTCTCCAAGCTGCGAGAACTCACGGGGCACGCCATGCGCCCCTGGCAGGAGGCCGTTGCCTCCTACATCGCCCGGTTGGTTTAGTTAACTAGTCGTCCAAATAAGTGGAGCCAAGTGATGCGGACACTCCTGTCCGCCCCCGTCTGTCATCTTCTTCACGATCGAGGTGCTTCCAAATAACCGAGGGACTTCAGTCCCTCGGTTATTTCTGGGATGAGACCCGTAGGGTTGGGGAGCTAACTAATTTTCCACCTCGTAGCCGGCGGTGTTCGGCTTGAAGGTGCCTTTGGGAACGGCCTTGTTAGGATAGACCCGGGTGAAGCGGTTGTAGATCGTGGACTTGTCGCGAAAGAACATCTGGAAGGCCTTGAGCTGGTAGTCTTTCTCGTAAATGTAGAAGACCAACTTGGTCAGGGCCAGGCTGGCTTTGCCGTCGCGGATCTTGGTTTCCACGCTGTAGTAGTCGTCTTCCTTGACGATCTTGGTCACTTGGAAGCCTTTCTGAAATTCTGATAGGGTTCTGGGGAAACCCGCTTCGATGAAGGCGATCCCGCGAAAGCGATCGTCCTCCTTGAGAACCTCGACGGGATGACGCTTCATCTTTTTCTTTTTCGGCTCCATGATGAGCACCTCTTGGTCATTCTTCACCGCGAGATAGTCCTGCCCGATCTCCCAGCGCACGCGCCCGGGGGCTTGAAACCAAAAGAGGCCTTCCTTCTTAAACGTGCGCCTGACCGTGCTCATCTTGCGCTCCTGCACGAATGTCCCGTGCAGGCTTGTCAATTTCGACTGGGCTTCGATCCATTTCTCGACGGGGCCCAAGTCGATTTCCTTGCGGGCCAGCAATGTGGTCGATGGGGTGATGAGGAGGAGCGACAAAGTCAGAGTGAGGGCGAATTTTGAGCGCATTGTCAGAGGCGAACGATAGAGGAAAGAAGGGCGCTGGGGACGGGAGACGCCGCATTGCGCTGGGACGACCGATGCCATAGGGTCCGATCGATGTCAAAGACTCGCGCGCCCGACCCAGCCGTCGCCACGGTGTCGTGTCGCACGCTCGTCCGCTTGGCTGATCTGGCCAAACTGGCGGAATCCTTGACCCGTCCCGGGCTCCGGGCCGCCCGGTCGCTGGACCAGATTGCCGAACCGGCCCAGGCTTTTTGGATCAGTTGGCTCCTGGAGGAACTGTGCCACCGGAGACCCAATGGAGGCACGCTCTGGGTGCTCTGCCGGGACGTCACCCAGCAGGACCGGTTGGCCAATGAGATCCCCGTGTGGTCCGGCCAACCTTTACTTTATTTCCCGCAACACGATGCGGTGCATTTTGAAGGCGCTCTTCCGGATCCGGAGACCGCCGCGGAACGTCTGCAAACCCTGCATCGTCTGGGCGCGCCCGCCGAAACCTGGCGAGCGGTCCTGGCCCACCACGAGAGTCTCGAGGAGAACGTTCCCGCACCGGGCTCGCTCCAGCGGCAGGAACTGCAGATCGATCTCGGGACCGAGTGGGATCTCCAGTGGATCGCTGATCAACTTCAGGAGGCGGACTTTGAACGCGTCCCCCAGGTCTACGAGCGCGGCCAGTATGCCCTGCGCGGCGGCATCGTCGATGTCTTTCCCTGGCAGGCGACGGATCCGGTCCGCATCGAATTTGACGACCGGGAAGTGGAGTCCGTGCGCATCTTTGATATCGATACCCAGACCTCCGTGCGTCAGCTAGAGCGCACCTCCCTCCTCTTGAAGGATTCCGATAAGGCCTTCAGCTCCCTACAAGCGTACATGCGAAGGGGAGACCCGGTGATGGCCATCGAGTGTGGCGAGGAAGATGTCGCGCTGGCCAAAATTCGCCTCACCGAATTTGCCACCAAGGCGACGAGCAAAGCGGCTCCCTGGGCCACGACCGACGGGCCGTTAGGCGAATTTCATGCGGGCGACTTTGTCCTCCAGGAGGCGCGGCGCCAGGAG
This sequence comes from Verrucomicrobiales bacterium, assembly GCA_028281705.1. GTDB lineage: Bacteria > Verrucomicrobiota > Verrucomicrobiia > Verrucomicrobiales > DEV007 > JAACDM01. The sequence goes on from JANQJH010000505.1 coordinate 4,532, forward strand.
TTTGCCGACCAGCTGGAAGCCTGGGCCGAGGACGAATGGCACATTCGGATGTACTTCAACAACCGGGGAGAGATCGACCGGTTCAAAGAGATCGTTCCCGGGCCGATCTTGGAGAGGGCTGGTGTGGAGTTTTGCGAGGGGCGATTGGCCAAGGGATTTGCCATCCCACAAGCCAAACTGGTGATCCTCACCGATGCCGAAATCTTTGGGCGCTACCAGCACGGCCGCACGCAGCGCCTCTTCAAGCGGGTGAGCCGGCAGCGGAGATTCACCGGTCCGTCAGACTTCACGCAGTTTCAGCCGGACGATTTCGTGGTTCACGCCGAATACGGAATTGGCCGCTATCTCGACATCGAAAAAAGAAACCGGGACGGTCAGGTGGAGGAGGTCCTGGTCATTGAATACGCTGAAGAGGCCAAGCTCTATGTGCCTCTGGAGAATGCTCATCTGGTTTCCCGCTATGTCGGTGTGGGCAAGAGCGTGCCCAAACTGAGCAAGTTAGGCAGCGGACGTTGGATGAAGGTGAAGAAGGCGACCGAACGAGCCATCATGGACTACGCCGGGGAACTCCTCAAGCTCCAGGCCTCCCGGCAAACCTATCGGGGCACCGCCCATAGCGAGGATACCAAATGGCAATGGGAGTTTGAGAACGCCTTTCTCTACAAGGAGACGCGCGATCAGTTGAAAAGCATCCATGAGACAAAGACGGACATGGAGAGCGAACTTCCCATGGATCGTCTCATCTGTGGAGACGTCGGTTTCGGTAAAACGGAAGTCGCTATCCGCGCCGCCTTCAAGGCCGTCATGAGCGGTCATCAGGTGGCCATGCTCGTGCCCACCACCGTCCTGGCGCAGCAGCATTTCCACCACTTCTGCGAACGGATGTCCGACTACCCCGTGCGGATCGAGCATCTCAGCCGTTTCCGCAAGCCCGCCGAACAGCGGGCCGTGGTCCGGGATCTGGCGACGGGAAGCGTGGACATCGTCATCGGGACGCATCGCCTCACTTCCAAAGACATCGCCTTCAGGAAACTCGGCTTGGTCGTCATCGATGAGGAACAGCGCTTCGGAGTCCGCCACAAGGAAAAGTTCAAGGAACGCTTTCACCTCGTCGATGTTCTCACATTGTCCGCCACGCCGATCCCGCGTACCCTCTACATGTCACTCATGGGCGTGCGCGACATGTCCACCATCGAGACGCCGCCGCCTAACCGCCTCCCGGTGCACACCACGATCTGCGCCTACGATGAGCGCCTGGTGCGCGACGCCATTCAGCGTGAACTGAAACGCAACGGCCAGGTTTACTACCTCCACAATCGCGTCGGCAGCATCGACAATGTCGCCGCCAAGATCCGCCAGCTTTGTCCCGAGGCCCGCGTCGGTGTGGGGCATGGCCAGATGGACAAGGAGCAGTTGGAGAGCGTCATGCAGCAGTTTGTCGACGGCGATCTCGACGTGCTGGCCTGCACCACCATCATCGAGAGCGGCATCGATATTCCCAACGCCAACACCATCATCATCGATCGGGCCGATCGTTTCGGTCTCGCCGATCTCTATCAATTGCGCGGACGGGTCGGGCGGGCTCAGCGGAAGGCCTACGCCATTCTTCTGCTTCCGCGGCATCTCCTCGGTACCGGGGACGCGCGCAAGCGCATGAAGGCCATCCGCGACTACTCCTCCCTGGGGGCCGGTTTCAAGATCGCCATGCGCGATCTCGAGATCCGCGGCGCCGGCAATCTCCTGGGCACGCAACAGAGCGGCCACATCATGGCCGTCGGATTCGACCTCTACTGCCAGCTCCTGAAGCAATCGATCGCGGCGATGCAAGGGCGCCACACCATCACTCGGGTCGACGTTCCCCTGCGGATCGATTTCCTGAGCAATTCCGAGAGCCGACGCGGCCCTGAGGGAATGGACGACGACATCGTCCCCGCCTTCCTCCCGGCGACTTACATTGAGGAGGCGCCTCTGCGGATCCTGGCCTACCGCCAGCTGGCCGAGCTCACGACGAAGAAGGAGCTCAAGGCGCTGGAACGCCAATGGCGCGATCGCTTCGGGCCAGCGCATACACCGGTAGAGAATCTGCTAGCCTGCACGGAGCTCAAGATCGCCGCGGCCCACGCGGGGATCCAGGTGGTGGAGATCAAGGATGGCAAACTGATGCTGACCAAGGGGGGAGACTACCTCACGGTGAATGGCAAATTCCCCCGGCTTCGCGGAAAGACGAATCGCAAGCGCCTCTTTCACGCCGTCGATCTCACCCAGAGCCTCACGAATTGAAATGAAGAATGAAGAATCCGTGGGAACCCGCCGTCCATGGTCCCGGCCGTTGACAGCTTAGGGCCACCCATGGTTAATGCTCCAAGAATGAATGTCGCGGCCGAAGCCACTCGATCCCTCGCTATCCGATTCGGTGCGGGACGGGCTTCTAATGGCCAGGGTGAAGAGGGGATCGAAGTGGCTCTGCCCGTTCCCGTGCTCGCCGGCCCGGCGACGGAGCGCATTGCCTCGATGACTCCGGGCCAATGCAAGCGCCTGGAGCATGGGCGCTTTCAGGTCCTTCGGCATCCCGACCGGCTCGCGGGGATCGCCGTTTGTCCCATCGATGGCGATCTCGAGGCGCAGAGCTATGCGTGCTATCGAGATCTCTTTGCCCTTCTGGGCGAAGATCAGCATGCCTATCGGGTGTGGCATTATGTGCCGCAGATCAACGAGCTGAGCGGCGGGCTGGAAAACTACCGGATCTTCAACATCGGTCGCCGGCGCGCCTTCGACGATCATTTTGGCGCCCTGGCGGAGTCCCAGATGCCGGCCGCCTCCGCCGTCGGTGCCCCGGACAATCGATTCGTCATGGCCTTTGTCGCCGGTAGCGAGACACCGCGTTACCTGGAGAACCCTCACCAGACTCCGGCCTACCACTACCCGCAGAGCTACGGTCCCAAGTCGCCCAGTTTTGCCCGGGCGGCCGTGGCCGATTCCATGATCTACATCTCGGGCACCGCCAGTATTCGCGGGCACGAGACGGTTCACCAGGGCGACCTCCACAGCCAGTTCGACGTCACCCTGGAGAACCTCAACCAGCTCGCCCAGGCACTCGGCTTCGCTTCCTGGATCGCGGTCACCGAGCAGCCGGGCTACAACTTGAAAGTGTATCTCCGCCACCCGCGGGATCTCGAGCGCCTTCGGCCCCGTCTTGAGGAGGCCCTGCACGCGGAAGAGGGGAACACCACCATTCTCCACACCGAAATCTGCCGGGCGGATCTCGATCTCGAGATCGAGGCCATGTTCTCCCGGCCCGCTTCTTTCTGAATCAACTGCCAGTGATGTTCAGCAGATCCTCTTTCGGGCTGGCCACACGTGCCGTTCGGGGATAGGCTCATCCCATGACGAAGAACTTCGTTTTCGCCGCAGCACTCATTTTGGGGATGGCGCTGATCCACAGTTGTTCCACCACCACGCCCGGGTGAGCCTCGTGACCCTCCACCTCGGGTAGCCGGTCGGGCTACCAATCAGAGCGCGAAATCGAATCTCGGGTTGCGGACTACTTGAACCTCATCCCTCTCACGGAACGCCAGGAATACGGCCTGCGCGCGCCGGTATCCTCTGATACCTCGTCGTCGTAGGGAGGGAGTGTGTGAGACTTCGCCGTCGCAAGTTCTCGATTTGTTAGCACCTCAATCTTGCGGTTCTCATCGCGGAAATATAACGTAGGGACTGAAGTCCCTCGGCTAATAGGAGGTAGCACCTCGATCTTGCAGACAGGCTTCGACAAACAGGACGCAGAATGGGCGGACAGGAGTGTCCGCATCACTTGGCTCGGCTTGCTAGCAGGTTAGAAATCGAGGTAGATCTCCGCGCGCCGGTTCCGCTCCCTACCTGAGGGATTGTCGCTGCCGTCGGGATTGAGATTGGGACTCAGGGGATGGCGTTCCCCAAAGGCCTCGAGCTGAATTTGGCTCGCTTGCACGCCCATGGACTGCAGCGCCTCGGCGACGCGGCGGGCCCGCAGTTGAGAGAGTGCGTCATTGTAACCGTCCTCTCCCAGGGCGTCCGCGTGGCCGCCAATCTGGATCCGTTTTTCGTCGCTGGTCTTCAGCATCGCCGCCACCACGGTGAGTTGCTTCAGGGACCGGGCTGTCAATTGGTGATCATCGTAGCTGAAATAGAGGACGATGGACTCGCCCCCTGTGGGGGTCTTCACCAGGGGTGGGTTGTAGGCGCCCTCACCCGTGGCCATCTTGGTAAACTCCCGCATGAGCCGGGAGAGGTTGATGCGTTCGATGAGCCATTCCTCACCTTCCCTTCGGAGTTCCAAGCCAAACTCAGAATCGAGGCCATATTTCTCGGAGTGCACCTTGGCGATGAACCAGGCGCGATCTGCAGAGACGTTGGTCGCCTTCAAGGGACGGCTCTCATCTGGCTGAAACTCGGCTTCATCGAAGATGATTCCCAGGGCGGCGAGCTTCTCCCGGGGTACGGAGGCTCCCATGACCATGGGTTCGAGTTCGCCGAACTTGCGCACCGTCAGCTTCTCAATGAAATTTTCGGCCTGGGTGATGACGGGGCCGGAAGCGGCCGCGGTGATCTCCAGGGAAGGGGGAAGTTCCACCTTGGAGATATGCCAGGCGCCTTCGACGTCGGGTTCGAATTGCAGAATCAAGGGATGCTCGGCCCCAGTCGACAGGTTGACCAAATTGACCGACCAGCGCTCGACCACACCCTCACGGCCAAGATCGGTCACCGGGTGATCACGATCGATGCTGACCACCGCATTTTGCAGGTTGGATAGTAGCCCCGCCATTTCGATGGCACTTAACTGGCCACCGAGCACGCTCGTGATGCCATCCGGCTCTCGCAACAGCACACTCCGAACCAGGTTCTTCACCGTCGCCATGGGAGCCGTTCCGGTGGGCTCGGAAATTTCAATCACCGGCGCTTCATTCGTTTGTTCGATCAGTGGGACCACAGGATCGGGCTCGGTCGGTGTGACGACGACTTCCGGGGGGCGCACCAGCACCACTTCCGTTGGAGTCTCCTCCCCCTCAGCGATTGGATCCACGGGTTGGTGAAGCCAGAGGAAGAACGCAATCCCGCCTCCCACGGCGAAGACCGTCGCGATTCCGGCGATGAGGGCACTGTTAGAGGATGTCAGGCCCCTTGCCGGCGGACGTGTGTGTGCCCTGGGCCGGGAGGCTGGTGGCCGATGATAACTTCCCATGATGAGGCAGTGTGGTTACCGGGTGAAAGATAGCCTAACTAAACGGCACTCGCAAGACAACCTCGCCCGGCCGCCCCGGCAAGCTGACGGTCAATTCGACGGTGGACTCCTCCCGCCGCTGACGAAGCACCTCGTAGAACTCCTTGGGCGTTTGCGTCGGCACGTGATCCACTCGATGAATCAACAGTCCCGGATGCAAGCCCATCTCTTCGGCGACCGATGCAGGCCTGATTTCCGAGATCTCGACCATGGGCCGGGACGGTTCATAGCCTCGCCGGCGGCGTTCACTCGCCGCCACATAGTCCACCATGAGGCCGGTCCGTTCCCAACTCTCGGTGATCAACGCCTCGGTGGGCTCGGGAATCTCCACCGATCCATTCCCGCGAATCACCGCTGTGAGGAGTTTCTCTTCCCGATCCCGGAAGATGGCCAACTCAATGGAAGTTCCGATCTCGGTCGTCTGGATGAGGTGCACCAATTCCTGGATTCCCTTGAACGTCTTGCCATCGAAGCGTGTGATGACATCATCTTTGAGCAAGCCGGCGCGATGGGCCGGCGAACCTGCCAGGGTCCCGTTGATGAGGCATCCCTCCGTTGAAGGCAGCCCCAGAGCGATGGCTTCGTGAGGATAAATGTCCTTGAGGTAGACCCCGAGATATCCGTAACTCGGCACTCCTTGGTCCAGGATGTTTTCCACCGCGACTCGAACCGCGTTGGAAGGGATGGCCAGTCCGTAGGCGCTCCCGGACTCACTCACCGGATCGGATCC
>JANQJH010000533.1 GCA_028281705.1 Verrucomicrobiales bacterium
TTCGGACTGCAGCTCGGGATTGTAAACCCAGGCGATGATGGATCGCGGGCTGGCGCCTTCAATGGCCGGCGTCGAGGGTGGTCCCTCAAAATAGTCGCCATCGCCATCGAGGGTCACCCCGACCACGCCATCAATGATCTCGACCACGGGATCGCCCGAGGCCTGGAAGTCACCGCCGAGGTCACCGGCATTGGCCCAGGTGGCAATGGCGCCTTCCGCGAGATCGCTGGCGTCGAGGTTGACTAACACGCTGACCGGCGGCGCGCCCTCTTGAAGGGACATGCCGAAGAAGGAGCCGTCGCAGCCGTCGTTATCGGTGTCGTCGGTGCCGAAGGGCGAGAGGATCAAATCGACCACGTCGCCCGCGACGAGATCGAGGCTCACGGTTCTCTCGACGCCCACGGCGTCGTCGAACGCGATCGTGGCGCTGTCGACTCGCGTGCCATTGACGTGCACGGCGCCGGTGACTCCGTTGCCACAGGTGGTGTTCTGCTTGGCCAGGTTCCAGGTCAGGTCCGTGGCGCCCCCGGGAGAAAACCAACGGCGGACGGCCCAGTGCAGTTCGCCATTATTGTCTCCGTTGGGATGGCCGTTGTTGTTCGCGATGACCGTCCAGGGAACATTGTCGCCATCGGCATTGGGTTCGTCCCAGGTGTTACCCGTCCACCAGTCCTCGGGGAAAGGAATGAACTCGTTGGGATCGTAGTCGATGGTGCGATTGTCGAGGTCCACGTTGCGATAGCCATACTGCCAGCCGTTGGTGAAACCCGGACCGCCGAAGTCGTCGATACTCACCGCCGGCAGCTCGCCTGGAGGCGGCGTCTCGGCCGTGCTTACGGTGATGTTGTCACCTTCGACGCGGCCGACATTGGCGGCGTGGAGAACGGTGCCCGCGCTATCGGTGAGGATGAAACCGCTCAGTCCCGGATCGACGCCGTTCTCCGTTCCGGAGACGATCATGACATCCCTCGTGGGACCGGTGGCGACAAAGCTGCCGACGACCGAGGTGTTCCCCCGTTCGAAGTCGCCACTGACATTGCCCAATCCGTCATCACCTGCCTGATTGCGGGTGTCACAGCAGCCGCGGGTGTCGCCGGCGCCTAACAACTGAATCTGATAGGATTCGCCGGGGTTGAGTCCCTCCAGCGTGATGGTGGCTCCGTTGGCATTCCAGCCATGGCTGTCGTAGACGGCATCCAGTTCCGCATTGCCCGTGGTGCCGCCACCGCCGGTGAAGAAGGTCCCATCGGCATTGCCTCCGGCGTATTCGAAGGGCGTGAAGGTGATGGGTGAATTTCCGATGAGATCCGTGGCCGTGGTGTTGGGGTTGGGCGCGTCCCAAGTGATCGGGCCTTCCGCGACGTTTGTCAGTTCCCTATCGGGATTATCGAAGAGCCACTTGGCATCTTCGGCCGTGATGGCGCGGTTGTAAAACTGCACATCATCAAGGCGCCCGTCGAGGTTGAGTCCTCCGAAGAAGGAACCGAGAACAAATGGCGTGTCGGGCAAGATCTCGATTTCGTTGGGAGCATCCGAAGAGGCCACGAGTTCGCCATCGACGTAGATGCCGGCGAAGGTGGTGTCCCAGGTGGCCACAATGTGATGGGTGGTGCCGGCGGTGAGAACGGGTTCCGAGGTGAACTCGGGTTCACCGTTGCTAAACCAGCTCAGGGTCCCGTCCTGATTGAGCAGGGCGAAGGTGGGGCTGCCGCCTTCCGTGCCCTTGGCAAACAGGGTTTGGAACTCTGCCAGATCATTGAGGTTCGCCGTCAGGGCGACGGAGAAACGGATGAAGCTGTCAAAGGACTCGCCGGGAACAGACGCATAACTGCCGCCCTGGAAGAGGACGGAATTTCCCGAGACCAACGGGTCCTGACCCAAGGTGGCGCCATTGTAAGTGCCGTGGCGGTTCCATCCCGTGATATCGAGCATGTCGGCGCCATCGGCTTCATCGAGCGACCATCGGGCGATGGGGCCCGCGAGATTGAGCACACTGGCGGTGAGCCTTGCGGTGAGGGTGGATTCCGAAGCGTCGGGATCGTTGGTCTCGTAGGTGAGGGTGGCGTCGTAGGCGCCGGTCACCTGATTGGAATCGAAACCGATGATGGCATCCACGGTTTCGCCCGGTGCCACCGTGCTGGGAAAGTCACCCACGATGAAGAAGGCGTCGGCATCGGGGCCGGAGATGACGGGATTGCTGATGGTGAGGGTTTCGTTCTCGCCCGCGTTGCGGATGGAGAGCGCTTCTTCACCGGCGGCCACCGCCTGGTCGATGCGGCCAAAGCGCACGCTGCGATCGGCCACGGCATTGGGATCCGACGGGATGGCGCTGAGAAGAACGAGTTCTCCGTAGGTGTTTTCGTTATGCGGGCTGCCGTCCCAGTTGAGCTGGAAGCCGCGCTCCCCGCTATCGTCATCGTTGATATTGATATTGAATCCCATGGGCGCGTCTTGCGTGTCGCCACCGACCAGGGTGGCTTTCTGCACGACAAACTCGACATCCCAGGACTTGCCATCGGCGGCGACAGTCGATTGGGCCCACCAATCGGCGTTTTCTCCGTAGGTCGGGTTGTTCGCTTCGTTGTCCCTCCAAGCCCCGTTGGTCGTGTAGACGAATTGGCCGTCGTACTCTTCCGTCTGATCTCGACCGGGCTGGTTGCTTTCATTCGAGTCAAAGAAGATCTCCACACTGTCATCAACCCACGTCCGATCGTCCTCGGAATTGGCCGGGGCGGTGTCGGCCACGATCATGTCGTCCCAGACGCGCACGGCGACATAAATGGCGTCTTCGTCATGGGAAAGGCGCCATTCGAAACGGTGGTTCTCGGGGTCATCGGCGTCATCGCCGACGCGATAGATGCCGGTGAACGGCGTGATGGGAACGACCTCGGCGCTGGGATACTCGTCGTCACCAATGACACCGTCGATGGTGGGCGGCGTCGCCTTGAGGCCTTCATAGCGGCGGTGACCGATCACGAGGTTGCCGTAGGTGACCTCTTCGTGGGTCGCGCCCACCCAAATGAGTTGGCCTTCGGAGTTTCCGCCACCGTCGTCGTCATTCACGGCGACGGTAAAGCCGATGTGTTCGCCGGGTTGCGGGTTGCCGATCATGCCCAGAGGGATCCGAAATTCGGCGTGATAGCCGTCATCAGATTCCTTGGTTTGAGCAAACCAGCCGGAGCTGGGATCGAAGGTCGGGTTCCCGGCCTCGGCGTGGCGATAGGCGTTGTTCGCCGTGATGACAAATTGGCCGCCGGTGTCGACCACTTCGGGATTGGTTCCCGTGGTGTCCCGATCCGGGAAGTTGCTATTGTCGCCGTCAACGAAGACCTCGACGCTATCATCCTGCCAGGTCATGCCGTTCTCGCTTCCGGCTTCAGCGTTGTCGTTGGAGATGTCGTCGTCGAACACCTGGACCCCAATATAGAGGTCTTCTCCGACCACGCCGGCAAAGATGTTGGCGCTGAGATCGGCGTCGTCGTCCGGAGCTTCGCCAAATCCAATGTTGGCGCCCCGGACGCCGTCATCGGCGGCAGTGTCGTCAATGCGGAATTCCCATCCGCGGAAGCCGGCTTCGGCCCATTCATCGGCGTCGACGACGCCATCGATCACGATGGGCCCGCTCATGGGCAGCGCGATTCGAGTCTTCGTCGGGTCCAGAGGAGTCTTGGCAGCCTGTGCCCAGGGGATCGTGAGTAATCCCGCGAACAGCGTGCCTATCATTGCTAGGTATCGTATTCTCATAGAGTTCAATCTTGGGGTTCTTGAGACGGCGCCACGGCACAGTACAGCGGTGTTCGGCTGGGAAGGGCGGACGCGGGCCGTCGGACCCTCGAACCCTGCCAGGACCGCCGCTCGGGGGTCAAGGTTAAAGCCTTTCCCCAACTCGATTTACGAGGATTCCGTCGACCAGCTATCCTGGCTGTAATGGGCCAGGGCATCCGGATCGAGCTCCACCCCCAAACCGGGTCCGGTGGGTACTTCGGCGTGGCTGTGGGCAAACTTGATGGGATCCTTCAGGAGATCGTGTTCCCGGATCACGCGGCCGAAGATATCGGCGGGCAGGAGAGCCTCTTTGCTAGTGGCGCATTTGTGAAGATAGCTGGCCTCGAGGATGCCGAGATCGACCTCGGATCCGTGCCAGAAAGGCTTGCGCGCGAGTTCGGCGATCGTGGCCATGCGTTTCACGTTGTAGAGGCCGCCGTTGAAATTGAAATAGTCGCAGGCATCGAGTTTCACCGCCCGAAGAATGTCGGTGATGTGTTGGTAACCCATCTCATTGTAGGGAATGGAGATGTGCAGGGCGACGGGGATGGTAATGCGCTGTCGCAAATGCGCCAGGGATTCGAGATCCCAGCGGGCGATGGGATCCTCGAGGCAGCGCACGTTGCCCACTTCGGCAAGGCCACGCGCCATGCGCAAGGCGGTGGGCACGTCTTCGAAGCGCTGATTGGGGTCGAGGATGATCTGGAAGTCCGGACCGCAGGCGTCCTTCACCGCGGCACACCACTCGGCCACGGGATCCTCGGCGGAGCATTTGAACTTGATGCAATCGTAGCCCAAATCCTGGCCTTCCTTGGCCTTGCGGGCGGCATCGGCGACCGTGCGGTGTCCGGTCCAGAAGCTGCAGTAGACGCGGTCCCGATAGCGTCCGCCTAACAAATCGCTGACGGAGAGGCCTCGCCGGCGGGCGTAAGCATCAACGAGGGCGCATTCGAAGCCATCATAGAGCCGGCCGTAGGGCAGGGGAAGCGCCTGCAGATTGAGCTGGGAGAGATCGGTGCCGACTAACGTGGTGGCGAAGGACTGCATTGTGTCCGCTGGAAGACCGCGGTAAGATTCACCCAGCCCAATGGTGCCGTCATCGAGTTCGAGTTGAATGATCCACTTGGGAATCTCATCGAACTGAAGACTCCACTCCGTCTTACCTCCGTAGGCCAGCATGTGGAGAGGCTTGTCGAATTCCGGAGAGTTGATACTGTCAGGACGCGCCGGGACCTTGACGGCGTCGAGTTGGATGCGGCGGATCTTCATGGCTGGCGAGTCTGCTGCGCCGGGGCGGGCGGTGCAATGTTGGAATGGGATGAATCGGATTTGTCCTCTCGCGGGTGTCGTGCTAGTAGACGCACCATGGCTCCGTCATTGAAACGCTTGCGAGTGATCGATTCACACACTGGTGGTGAACCCACTCGGGTGGTGATCGAGGGAGGACCCGATTGGGGAAACGTGACGATGGCCGAGGGACGGGCTCTTCTCCAATCCGAGGACGATTGGTTGCGGACGGCGGTCGTTCTCGAACCCCGCGGGTCCGACGCGGTCGTGGGGGCCTTGCTTTGTCAATCGAGTGATCCCGCATGCGATGCCGGGGTGATCTATTTCAATAACAAGGGCTACATCAACATGTGTGTCCACGGCACCATCGGCCTCGCGGTGACGCTGGCTTGGTTAGGCCGTCTCGATGACCGGGGCGAAGCGCGGATCGAAACGCCGGTGGGCGTGGTGACGGCGACGCGGCACGACGACGGGCGCGTCACGGTGGCGAATGTTCCGAGCTATCGGAGCCTGAAGGATCTGCGTCTCGAGGTTCCCGGGTATGGCGAGGTCGGTGCGGACGTGGCCTGGGGTGGGAACTGGTTTCTCCTGGTCCACGATCACGATCTGGAGGTGCGTTTTGACAACATCCCGGAGCTCACCGCCTTTGCCCTGGCCGCCCGGCAGGCACTGGAGCGGGATGGGATCCGCGGCAGCGACGGGCTGGAGATCGATCACATTGAGATCTTCGCCGATGCGCCCCCTGGACTGGAGGCCGACAGCCAGAATTTCGTCCTCTGTCCGGGCGGGGCCTACGACCGGTCTCCGTGTGGGACGGGGACCAGTGCCAAGCTGGCCTGTTTGCATGCGGCGGGCAAATTGAAGGAGGGCGAGGTCTGGCGGCAGGCGGGGATCGTGGGGAGCGTCTTCGAGGGCTCCGTCGCGCTGGACGAGGAGGGCCGCCTCATTCCCTCGATCACGGGAAGCGCCTACGTCAATGGGGAGTCGACCTTGATCCTCGATCCCGCGGACCCCTTTCGCCACGGGATCGCCCTTTGATCGATCGTCCGAGGTCCGATGGCAGAATACGCTTCGCGTCTTTTGGCGGAGGGCGTAGAAGGTGGCATGGCAGAGAATCTGAACTGGAACAGCAAGCAGCTCACCCGGGGGTGGCAACAGGCGTTGACGAGTTTCTACTGGGGCTTGGGATTTGAGGAGAGTGATTTCGACAAGGCCCAGGTGGGGATTGGTGTGCCCTTGCTAGAGGGAAACCTCTGCAATGTCCATGCCTACCAATTGGGAGCCGAGATCAAGGCAGGCTGTGAGGAGGCTGGACTGATCGGCTTTCCCTTTGGTGTTCCCGGGATCAGTGACAACCTCACGCAGGGGCATGAAGGCGGGAGCGGTTCCCTGCCTTCGCGAAACTTGATCGCCAACGCGGCGGAATGCGTGGTCAGCGCGCATTGCTATGACGCGATGGTCGGGCTCCATCACTGCGACAAGAATGGGCCGGGATTCGCCATGGCGCTGGCGCGGATGAACATCCCGGGACTGATCGCCAGCGGCGGAACCATCCTTCCTGGATGTCATCGGGGAAAAGAAGTGACCAGTGCCGATCCCTATGATGCAGCGCCCAAGGTGGCCTCGGGTGACATGGATGAATCGGAGTTCAAGGACCTGCTGCGCTCCGCTTGCCCTGGGCCGGGAGGATGCGGTATCGCGGCCTCGTTCAATACCTGGGGTATGGGGATGGAGGCCATCGGCTTGATGCTGCCCTTCAGTTCTTCGAATCCGGCCGAGGGAGGGGAGAAGGAGGTCGAATGTCGCGCGATCGGAAAGGCAATTAAGGTCTTGCTGGAAAAGGACATACGCCCGCGCGACATCCTCACGCGGCGGGCTTTCGAGAATGCGGCGGCTGCCATTGCGGCGGTGGGCGGATCGACCAACGGTGTCTTGCACTTGTTAGCCTTGGCCCGTGAGGCGGGCGTGCCGTTTACTCTGGCAGACATGCAGGAAATCTTCCGGCGGACTCCGGTTCTATGTAACTTTGCCCCGCGAGGGACAAAAACGATGATCGATCTGCATCGCTTGGGTGGGACGCCCGTTCTCATGAAACATCTTCTCAAGGCGGGCATCCTCGATGGGAGCTGCCTCACGGTCACCGGGCGGACGCTTGAGGATAATCTAAGGGACGCGGGCGAAGTGCCGGAAGATCAGGATCTGATTGCTCCGATTGCGAAGCCATTCAAGGCGCACGCGGACATTCAGGTGTGTTTTGGCAATTTGGCGCCCGACGGCATTGTCTTCAAAGTGTCGAGCATGCAGGAGACGTCCTTTCGGGGGAAGGCGATCTGTTTTGATCATGCGAGGGAGGTGGCGACGGCGGTGGAAGAGGGGAAGATCGAGGCCGGCAGCGTCTGCGTCTTGCGCCATTTGGGCCCGGTGGCTTCGGGGATGCCGGAGGTCTTGGTGGCCAGTGCGGCTCTGGCCGTTCCCGAACTCTATGGCAAAGTGGCGATGATTTCGGACACCCGCGTTTCTGGCGTGTCCCACGGCGCCATCGGGGTACACTGCGCTCCCGAGGCGGCGGTTGGGGGGCCGATTGGACTGGTGCGGGATGGAGACGCGATCTCCTTTGATCTCTTGCAGGGGACGATTGCCCTGCACGTGGATGAGGACGTTTTGCAGGCGCGCGAACGAGAGCAGACGACAGCCCCGCCGGTACAGCGTCGCGCCTACCTTGGGGACTTTGCGAGGACAGTATCGCAGGCCAATGAGGGTTGTGTCAGTCTGAGTCGTCTCGAGGCCTTGGAGGCCGGGGTGGGGACGTAGGTTACAAAATTGGGATTCTAACTAAAACTGGAATGGCGCGGCGGTGCGATTCAAAGTTATTCACCGGTTGTTCACCGGCGGGAAAAGATTTCTTAGGAAATAGGTTTGACTCTTTCTCCCAAAAAGGGCATTTTAATCACGGATCTTTGAAAGATGAGGGGCGAGCGAAGAGGTGATCGACTGAATGCCTTTTCTGTTTGCCTTGCGATAGAGCCGGGAAACCGGTAAATAGTCAGGGACAGCTGGTATCCTGGCTCCTTGAGGGATTGGTTAGCGCCTTGTTAGCCAGTTTTTTGAGGCATATTTCACCACTTCCTACAGTCGGGATCGCACCCGTCTGAGATGCGATTATAGGGAGTTGGCGATTGGCGAGGGTTGATCGGAAAGATTGACGAGAAACGGATCGCTGATCGAGTGAGAATCCCCATGGCGGTTTCGGTCTGGGGAGGAACACAGTGGCCAGAGGCCACGGTTACTACTGTGAACCAGCACGTCGAAGAATTCCCGGTGAGCCAACCTCACCAAAAGGTTCCCAATTCGCACGGGGAACGCGCAAGGGGGATTTGGCGACGGGGAGTGGGCGGACCTGGCAAAGTTCGCAAAACCTCCTGAATCCGGCAGCGGTACAAACGCGGCCGCCGGAGTGTGAGCAAAATGTAACCTGAGAGGTAAGAGGCTAGACCCGTAGCATGGGGCCAACGCTTCGCTAGCCGCGAAGGCCGACCCTGTGGTAGACGGTAAGGAGGTGATTATTGATGCGTTCACACGTATCTCCTTACCCTGTTTGGCGAGAGGCACCGGCGGGTGCTGACCGAACCAGGCAAAGAGGCCTCACTCAATAAGCTTCGCGGGATAACAACCGCCAGCCGGCCCTGCTGCGAGGCCGTAGAACTCCGCTTGCCGTGGAGAACAGCGTCGGGGAGCTGGCAGCCAACTCCGGTTGAGCGCCAAATGTCAGCAATCGTGGGAAGAGGGCGTGGCGAGCCCCATGTCCCAACCCCTTCGGTGGTTTGGATTTTTTATCCTGACCGTCGAAGGGGTTCATTTATGTACGGGTGGGTCGAACGGTGTCGAACAGGGGCGGCGAGATTAAAAGACCCAGGGACGGGCTTGTTTGATGGAGATGGTTCCCTCTTGGGTGATCTTGAACTCAACTTCCATGGCGAAGTTGGGGGTCCAGGGGAGGAGCTGGTACTTCGTGCGGAAGGAGGCGTCGATTCTCCTCAGCATGTCTCGGAGCGTTTCGAGGTGGCTGTCGGAGAGGATCTGCTCGCCGTCGGGCACGCGGTTGGACGAACGAATGACGGTGAACTTGCGGCCATTGAGCTTGTCGATGAGGATTTCTTCCGGGACGGAGTCGCCCTCGGGATTGGTCACGAGATCTTCGCCAACCTGAGTATTGAGATAGAAGTTGCCTTCCGTTTGATAGAACGGGTCGGTGGTCACGGCGACACCGTTGGCCCGTTCGTTTTCGAAATTGTTGTGGACCAGGACTCCCATGGCCGCCGCACGGTGATCGATGCGGAAGAAGTCGCGTTCCTCGTAGGCGCGAAAGTTCCACAGGCTGGCGTAGACTTGCTTGATCGATTTGGAGAGGTGGCCCTCGTGAGGATGATGGGTGAAGGAATCGTAGAGGCCGGCGCCGCTGAAGCCTGGAAGATCTTCGTTGTTCGTGCTGGAGCGGCAACGGATGGAGGCACCGGTGCCGAATTGCTCTTGCAAGGTGCCCAGGGCATCCCTCATCCAGCCCGGCATGGTGCCGTCCTTGATGGCATCGCGGAGATCGTCGAGAGCTTCGTCCAGCGCATCGGGGTCCTCCCGGAGTTCAGCATCGGCCAACAGGGCGTCGACGTCGGCGCCGAAGCCGTTGTGCTTCATGAACTCATCGTAAAAATAGAAGGGTATGCCAAATCCCTGAGGAACGGTTTCCGCGGGAAGATTGAAGGTGTGCATGGTGGCGAGGTTGGCGGTCTTGACACCGAAGGCGGGCGAGTCCTGAAACCGAATCTCACTCAGCGGGAGGATTTCGGTTAGAGAGAGGTCTCGCACGGGGACTTGAGTCTCCTTGGGGCGGAGGTCTTCGAAATGGGCATCGACTTCCTCGGGGCTGGCCAGACGGATATCGTAGCCGTCGATGGTGACGTTGTAATAAACCTGCTTGCCGATGAGAGATGCGATGGGTGCCAGATCCGAGGCGTTGCGGATGAAGGCATTGGGTACGCCGTCCTGGATAGCGCGGAGATTGACGTGGGAGAGAGGCGTCTGCGGGATCTCGGTGATGATTCCGGCCACGCGGGGCAATTCGTTGGGGAGGGACCGGTAGAGGACGATGTCACGGGAAGTCGGGCGTTCGTCGAGGTCCATGAGACGCAGGCGCCCGTAGCCTTCCTTGAGATTGAGCGGGAGGTAGGCGATATCGCCGAAGAGATCTTCTTCGAGAATGATCTCGACCCGGGAATCGTCGTAGAGGTCTTTTTCCCGGTGATACCGAGGGAGCGCCGCATTGGGCATGGGGTAGTACATGAGATTGTTGCGGAGGAAGGGCATGGCGCGTGCGAGGAGCTCGTAGCCTAACTGAACCCTCTCAAAGGCGTAGTTGTCATTGGGCTCGAACTCGAAGCGATAGACGCCGGCCTGACCGCTGGGCGCGGTGACGTGGGGATGGAAGATGATCTCGCCCCGCATTTGTCCGGGGCCGTCGCGCTGGATATTCACGGCCCTCATGAACCGAAAATGCGCCCGGTGGGTTTCAGTGTTGAGGAAGTAAACTTCGGGATGGGCGGTGTGGGAGTTCTCGATCTGGAATTTGACGAACTCGAGATCTTCGAGGTGGGTGTCGATGAGAACATCAGTTCCCTGATAGGACATCTCGCGGAAGGTCTTGCGGTCATGAATGATGACGGAACCGTCGTTGAAATCAATCTCTTTGGCGGGATTGAGGGGATTGAGAGAGCGCGTGTCCTCGAGTTCGGTCACGTCGTCGACGCCGTCTCCATCGGTATCCGCCGGATCGTTCAGGCGATGTTCGGCAACGCGGTAGAATCCGTGATCGGGGTAGGTGCCTAACTGATCGCGGAGCGTGGTGGTGCCTTCCTCGCCGTATTGGATACGGATGGCGAGGTCAGTGTTGCTCTCGCCGTCGAGTTCGCGACGATGATAGAGAACGTAGTAATGTTGGGTTGTGGAAGGGACGGTGATCGCCACGGAGCCATGGGCGTCGATCCGGATCTCCTTGATCCGCAGATCGGGATTCTGTGCTTGGAGAAGGGAGAAGAGGGGGAGTGCGAGGAGGCCGATGAGGACGCGTGCCGTGCGGGGGGCGCTGGGCGGTGTCATGGAGAGGAGCCTACCTTTTCCCGGGGGTCAGGACAAGCCAAGAGACTCCGCTCAGTTTTCTTGTCTGGTCGCTCCCGTCCTCACAGCCCGCCAAAGCGCCGTTGCCTTCGCGAGTATTCCTGGACGGCCTGGAAAAAATCCTCCCGCTTGAAGTCGGGCCAGAATTTCTCGGAGATGACGATTTCGGAGTAGCTGATCTGCCAGAGCAGAAAATTGGAGATGCGCATCTCGCCCGAGGTGCGGATGAGCAGGTCGGGATCTGGGTAGTAGCGGGTGTAGAGATGCTTGCTGAAGATCTGGGGATCGAGCATGGCTTCATCGAGGAGGCCGTCCTGAATGTGCCGCAGGACGCTGCGCACGCCGTCGATGATTTCCTCGCGCCCCCCGTAATTGAGGGCCAGGATGAGGTTGAGACCATCGTTGTCGGCCGTGGCTTCGATGGAATCGTGGAGAGATTTTTGACTTTTGACAGGGAGATCCGTGATGCGGCCGATCGCCTGGAGGCGGATGTTGTTTTTTAACATCTCTTTCGTCTGCGACTTGAGGAAGCGCTCCAAGAGGGTCATGAGCGCGGTGATCTCGGTCTTGGGGCGCTTCCAGTTCTCGGAGGAAAAGGCGTAAAGAGTCAGGTAACGGATTCCCAAATCGCCACAGGCTTCGGCGCAGGCGCGCACGGATTCGGCGCCGGCCCGGTGTCCTTCCGTTCTCGGTTTGCCGCGTTCCGCGGCCCAGCGGCCGTTGCCATCCATGATGATGGCGACGTGCTGAGGCACGTTGGCGATCTCGGGAGGTGCGCTGCGTTCTTCTTCGACTACTTCTTTCTTGGCCATCACACTGCGCAGACCATGGTCTGCTGCCGGTCGGGACCGACACTGACGATCCCAATGGGCGTCTCCGTGATCTCGGAGATGCGATCGAGATACGCTCGGGCTTGGCTGGGCAAATCCTCGAGCGATCTGGCGTGGGAAATGTCCTCGGACCAGCCGGGCATCTCCTCAAAAACGGGAGTGCACCGCTCCCAGTCTTCGGCATCGATCGGAGGGAGGGTGAGGCGTTCTCCGTCCATTTCGTAAGCGGTACAGAGTTGAACGGTCTCGAGTCCGTCGAGTCCGTCGAGATTGGTGATGGCGAGCTTGGTCAATCCGTTCACCATGGTGGTGAATCGCAGCATGACCATGTCGAGCCAGCCGCAGCGGCGTTTGCGGCCGGTGGTGGCGCCAAACTCCCGGCCCATTTCGTGCAGGCGGCTGGAGAAAGCCTCGCTTTCGGTGACGCAGGGACCGGAACCAACCCGGGTGGTGTAGGCCTTGCACACCCCGATGACTTCATCGACGCGGGTGGGGGAGACCCCCGATCCGGTGCAGGCGCCACCGGCGGTGGTGTTGGATGAGGTGACAAAGGGATAGGTGCCGTGGTCGATGTCCAGATAGGCGCCCTGGGCGCCTTCGAAGAGCAATTGCTTGCCGGAGCGGATGGCCTCGTGGAGAAAGGCGACCGTGTTGCTCACGTGAGGGGCCAGACGCTTGCCGGCCTCGGTGTAGGCGGTGAGGGTCTCCTCGATGGACGGCAGATCGAGTCCCTCGAAGGTCGATCCCATCTGCTCCACGCGGGCGCGAAACTTGGCTTCCAGGCGCTCGGGTTGGATGAGGTCGTTGACCCTCAGGCCACAGCGGTCGATTTTGTCCCCGTAGGCGGGCCCGATGCCTCGGCCGGTGGTACCGATCTTCGATTTGCCCCGGCGCTGCTCGCGAGCTTGGTCGAGACCACGGTGGTGGGGAAAGACGACGTGCGCGGCGCTACTGAGGCGCAGATTATCCGGTGTGACGGCCACGCCCTTGGATTCGAGGCCCTCGATCTCCTTGATGAAGGCGAGCGGATCAATGACGACACCGTTTCCGATGACGCATTCCTTCCCCGGCCATAGAATGCCGGAGGGCATGAGATGGAGGACGTATTTCTCGCCGGCGTTGTAGACGGTGTGCCCGGCATTGGCTCCGCCCTGGGCGCGGACGACGACATCCGTGGTCTCGGTGAGGAAGTCGACGATCTTGCCTTTCCCCTCGTCACCCCACTGGGTGCCGACGATGATGATGTTTGGCATTGGTACGGTGTCCGCCGGCGGCGATCGCTCGGCGTGGGAGAACGGCGACGCCACGGGGCGCCGGGTTTCCCGGATTGGAATCGACGTGGGACTTTCTGCTTGAGGTGTGGTGCGCTGGATTTCCGATCCCGTCCGCGGATCAGGATGCCTTGAGCATCAACGCAAAGAAGACGAGCGCGATGGCAGCGAGGATCCCAACGATACCGAGGATGAGGATTCCCTGGCTTCCGCCTTCAGCCGAGGCTTTCTTGCTGTCAGCGAAAGGGGAGAGATTGACGAAGTCCGAGGGGCGACCTTGAGGTGAATTAGCCATAACAGTGACCGTGTTTACCCTATTCACGGGCTTGATCAATAAGATTGGCGAATTCTTGGAAAAAATATCGGGCGTCGTGGGGGCCGGGCGCGGCTTCGGGGTGGTACTGCACGCTGAAAACCGGCATTTCCCGGTGCCGGAGACCTTCCACGGTGTCGTCGTTGAGGTTGATGTGGGTCACTTCGACGTTGGAGGGCAGGCTATCGGCATCGACGGCGTAGCCGTGGTTCTGGGAAGTGATGGCGATGGTGCCGCTCCGGAGGTCCTTGACGGGCTGGTTGCCGCCCCGGTGGCCGAATTTCAGCTTGAAGGTCTTGCCGCCGAAGGCGTGCCCCAGCACTTGGTGACCGAGGCAGATGGCGAAAATGGGTTTTTTCCCGAGAAGCTGTTCGACCTCCTGGTGGATGTAGTCGAGGGCGGAGGGATCTCCCGGACCGTTGGAGAGAAAGACGCCGTCGGGATTGCGGGCCAGGACCTCGCTCGCCGGGGTCTTGGCGTTGACGACGTCCACCTGGAACCCGTACTGGCGCAGGCGGCGCAGGATGTTCCGTTTGATCCCGAGGTCGTAGGCCACAATGCGGTACTTCGTCGGCGGGAGCGGTTCGAAGACGTCCGAGGTGTCTCCGGCGCACTCGTGCTGATCCGCGAGGCGAGGGTCGCGTTGAACCCAACAGCGGCTGGCTTGATGCTCGGGATCCCAGAAATAATCTGGCTGGGAGACCTCGCGGACGAAGTCCATGCCCAGGGTGCCCTCCGAAGCTTTGGCCTGGGCGGCGGCGTCGGCATCGCTGATCTCCTCCGTGGTAAGCATGGCCTTCATCGCCCCGCGCGTCCGGAGGTGCTTGGTCAGGGCCCGGGTGTCCACTCCCTGGATGCCGACGATGTCCCATCTTTGGAAATAGCTCTCGAGGGATTCTTCCGAGCGCCAGTTGCTCGGGATCTCGCAGAGTTCCTCGATGACGAAGCCCCGCACGTGGGGCTCGTGACTCTCGGCGTCGAGTTCATTGACCCCGTAGTTGCCGATCAGCGGGTAGGTCATGCTGACGATCTGCCCGCGGTAGGAGGGATCGGTCAGCACTTCTTGGTAACCCGTCATCGAGGTATTGAAACAAACTTCACCGAACCGTGTGCCCGAGGCTCCGAAACCCTCGCCATGGAACACGCGACCATCTTCAAGGACCAGTTTTGCCGTCATAGAGTCGAGATGGGCACAGCATGATCGCTGGACGAGGATGCGCAAGCACCAGTTCAGATGAACTCGATGACGCTGCCGGTAGCCGCCCTGCGACCTACAGGGGAGACGTCCTATCCTAGTCGATCCACGGCCGGGCTTGCTTGATGATCAACTGGCCTGCGGAATCGATCTTGAACTCGATCTCCATGCCGAAGCTGTGAAAGCCGCCGTAGAGCCGCTTGAAATGGGTTTGGATGAGCTGCATGCGGCCGGCGAGTTCGAAGACCTGCTCTTGCGAGAGTATGGGCTCTCCATCGACGCGCCGATTGGATTTGCGGACGTACTGGACTTCGTACTGGTAGTTGCCCACGTCGGAGTCGCCGACCAGGAGTGAAATGAGGAACTCCTCCGGGATGGCGTTCTCCGTGGGATTGGTCACGAGATCTTCTCCCGTCTGGACGTTCACATAGTAGCCGATCCAGTTAGGGTCGATGATGTTCTTGGTCACGGCGACGCCATTGGCCGTCTCGTCCTGGTAGCTTGGATGGACGATGACACCCATGGCGGTGTGGAAATGATTGATCCGGTAAAACTCGCGTTCCTCGAAGGCGCGGTAGTTCCACGTGCTGGCCCAGACTTGCTTGATGGTGTTCTCCAATTTGCCTTCGCGAGGGTAGTGGGTGAAGGAATCGTAGAGACCGGCGCCGTTGAAATCCGGGAGATCTTCGTTGTTTGTGCTCGACCGGCAGCGGAGAAACGTGCCTTCGGGAAAGGAGCTGTGCAATTCTTCCAAGGCCAAGGCCAACCCGGATGGGAGAGGTGCCTCGCGCAGGCGCTGGCGAAACTTCTTCAGTTCGGCCTCTCTCAGAGCCGCGTCTTCATTGAAGCCGCGGATGGACAACATGCGTGCGAGGACATCATAGAAACCGTGCTCGCGCATGAAGGCATCGTAGAAGGAAAACGGAATGACGTAACCGTCAGGGGTCATTTCCGAGGGGAGAATGCGGCGTAGTTCGCTGAGATTGGCGGCCTTGGATCCGAACTGGTTCCGGTTGCTGAACTCGATATCGCCCAGCGGTACGATGCCGGTGGCACTGAGATCGCGTTCCGGAGTCTGGGCCTCCTGAGGACGGATGCTCTCGAGGAACTGGTCGACCTGTTCAGATGTGGCCTCGCGGATGAGATAGCCGTCGGAGGTGACCTCGAAGAGGATGTACTGTCCCAGCATCTCCCGGATCTCCTCGAGCTGGCTGGCATCTTTGATATAGGCGTTGGGCGTGTCGTTCTGCCGGGCCTTGAGATTGACGTGCGAGAGTGGCGTTTGCGGGACCTCGGTGATGATGCCGGCCACGTGGGTGAGATCGTTCGGCAGGTGTTGAAAGATGACGATGTCCCGCGGCGTGAGCGAGACTGAAGTGCCCTCTGCGAGGATCAGCCGGCCAAAGGTCACGCCGGGATGGAGGGCCTCGAAGGTCCGGTTGCCGAAGAGCTCCTCCGTGGAAATGCTCCTGACCATGGAGTTCTCGAAGGCCTCGGCATCGTCGGCAAAGGCCGTGCGCTGTGTTTCGCCGGCCGGGTGATAGGCGAGGTTTCCATCGATGAAAGGAAGGCTGGCGGAGAGCATTTCATAGGCCATTTCAACGAAGGGAAAGGCCACAGGGTCCGTGGGCCAGAACTCCATGGTATAGAGTCCGACCCGCCCGTCGCTGGCGACATAGCTGTCGTGGGCCAGGATGCTGCCCGCGAGATTCTTCCGGTTGATGTTGGTGAAATAGGTCTCGCTGTTGAACTGTGATAGATCGACCTCCCGCTTGTCCAGAGCGAAGTAATGGAAGTTGTAATGATAGATATGACGTTTGGTATCGATGAGGAAGAGTTTCGGCTGGTCCGTATCGACATCCGTCATGAGAAACTTCATCTCTCGAATGTTGGTCGCCCCAGGGACGCTATCCCGGCGAGCCAATTGGTCGAACCGCTCGCGTGAGGTAACGATGGCGGCTCCGTGTTGTTCGGCGACAATGGCAGGGTTCAGTGGGTGCTGGGTATCGGGAAGAAGGAGTTCCTCGACGTCTGTCAATCCATCGCCGTCGGTGTCCCGAGCGTCATCCCGGGGCAGGGTGAGCACACGATAGAAGGCGCGCTTCATCATGGGGACGGTATCGCGCATGCCCTGGAGGGTGTCGAAAGAGCCGAGCCTCATGCGGACAGGGCGGGAGACGTCGTCGAGCCGGGAGCCGCGATAGAGAATGTGATACTGGCTGGGGTGCGTCTCGTAAAGCACCTCGAACTTGCTGGCTTCCCGGAGGGGATCCACGCTGGCCGGTGGACTCACGGCCAGAATTGCTTGGCCGAGAAGAAGCCAGAGGCAGGGCGCGATGGTGGTTTTCAGGATCAGGTTCATGGGGGAGGAAACCTTCAGGATAACAGTAAGTGAGCGGGAGGGGGGCGTCAACGTCCGCTCGTCGTCGGTAGAACGCGTTTGGCGCTCAGAATGGTCGTTTTCTGATGGGCCAATGTGCATGCCTCCATGCCTACGGACCTAATGAGGTGTGAGAACGACGGATTTGGGCCGGCTCATCCAGTAGAGGGCACCGATGATGATGCCGCCACCGATGATGAGGCCGGGCCCGGGAAACTCGCCGGCGACGAAGAGCGTGGATTGAATGGCCCCGGAGAGCGGAATGAGGAATCGGTAGCCGGCGAGGAGATTGACGGGGTGGAGATGGGCCAGTCGATTCCAGATGGTGAAGGCAACGGCGGAGATGGTGGCAAGGGCGGCGGTGTAGGCGGCGACCCGTGGGGAGAGGGTAGTGATGAAAGTGGATGCCTCGGAGGCGCCCAGCGCGAGGAGGACCAGGCCGCCGAGGAAAAGGGAGAGGCCGGTGGCGGTCTTGGCATCGGTGGAGGCGCTCAACGGTCTCATGATGAGGAGACCGAGGGCGCCGGCGAGGGAGGCGGCGAGGAAACAGAGGGTGCCGAGAACGACACGGCCGCTCCCGGCGCCCGGAGCGTAGACGGCGATGGCAATCCCGGTGGCGCAGATGAGGAGGGCGGACCAATCGCGCCGGGTGGCGGGTGAGGTTCGGACGATGAGCGGTGCGAGGATGACCCACCAGAAACTGCCGCAGCCGATGAGGAGGGCTCCGAGGACGCCGCTGGAGAGGGACATGCCAAGGTAAAAGGCGATGTACTGCAGACACGTCTGTGTTAATGTCAGTCCAAGGAGCATGGCTTTGTCGGCCCGCCGCAGGCGGAAGAGAAGATCGCGGCAAAAGGCTAGGATGCCGGCTCCGGCGAGGGTGAAGCGAACGCCGGCGAAGAAGAGGCAAAGTGGCAAGGTGCGTTGGGGCCACTCGGCATAGGTGAGCTTGATCAGGGGAAAGGCCGCTCCCCAGAGGAGAGCACAGAAGAGTACCTGGATGAGTATGGAGGAACGCGCCACGCCTGCTTTTACCCGATCCCTTGCTTGTTGCTCTTTCACTCACGAACGGCTTACCACGATGGGAATCCGTTCTCCAGAGAAATGGGGGGCGGTATCGAGGATGTAGATATCGAGGACGGCTTTGACTCGAGCGAGGCACTCGCGGAGTTCGGTTTTGAATGACTGGCGGAGGGACACGCGTTTGGAAGCGACGCCGGAGACGTCCAAGCCGTAGTGGCGGGCGATGAAAATGGCGCGGGGCAGATGGAACCCATCCGAGACGACGGTGAACTGGTCTAACTGAAAGATCTCGTGGGCGCGGACGATGGAATCCAGGGTGCGAAAGCCTTCGAGGTCCCGGGTAATGGCCTCGGGTGGCACTCCGGCCCGTTCGAGGGCGGCCTGCATGTCTCTGGGCTCATTGTAATAGCGGCTGCTGTGGTCTCCGCTGACGAGGAGGCGATTGACGCGTTTCGCTTTGTAGAGGTCGACCGCCCGTTGGATCCGGTTGACAAAATGCTGGTTGGCCCGGCCGGGCGAGATGTTCTTCGACGTGCCGAGCACGACAGCGACTTCATTCCAGCTTGCAGACTCGACATCTTTGGCGATGAACCTATGCGTAGACGCGAGAACCCACAGATTACAGAAAACCAGCGATCCCAAGAGCCCCATGCAGCCCCAGAACAAGACGATCCAGGTCGCCCGGCGCCATCCGCGAAGGTGTCGCCCGGAGAAGAATCGAAATCCTAGGGATAAGAGTTTCATCGGGGGTCTGACGGACAACCAACCACAGACCTTCAGGCTTTCCTATCGGGATTTTGCGAAAAAATGAGCACGACACTCCGCGTTTTCAACTATACGAGGCGATATCCGTGGCTGTCCCTGGCCCAGTTGACCTGTGCCATCCTGAGCACGGCCATGGTGATCGTCTTCCCCCAGATCACCCGGGTGGTCATCGATGACGTCATCGTCGGCGGAGATCATGACCTGCTCTGGCCGATGGTGGGCGTCGCCTTGTTAGCCTTTCTCGGGAGAGACGGGTTTAATTCGGCCAGGATCTTTCTCAACAATACCTTTGAGCAGAAAGTCATCTTTGATTTGCGGAGCGAACTCTATGCCAAGATCCAGAGGTTGCGATTGCGCTGGTTTGACAACCGGCCGACGGGCGATGTCATGACGCGGGTGGCCGAGGATGTGACAGCGATGGAGCGCGTGCTCATCGATGGGATTGAGCAGGGATTGGTGGCGGTCTTGCAGATCGCCATCATCGCCGGCGTCATGTTCTACATGGATGCGCAACTGGCGGCCATCGCCCTCTTGCCCATCCCGTTGCTCATTGTTGGAGCCACGATCTACACCCGCACGGCGCACAAGCGTTATCAGGGTGTGCGCCAGGCGACGAGCGCGATGAATTCGCTCTTACATGACAACATCGCCGGTATCCGCCAGATCAAGGCCTACACCATGGAGAGGGCTGAACATGAGCGTTTCAACCGTTCGAGTGACCGTGTCCGGCAGGCGAGCCTCGTGGTCATGCGAGCCTGGGCGATCTACAATCCGGGGATGACGTTTCTCGGCGCCACGGGGTTGGTGCTGGTCTTGGGCTTCGGCGGGCAAGCTGCGATCAACGGGCGGTTGGAGCCGGGTGATCTCGCGGCCTTTGTCCTCATGCTGCAGCTCTTCTATGATCCGGTGAACAAGCTGCACTCTCTCAATCAGCTCATTCAGGCGGGGCGGGCTGCCGGGGAGCGCGTTTTTGAGATCCTCGATACCGAGGACGAGCCCGGCGTGGACGAGGGAGCCGAACTGAATGGCGTCCGGGGTGCGATTGACTTTGACGGGGTGAGTTTTTCCTACACGGAGAAGATGCCGACGATTCACGGGGTCTCGCTTCGCGCTCAACCGGGTGAAACGATTGCGCTGGTGGGGCAAACTGGAGCGGGAAAATCCACCATCATCAATCTCCTGACGCGCTTTTACGAATACGACAGCGGCGAGATCCGAATCGACGGACATCCGGTGGACGGGCTGCGAAAGGATTCTCTGCGCCGCCAGATTGGCTATGTGACGCAGGAGAGTTTTCTTTTCAATGATACGGTGCGCGAGAATCTGCGGATTGCCAAACGAGACGCCTCCGATGAGGAAATGTGGGATGCCCTGGAGATCGCCAATGCTGCCGGCTTCGTCAAGCGTCTCGCGGAGCAGTTGGATACCGTGGTGGGAGAGCGCGGGGTGAAACTGAGCGTGGGCGAGAAACAGCGGATCTCCATTGCGCGGGCTCTGCTGAAGAATCCGCCCATTCTTCTGCTGGATGAGGCCACTGCTAGTGTGGATACGGAAACGGAGCGTGTCATCCAGCAAGCACTCGAACGCCTCATGATCAGCCGGACAAGCATCGTCATCGCGCATCGGCTATCGACCGTGCGGCGCGCTGACCGCATCTATGTGCTGGATCTTGGGCGCGTTATTGAGGCCGGGACACACGAGGAGCTACTGGGGATGGGAGGGGCGTATGCGAAGCTTTGTCAGTCGGCCTTTCTCGACGAGGAGGACGTGGCGAAGGCGCAATCGCTGGCCTCGTAGCGTTAAGCGATGGAGAGCGAAACGGGGCGGACAGGAGTGTCGGTGTCACGTTGAGGGGGGCGGATCACTTGGAGCGGACAGGAGTGTCCGCATCACGTTGACGAATACAAGAAAAAGTCTGTGCCCTTGGGCCGGGGCACAGACTCAAACGCGTGTTGAAATAGATTTGTCGAGACGCCTTAGAGCGTCTTCTTCAGGGCTGCGGAGGGGATGAATCGAATGGTCTTGGAGGCGGGGATTCTCATGGGCTCCTTGGTTTGTGGGTTGCGGCCCATGCGTTCGGCGCGTTCTGCCACTTTAAACGTACCAAAGCCAATCAATTGTATACCTTTGGCATCTTGCTTCACGCCGGAGGCGACGGCGTCGAGAACGGCGTTCAAGGCGTCCTCAGCTTGTCGTTTGGAGGCACCATCGCCAAGGCGAGTTTGAATGGAGTCGATAAGTTCCGTTTTATTCATGTCTATAGATATAGGGTGTGGATGTTTGGATGGCTCTCCGGTGCACTCGTTCTGAGCCGGTAGTTTAGGCCAGCTCGATGGTGGTCTTTTTGACGGTTTTAGGAGGAAAGGCGTTGCTTGACAAGCATTTTCCGCTCCCTTTTGCTAGAATGGACTGTCCAAGCTTCCTAACTAGAGCGCCGGTAATTCATCATACGGCGTTTATCGCTCCCAATGCCACGGTTATTGGCGATGTCACCGTGGGCGCTGATAGCAGCGTGTGGTATCAGTCAGTGTTGCGGGCGGATATCGAACGCATTGTCATCGGCGAGGGATCGAATATTCAAGATAGCGTCGTGATTCACCTCGCGAGTGATCGCGGCGTCTCAGTAGGCGATCTAGTTACTGTGGGGCATCGGGCTATCATTCATGCTTGTACATTGAGTCGTGAGGTGTTAGTAGGCATGGGGGCCATTGTCATGGATGGCACGGAAGTGGGGGAGCGTTCTATCATTGGTGCGGGAGCCGTGCTGACAAAGAATCAGAGGATCCCGCCGGGATCGCTCGTCCTGGGGAACCCGGCGCGGGTGGTGCGTGCGCTTTCGCAGGAGGAACAACAAGGGATTCGGCGGACGGCGGAGAAGTATGTCCATGTGGGAAGGTTTCACCGGGAGAAGCTTCTGCGCGCGGGTGGGGCTTTGGATAGGGTGTGAGGCGATGGAGATACGAGAGTTGGCAGAGCGGGTCTTGTTGGCCGACGATCTGGGCGAAAAGCTAGCCCCGCCTCCGGCGGGCGGACTAACGGATCGGCGGCCAGGCAAAGCCATGGGAACCCTCGAGAGGCCCGGGCGTCCCGAGGGCTTGCGTTTTAGCCGATCCGGGGAGCGCTCCCCCTTGCCCAGTTTGCGAGGGCCGGCGGATGACGCCGAACGGGGGCAGCTACTCCATTTTTTTGCCAACCACGAATTGCTTGCGGCCGAGTTGATGGCTCTGGTCTTGCTTCGCTTTCCCGAGGCCCCACTGGAATTCCGGAGGGGGGTGGCGAAGACACTCCAGGAGGAACAGATGCACACCCGGCTCTATCTGCGGCGTCTGGAGGAGTGTGGAGTCGCCTTTGGGTCCCAACCGGTGAACGGGTTTTTCTGGAAGGCCGTTTCGAGCATGGAGACGCCGGCCGATTATGTCTCGCGGCTCTGTCTCACATTTGAGCAGGCCAATCTCGACTATTCCCGGCATTTTGCGCGGCTATTCAAGGAGGCGGGCGACGAGCGGACGGCGAAGATTCTCGATCGCATCTACCGGGATGAGATCAGTCACGTGAGTTACGGATTGGAATGGTTTCGGCGCTGGAAGGCGCCCGAGGATTCCGATTGGTCAGGCTTCCGCCGTCGTTTGATCTTTCCCCTCTCACCCAGCCGCGCCAAGGGCGGGCAACTTTTCAATCGGGAGGGGCGTCGACTGGCGGGGCTGGATGAAGATTTTATCAACCAGTTGGAAGTTTACACGCAATCAAAGGGCCGCACGCCCAATGTCTTTTACTTCAATCCCCAGGCGGAGTGGGAGATCCTGCGGGCGGTCGGCGGCGGCGATGCGGCGGCGGCCATGCCGGGATCCATGCGGTCATTGAGTGAGGATCTCAGCGCTCTCACGCTTTACTTGGCCCGGCAAGACGACGTCGTCTTGATGAAGCATAGGCCCAGCTTGGAGTTTCTCCAGAAGTTAGGCCGTGCCGGGGTGCCTCTGCCGGAGATTGTGGAATGCAGTGCCAAGGAGGATCTGGAGGGGCGTAAACTAGGCCAGCTGCGTCCCTGGGCTTGGAGTCCTGACAGTAATGCGTTTCTCGCCTCCCTGGTGGCGCAGGCGAGCCTAACGGAATCGGGATGGCGGCCGGAGTGGCACGAGTTGCATTCCAAAGAGTTTTCCACAAGATTGGGAGCCGAAGGTGGTTTCGGCAGAGGGCACGTTTGCCACGATGAGCGGGAACTCCGCGACGCCCTGGAGGCCATTGGCGGAGCTGCCGTGCTCAAGGAGCCCTATGGGCTTGCCGGACGGGGCCTGCGTTTCCTCGGGGAG
>JANQJH010000608.1 GCA_028281705.1 Verrucomicrobiales bacterium
GAACATCTACCCGCACCGCCTGCGGGGCCTGATGTTGGCCTTTGAAGAGGTGGGCCCCACGCCCTACGCCAACATCAGGCCCCGCAGGCGGTGCGGGTAGATGTTCTTCTTGTCGGCCCACGTCTTCTCAAGTTCGGCGGCTGCCGCCTCCCGTGTCTCTCCCGGAACCGATGGGTCGTTGATCAAATGGAGCAATTGGAGATGGGCATACTTGTAGCTGTCTTTCTCGCTGTTCTTGAAAAAGGGCTTCAGCTCTCTCACCTTGCCGATGAATTCCCTGCCGCTAACAAATTCGTTGTAAGCTTGGCGCTGGTGCACGCCCTCGGCTCTGCCCTCCCCCCAGAGACGCAGAATGTGTGCCCGGTCCATATAGCTGTCGGGAAGGGAGCCATCCTTGAAATAATGATAGATCATGAGCAACTCTTCCTCCGGGCGATTCTTGTCTGCGGCCGCCTTCATCAACCGGGCATACTCTTCACTGGTAAGCGTCGGCTTGTCCAAATAGGACAGGACTTCGTCGAAGGCGATCTCGAGATTGAGTTCGTCCTCCGGCACCTGGTTCAGGCGCATTTGCTCGAAGAGGTAGGCGTAGTCGGCCGGGTCGGCCTTTTGGAAGGCCAGCTTGATCGCCGCATGGACGGCTGGGGTGTGTTCCCACGTCGCGCACTTGTAGTAAGGGCCCCGGAAGTCCGGACGGTTTCCCCACCAGGATCGTCCGTTCCATGGCGCCTCCCGATGGTAGAGACGAAAGAGAGCGAGGGTAATCAGCTTGACGAGCTGCTTGTCGCGCGTGGCTTCAAGTCTCGCCGCAAGGCCCGAAACGACCTTCCCGCGGTGGATCTCCTGCAGGCCACGGAGGGCGGTTTCACGCAGCTCGATGTCGTCCAACTTGCTGAGCAGGAGGTCGACCGCGTTCAGTTTCACCACCGCTTTGAGAGCAGTGTGAGGGATGGCACGATGGGGCGCTGACCAGCCATCGGCATCCGGTTCCACTACTCGCATTTCGGCGTCATCCACCATCATCGTCTGGTCTCTGGCCAGAGGGAGAATGGCGGCCGCCGCAGTGACATCGCCTGAGCGCGCGAGGCCGACGATGGCTCGCATTCGGACGCGCGGGTTTTCATCCCGCAAAGCCTGGAGGCAGATCTTCTTGCTGTCGCCATCGATCTCACTAGCGACGTCGCCGAGGGCACGGACGACAAACTCACGCAGGCCGGTGTCCTGATAGAGGCCCTTCAGGGTCGCGTGCGACTTGACTCCATCGAGTTGCTTGAGCGTCATCACGGCGGCCACGCGAACGTAGAGCGGGTTCTCCGTATCTCTGGCCATGGCCAGTAGGCCTTTGGAGTAGGATGGCTTGCTGCCTCGGGTCACCATTTCGCGCATGGCATTGATGCGCGCGACCTGGCTGCGGCTCGCGAGATGGGTCAGCAGTTCGGCATCGCTCGCCTCATTGATCTCGGGATAAGCCGCCGTACCGGATTTGTCTTCGGGTTGAACCAGGTCGACGTGACCGAACAACTCCTTCGCGAATCCAAATCCGCCGCCTAACCACGAAGCGAAGTACGTCCTGGAAAAACCATCGACATCAATGCCAGTGTTTTTGGGCGCGTTCATGAAACGCTCCTGTTGAATCTGGTAGCTCGCTTCGTGGCGCTTGCGCCGGTGGATCGCGACGCCCGTATTGAAGTCTCCCGAATAGAGGGCATCGCCGAAATCCTCGGGATAACCGGGTTCGTGCAGATAGTACATCCCCGTCCCGGCGCCGGCACCGTAGTCGGCGAGAGACTGCATGGCCTCGTTTCCGAAGTTCTCATAGAGATGCGGGTAGCCAAAATCAGCCAGCTCGGTCAGGTGATGGAAACGCGTGTTCCAGCCGCCACCGTCATTGGTGTTGTCGCGGGCGAAGAGGTCGAGGTAGGGGTCAACGGCCACATCGTAGATGTTGCGCGTTCCCGTAAGGAGCACGCTGATCTGGCTTCCGTCCGGGCGTACCCGCAATACACCGCCTCCGTGGAGCGTGGCCTTGCTTCCGTCCGTAGCGTTGGCCTCGAAGCAGCCTTGGTCGCCGATCGCCAGGTAGAGCCAGCCGTCGATCCCCATGCGAATCCCGTTCTGACCGTGGTTCACCCTGGCTGCCTCAATCGGTTGTCCAAGATGGGTGACGAGGACGACCTTCTTCTCCGCGACACCATCGCCATTGGGATCCTGATAGGCAACGAGGAAGGGCGGCTGCATCAGGTAAAGCGTGTCGTCCACATAGCAACTGCCGCGCGGGGAGTCGATGTCTTCAACGAAATTGCTGAACTTGTCGGCAACACCGTCGCCATCCGTATCCTCACAACGCACGACCTTGCCCGCTCTTCCCTTCTCGTTCGTGAGGCCATTGATATCACAACTCACGTAGACCACGCCTTGTGGGGAGACGGCGATGCCGGTCGGCGCGGTGATGTGTTCCTGTGTCACGAACCGGTGCTGCACGGGACTTGGCTCGAGGTCGTCTGCGCGTGAAAACGTTAGCACACCTGATAGCAGCACAAGCACGGATCGCACCGTAAGCCGAAGCCCCGATGTCAAGAACGGCGGCAGACGATTCGGCAACATCATCATTCTTCGTCTTGAGGCTGCAAGAGAATGGGGCTGCGGGCTTCAAGCAGAATGCGGACCTGGTCGACGTTGGTTTCCGAGGCCCAGAACCGAACTCCCAATTGGTGGCGCGCCATCCGAATCACGTCGAGGGCCTCAGGATCGCCCTCCAGTCCTCGCCTGGCACCAGTGGGATAGGTCACGTTTGGCAGACCAAGAATGGCATCGCTTGCGTCCAACTGGTCTCCCCGGGCAATGGCCCCAATGATCGGGCGGTCGAACTGAACCCCGCCGTTGGGACCCCGCCCCGCCTTCTG
This sequence comes from Verrucomicrobiales bacterium, assembly GCA_028281705.1. GTDB lineage: Bacteria > Verrucomicrobiota > Verrucomicrobiia > Verrucomicrobiales > DEV007 > JAACDM01. The sequence goes on from JANQJH010000608.1 coordinate 2,904, forward strand.
CGGATGGAAATGCAAGAGGTAGCTGTCCACCCGCGTGCCGACCTCGAGGGCCTCCCGATGAGAATCGTAGGCGGAGTTTGTCCCCGACTTGCTTCGATCGAACTTTTGATGATCAAAGGTGATCTCGAGCGGTTGCTCTAACAAGACATTCCGGCGTTCCAGCACCAAGGCTACCCGACGACCATCCGTGAAGCCGAAGGTTGACGGTGGATGCTCGACCCAATGGACGGCCTTGCTCGTGCTCACCACCCCCGGGGCGAGCAGCGGCGCCGCGAAGCCCTCGTAGTCGGGCGCGATCCAGTTTTCCAGTTTGCCCTGCGAATCGAACCTCGCCGCCTGTGCGGTTGTCAGGGTCTGCACCCCTTGCGAAGCCGCGTCGCTAGACACCGCTTCGATTTCCACTTCGCCTTCAAAGACGTGGACATCCGCTCCCGTCTCGGCGACCCGCACCCCGAACTGCGTTCCGAGGTCAACCACGTTCATGCCCGGCGTGATCACCCGAAACCCGCGCGCCTTGCCCGGCACGGCGGCGAACAATTGGCCATCGTTCAGCGCGATCTCCATCGCACTCCCCAGGACAGCGTCGACCTTCCCCTCGAACACGACACGCACCCCTGAAACGAGACGCAATTCGACGGAGCCCGATGCCAGCTGGAGACGCTGATCCCGTTGAAGCTTTTCACCGGGAGGACTTCCCACCCAATGGGCTTCGGAAACTTCTAGCATTTCGCCGATCTCATCCCCACCGGCGAACCACACCCAAGCGGTCATTACTAACATAATTACTGCCGCCGCGGCAAGGAATGGGCTCACGCGGCGAGAGGAACTCAGAGGAAACTCGAGCGGCGCATCAACCACGTTGTTCTCCCCGCCCAAGGTGCCCCGCGCGGACTTGCGCTCCAGGTCCTGGTGAAGTTGGAGCGTCTGCAAATACGTGATGCGAGCCGATGCGTCCTCACGCAGCAAGGCCTCGAGGTCAGCGATCATGGCCTCGTCGGCAAGTCCGTCGGCCACACGCTGTGCCAGGTCTTCGATTTTCGAAAAATCGCTCATTTCAGGCACCTCCCTCCGCCACTCTTCGATTCACACAATCCCGCAGGGCCTTGCGCACCCGCTGTAAGGTTTTGTAGAGCGCATTGGGCGTCGTCTCCATGCGCGCGGCGACGTCCTGCAGGCTATTGGCATCCCGATAGCGATCGTTGAGCAGGCGGCGGGAATTTTCCGGCAACTCTTCAACGCAACTCTCCAGCGCGAGGATTCGCGCATCGTGCTGCGCCTCGACGATCTCCCAGTCCTCCGCAATCAACTCGATCATCTCATTGCTGAAGTACTTGCGGCGCGTGCGTTGGCGCCCGAGGTAATTCAGCACCTCATACCGCGCGAACTTCTTCGCCCACGGGAGAAACGGCAGCGAGGGGTCATAGTCCTCGAACTTCTTCCACAGAGCCTTGCCGGTTTCCTGCAACAAGTCTTCCGCCTCCGCAGGATGCCCCAACATGGCCGCGATGTAGCCGTAGAGCTGGCGCTCGTGCTTGACAAACAAGGCGGTGAACTGTGCGGGATCAGCCAAAACAATCTCGTGTTGGACGTTCTCACCAACAGGTCATGGATCAAGAGCCCGATCTGCCCCGTTTTTATTTATTGGGAGATCAGCTTTCGCAGTTCCGGGAGATGTTTCGGAATCGCGGTGTAGGGATCTTCCTCCTCTTCATACTCGAAAATGAGGTATCCCCGATAAGTCGCCTCGCGCAAGATCTTCACCAGGCGTGCGTAGTCGGCCCGAACGTGCTCTCCGTTCACCGCCGTCATCACCTTGACCTGAGCCGTGACGGCGTAGGGGGCGATGCGTGCCAGTTGCTTGTAGGGGTCCGGCGTGGGCGAGAGGTTGGCAGAATCCCAGATGACGCCGAGCCAGTCGGATTCCACGGCCTCGATGATGCGAAGCAGGTAGTCGATGTTCCGGACGAAATCGTGGTTTTCCAGGCCTAGCATGATGCCACGTTTCCCGGCGTATTCGCAGGCGGTCTCCAGGTTGGCCGTGACATTGGCGATGATCTGTTCGTCCGTCTGGTTGGGAGGCAGCTTCTTGCCCGCGAAAACCCGCACCACCGGCACGCCCAGGTCCGCGAAGTGATCCAACCATGTCCTGAAATACTCCATGTGGCCAAGGTTTTCCGGCGAACCGGGCTTGTAGGCGAAGTTGTTGCTCATGGCGCCGCCGGTGAGGTCTAGCCCCAAGAGGTGGGCCCGCCGCTTGAGCTCATTGAGATAAGTCTTCGGTAGTGGATCCTGAAAAAAGTAACTGGTGATTTCGGCTCCCTCGATGTCGAGTTCCGCGCAGTAATCGAGAAAATCCAGCATGTCCAACTTGCCCTCCGCCGGCTTGCCCCACCACCATTTCATGTGCCGTTTCATGGAGTAGGTCGTCAATCCCAGCCCCTTGAAACTCGCTGACGACCTCATGAATGGTTCGACCGCCAGGGCGGGACCAGTGGCTGCCAAGACGCCGGCCGCCTTGAGCAGGCTGCGGCGTGAAAGTGGATTCGCAGAATGGTTTGGATTCATCATCTCAAGGAGCGGTTGATGCGACCCTCAACGGTGTAACCAAAGCCAACCACGATGGCGAGGAAAACAAGCGAGCCCAGGGACCAATGTCCCTGCCACTTTCTCTTGTGACGAATTATCCAGTGTGCTTTCCGGGAAAGTGGGAGGGACTTCAGTCCCTTTGTCATTGGAAAGTAAACCGTTCCTAACTTCCCGGGGTTGCTGCTGGCACCGCTTGCGAGGCCTTTGCCGCACGCTGCTCGGTCACCGCCTTCCGCATGAGGCGATATCGTCACGTTCCTTGGCGTACTCGATGATCCAATCCCAGCCCTCAGGTGCATCGCCATGAACGGCCGCGGGTGTGGTGAGGTAAGCCCATTCCATGTCGCGACGACCCAAGGCCCGCATGACGGCGGCGGCCTTCCCGTCTGCGTCGGCGGCACGGCACCGCTCCTTTCCCGGTGGGACATTGCCAGGAAACATCCGCCGCCGGCAACAGGCTCATTCCCAACATGATCGCCAACGCCGCAATCCCGTGCAAAGGCCAACACATGAGGACTGGAAACCCGGGAGACGCCGACGTTGCTGGCAGAGCTTGGATCCCCACTGCCCGACACCATCACCAACGAAAGAAGCCCTCACGGCCGGTCGACCGGGAGGGCTCCAATCTTGATTTCCTTACAACCAGAAAGCGATCGCTAGGACTTGGCCGGTGCCTCCTTGGCCTCTTCCGCTTTGGCGATGGCAAGCACTGCCGCCTTGTACTTGGCGATGGCAACGTTCATGCGGCTGGTCTTGGCGCACTCGGTTTTTTGATCGGCGATGGCATAGGTGACAGAAGCACCCGCTTTCTTCGCCGCTTTGCCAGCCTCGTCAGGGCAGCAATACTCCTTGCCGGCGACGATGTGAGTGACTTTCACGCCGTCCATGGCCTTCTTGGCCACAGCAGCGACGGAGGTGGCGTGCGTGCTGCAAGCGTATCCCTTGTTGCCGACAAAGGTCTTTCCACTGGTAGCGCAGGCATGAGTCGAGGCGAAACTGCCGACAAATTTCTCCACCGCCTCCACGTGGGCGTCTTTGGCCATTTTATCGCAGCAGAGTTCCTTGCCGGCGACGACGTATTTCACTTCTTTGCCGTCGGCCTTGGCAGTCGCGGCGCTCTTGGCACATTGCGAGGCCTCGCCGGCGATGACGTAGCTGATCTTGGGAAGCGCTTCCATGGCCGCCGCAACCGGGCAGGCTTCGCAGTCTGCCTTGGCGGACACCGGGCAGGCTTTTTCACATTTCTCTTCGGCGATCACCAGGGGAGCGCTAACCAGGGTGATGCCCGAGAAGATGGCTAGTGTGATGGATTTCATACGATGTGTTTCTTTCTGTTCTGTTTCTATTTTGGTTGGTTCATGGCTGGCCATTGAGATTCAAAAGCCAGAAAGGACAAGGCCGTGGCGAACGCTGGCTGCCGCGGCGGCGACGGGTTTTTCCCGATCGACGATATCGCAAATCTCACCCGATGATCGGACCAAGAGGATGTGTCCCGTGTGCTGATGTTGCTGGAAGGCATCCTGGATTCCGAGCGATTCACTGAGTAACTCCGCTTGGCGCATGGCGCATTCCGAACTCACATCGAAGGTCACGAATAGGACCCGCTCATTGATGAACTCCTGCTGGAGCCGGGCGAAGACGGGCTCAATGGCTCGCGAATTGGGACAACCGTTGGCGTGGATCATGGCGGCCACGAGATGGTTGTCCCGAAAGACTTGTTCCACCTGAGTGCCGGGTAAGGAGGCACCGGCTCCTCCAACGATTTCCCCTGATGGCATGGAAGTGAACACGCCCGAGAGAGATACCAGCAACACGAGCAGAGCCGCCGCGGCCGCACCACTGGCGAAGAACGTTCTCCGCCGCCATGCATACGCAGAACGCGCAATCGCACAGGCACCCAAGATTTCCGAGACTCGGGCATCCGGAAGGCGAGTGCTCGCATAGTGTTCCTTGAGCAATTCGGGAAGGGAATCGTTATCCATGGGAATCTCCTGTGGCACGGTTGGAGGTCGCCGCCTTGGCCTCGTCTGCGATGAGCCGGGATTTGGCGCGAGCCAGAATGTTCAAGATGGTGCTGCGTGGTTTGCCCAGCATGGAGCACATTTCCGCCGCCGTGTATCCTTCAACACAATTGAGGTAAATGGCTTCGCGCTCCTCGGGGCTCAGTTGGTTCAAGCTGCTCTCCAAATCCAACCTCGCACAGGCGTCCGACATGGCTTTGGCGGGTAAAGAGTGGTCCATGGAATCGAGAGACTCGAAGGCAACGAGTTTCTTGCGACGAAGTGAGTCATAGAAGAGGTTTCGAATGGCGGTGAGAAGGTAGCTGCGGGATTCAAGACTGCCTTTCTTGAAAAGCACGCGAAGACAGGCTTGCTGCACGAGATCTTCGGCCTCGTGCGAGTCGCCGGCCAGAGAAAGAGCAAAGCGGTAGCCCGCTTGCACCATCTCTTCATCATTGGGTTGCTCACGTGCGAAGGGCATGAAGACAGGGAGTCACGCTGGGACAAACGAACGAGCGAGGCTACTGATCCTGCGAAGATCGGAAAATCGTGACGCCTGCCACAACGCCGTCCTACTTGAGATCATAGGCCAGCACCTGATGGGTGAACAAGGTCGGGACATAAAGGATCCCGGCCTTCGCATCGATTCCGATATCGGCTGATTGAATTCCCGCCTCGCGTTGATCAATGAGGGTTCGCTTGCTGCCCTCGGCGACGTTGACCCGATAAATGATGCCCGGGTAGCAGGAGACGACGAAGTCATTCCCGGAGAGATGCTCGATGCCATCCACCCCGGCGTCGAGACCGGTGACGATGGGTTTCGCGCTTCCTTCCGCCTGGGCACGGTAGACGGCGCTCCGGGAGAGGAAGTAAAGATCGTCTCCGTGAGCGAGTATGCCGTTTGGGTTCTTCAAGCCGTCAAGGAAGACAGACGATTTGCCCTCCTTGATGGCCAAGATCTTTCCCGCCTGGTAATCGGAGACGTAGAGGGTCCCGGCTGAATCGATGGTCAGATCGTTCAAGCTCTTCGCGCCCTCAATCGGAATGACATGGGCAATCTCGCCCCGGGCGATATCGATGACCACAATGCGGTCGATGTCCGCCACGAAGAGCCGGCCCTCCCGCCAGGCAAGGCCTTTGGGAGCGTGGAGACCACGGATCCATTCCGCGGCGACGACCTCGCCATCGAGGGCGATTTTGCCAACCGAGCCATCACCGTCCTTGGCGTTGGGGTCCTTTCCGGGCCCCATGTTGGAGACGTAGAGCACCTGATCTTGGGCCGAGAAGAGAACGGACTCCGGAGATCGCAGGACGGGCTTGCTGGCCCACCGTTTGATCAGGGATGGACCCTGGGCGGCGGCATGGGCCACAACAGCCGCCGAGAGGAGAGTGACAATGCGTTTCATAGATTGAGACCTGCCGACCGCGGGCCAAACACCCGACCGCTCTAGTCTAAACGGTGAATCCGGCGCGGTGCCCGGCGAAATGATCCAACTGAGAAAAATTTTGTTGCGACTGAGTCTCATTTGCAGTAAGCCCGACTTGTTGCGACTGAGTCTCAATTGCAACGAAACCAACGAAACACATGTCACGATTCAAATCTCTCACGCACCAGGCAGCCGCCTTCTGTGCCCTGGCGATCCCTGCCATGGCGCAAGATGCTCCCCTGGAAGATCCGAATGATCCTCCGATCGACCCCAATGAACCGCTCTTGCAACCGATGACCGTCATCGGCAGCAAGGAAGAGACCGTGGATCTCCAAGGCTCCGGCTACTACGTCGATAGCGAGGAAATCCGCACGCAGAACCATTCAAACGTCAATCGCATCCTGTCCAAGGTGCCCGGTGTTTACGTGAGGGAAGAGGACGGCTATGGCAACTTCCCCAACATCTCGTTGCGTGGCGCCGATGGCACGCGGTCCGAGAAAGTGACCGTCATGGAAGACGGCATCCTCAGTGCGCCCGCGACCTACTCGGCTCCCGGAGCTTATTACTCGCCACGCGCCGGCAGGATGCACGGCATCGAGATCTTGAAAGGCTCGAGCCAGGTGAAATACGGCCCCCATACCACTGGCGGTGTGATCAACTACCTGTCAACGCCGATTCCGGATGAAAGCCATTTCTACGGACGCTACACCTTTGGCACGGACAATACTCACCTGGGCCACGTCTTCTACGGCAACACCGTTGATACCAATGCGGGGCAATTCGGCTACCTCTTTGAACTCTTCGCTCA
>JANQJH010000559.1 GCA_028281705.1 Verrucomicrobiales bacterium
CATGTCGTGCAGCAAGGCGGGGCCAGCCAGGGCAAAGCGAAGAGGGAGCAGGCGGAGGAAGAAGGTCAGAGATCCAATGAGTCGCCGGGTGGTCGCCGGGTCTTGCGCCGGCTGAGTCTGCGCGGAAAGATTGCAAGCTGGGCGCACAACGTTCCAGGCTACAGTTTGCTGACGGTGGCGCTCGGTTACGATCCCATTGCGGGCGAGCGTGTGGCCCGCAACGCCACCAATTTGGTCGGAGGCGTTCTTGGTCTCGTTCCCGGCGGAAACCTCCTCTTCCAGAATCTGAAAAAGTCCGGCGCACTCGAGCGGGCCTTCGCCTGGTTGTCGGCGGAGTTCACCAAGCTCAACATCACCTGGGCTTCCATCAAGAGTCTCTTCGCCCAGGCCTGGGAAGCCGCGAGCATCTGGTCGCCCTTTAAGTCCTGGCGGCGGATCAAGGCGGTCTTCACCGCTCCCATCAGCCGACTGTGGAACTTTGCCAAGGCCGTGGGATCGAAGATCCTTGAGTTCATCTTCGAGGGCGTCCTCACCTTGGCCGGTCCGCTCGGCGCCCGCGTCATGGGTGTGGTGCGCAAGGCCGGTGCCGCCATCGGCAAGATCTTCAGTGATCCGGTCGGTTTTCTGAAGAACCTGATCAGCGCGGTCATCAAGGGAGTGCGTCAGTTCTCCGCTAACATTTGGACGCATCTGAAGAACGGCCTCATGGGCTGGCTCTTCGGCACGCTCTCCAAGGCGGGCATCGAGTTGTCCGAAAAATTCGATCTCAAGGGAATCCTCGGCCTGGCCCTGCAGATCATGGGGATCACCTATGCCCGGATCCGCACCAAGCTCGTCAAAGTTCTCGGCGAAAAACGCGTGGCCTACATTGAGAAGGCGGTCGAGGTGGTCAAGATCCTCGTCACCCAGGGAGTGGCCGGCGTGTGGAAGAAACTCGTGGAGTGGATCGGCAATCTCAAAGATGTCGTCCTTGGCGCCATTCAAAACTTTGTCGTGACCAAGATCGTCGTCGCTGCGGTGACCAAGCTGGCCTCCATGTTCAACCCCGTTGGCGCCATCGTCCAGGCTATCATCACGATCTACAATGTGATCAAGTTCTTCATCGAGCGCATCCAGCAGATCGTCGCCCTCGTCGAATCCGTGGTCAATTCGGTGTCCAACATCGCCTACGGTAAGCTCTCCGCCGCCGCGAACTACATCGAGCAATCCATGGCGCGGACTTTGCCTGTTATCATCTCCTTCCTCGCCAATCTCCTCGGACTCGGCGGCATCGCGGACAAGATCAAGAGCATCATCAAGGGCATCCAGGCCAAAGTGGACCTGGCGATCGAGAAACTGATCGGCTGGATCGTGGCCAAGGCGAAGGCCCTGTGGGGCAAAGCCAAGGCGGGAGCGAAGAAGGTGGCTGGGAAGATTGCTTCGTGGTGGAATATGAAGAAATCCTACACTTCGAAGGATGGAGAAACTCACACAGCCGCGCTGAGCATGCAGGGCAAAAAGGTGGTAGTGATTGTCCGATCCGATCCCAAGACATTGGCCCAACTTGCTGAGGAGTTTGACGCCTTGTCGGCGGACGTTAGGACGGCTGCCGGCGGGGGCAAAGGATCGCTTAAGACGAAGGTCGAGAAGATCCAGACCCTGGTTGATTCGAACCCAGAAAATCCTGAGCAGATAGAACAGAAGAAACAGCAGGTCGCTGCCGAACTTGAGAGCATCATTCTGATTCTGGGTAAGGCGGGATTGCCGAGGGGGTTGGACAAGACCAAGACAAAAGTCTGGTGGGTGGAGAAGCAAGGGCGTGCTCACAAGGTGATAGCAGATCCGTTGACACGAAAGGCGGGTAATACCGTAGGCGAGGAAGCTAAAGGGTCGCTGAAGCACATGGAAAAATGGGACTTCGCGATGCAGAAACATGTTAGCGAGCGGTCCTCGGCCAGTTTTCGCCACTTGCGAGGGATGCACCTCCTTAACGCGGACTTGTTTGGTCCCGATACTCAGTGGAACATCGCGAATGGTGATGCGGCTGTGAATAATGGTATGCAAGGCGCAGAAGACGCTGCCAAGGGGGCACAGAAAAGAAAGCCGTCCAAATCTCAAGGCGGGCCGCCATTGGTCTGGAAGGCTACTGCGATTTACTGGAACAATACGGATCCCACTTCTGATATCTCGATGCTCAAGGATCAGCCAGAGAAGAAAAGTGACGAAGAGATCTATGAGGCCAGAAAGCGTGTGGTTGGTTTCTATTTTGCGAAGTCCGTCAAAGTGTTTTGGTCTGCAACAAAATCTGACGGTACCTTGGAGATTCACGATCCGGCACCATTCGAGTCACCGCAGATTCCGGCAGTGGTGCCGCAGGGCGAAAAGCGGGATCCCACGGACAAGGAACGGGTATTGATGAAATACGGCGAAACAGCTTCGGCCGGCGCGGCTCTGCCTTCGTTCAAGACGATTGCGAAGATGCTCAAATTGAGCAACAATACTGTCAGTGAAGTCATCCAGGATACCGAATACTTTACAAAGAGCGGTAACCGTACGCTTGCTACTCAAGCCCTGGTTGATCAGTGGGGGCCCAACGGGAAGAAGAAAAAGCAATTTGATTGATACGGACTGACGAATAAGTGAGGGAATCCGTGAAGCGACCGTGAAATTGAAGCATCTGAATGCGAATCGTGACAAGCTGCTGCCAATTTTCCCCACATGGAAAGACTCTGATTGAGTATGAACACGTCCTCATGTGAATTGCCGCACATTGATGTGATGCTTCCGGATCAATTCCCAATAAGCACGGCGATTCTTGCCCGCCGCCCGGGCCGCATGGGAGATGTTTCCCTGAAAGGCTCTCAGACCTTGCTCGATGTAGCGGCGCTCAAAGCTGGCCACACATTCTGCCTTGGCATCTTTGAAAGTCTGGCCGGCGCAAGGTGGCGGTGTTGGAGATTCAGACTCACCGATTCCGAGGACGGAACCTTCTCCCAGAAGCAGGCTGCGTTCGACGACGTAGGCGAGTTCACGCGCATTGCCCCGCCAGTCATTGACCATGAGGCACTTAATGGCCTGAGGACTCAGTTCGATCAGGGGCCGCTCATTTTTTTGGGCAAACTCCTGACAGAAATGCTTCACCAGTAGGGGGACATCCTCCATGCGCTCGCGCAGTGGAGGAATCGTCAAGGGCAACACGTTCAAGCGAAAGTAGAGGTCGCTCCGCATCCGGCCCTCATCCACTTCGCGCTTGAGATCGCGGTTCGAGGCTGCCACGACGCGAACGTCCGCCCGGCAGAGTTTGGTCGAGCCCAACCGCCGGTACTCGCCCTCTTGCAGAAATCGCAATAGCTTGACCTGTGCCAAAGCGGGGAGGGAATTGATCTCATCGAGAAAGAGGGTGCCGCCTTCAGCCGCAGCGATCAGACCCGTTCGCGCTCCCGTGGAACCCGTGTAGGCCCCGCGCTCATGGCCGAACAGTTCGTTCTCGATCAACTCCACCGGGATGGCGCCACAGTTGATGGCGACAAACGGCTTCGGTGATCGGCGACTCAGCTTGTGAATCGCCCTGGCGATGAGTTCTTTGCCA
>JANQJH010000562.1 GCA_028281705.1 Verrucomicrobiales bacterium
ACCACGGAGCAGATGACGGACGCCATTCTCTTGGAGTTAGACCAATGAACATCAAAGACGTCCTAGAGGGCTTTCCCCCGGCGTGGCCGCAGGAACTGCAGCCGCGGACTCGGGAACGCGCCCTGGTCTCGGGCCGGACGATCGTGGTGCTGGATGATGATCCGACGGGGACGCAGACGGTTTACGATGTGCCGGTGATCACCACTTGGACCACGGATCATATCCGCAAGACCTTCGAGCAAGAGATCCCTTTGATCTACATCCTGACAAACAGCCGGAGCATGGCCGCCGCCGATGCCAAGCGGGTGAACGAGGAAGTGGCAAGAGCCCTGATCTCCGCGAGGGAGGCCACCGGCCGGGACTTCGCCGTGGTTAGCCGAAGCGATTCCACGCTTCGAGGCTATTTCCCTTTGGAAACCGATGTTCTTGCCGAGGTGTTAGGGCTTGACGATGCTCCCGTCCTCCTCATCCCGTTCTTTGAAGAAGGCGGACGTCTCACCCTCGAGGACGTGCACTATGTGGTGGAGAACGGCCACGCGATGCCGGCATCGGAGACGCCGTTTGCCGGGGATGCCGTGTTTGGTTTTGCCCACTCGAATCTCCGCGACTGGGCCGAGGAAAAGACGGGTGGGCGTGTCAAGGCGGCCGACGTTCACTCGGTCAGCCTGAAGACGATTCGCGAGGGAGGGCCGACAGCCGTGGCGACGCAGTTGCTGGAGCTGCCTCCCGGTGCGGTTTGCGTCATCAACGCGGGGGAAATGCGCGACATGGAAGTCGTGGCCGCAGCGATCTACGATGCCTGGGAGGGAGGACGGCAGTTTCTCTTTCGCACGGCGGCCTCCATTGTCCGCGCCTTGGGAGGGTTGGAAAAGAGGCTATTGCTAGAGCGTGAAGAGATGGCATTGGATACAGGTGCCGGCGGCCTCATCGTCGTGGGATCCCACGTTCCCAAGTCGACCCGACAGTTGGAAGTCTTGCTCGCTTCTCATGAGGTCGAGGCGGTGGAGATCTCTGTGAGTGACATTCTTCGGGGAGCCTTGCAACCGTCCGACGTGGCTGCGGAGGTGGACAGCCAGTTGCGTTCCGGCCGTCATGTGGTGCTCTTCACGAGTCGAACCGTGGAACTCGGTCGCGATGACGAGGACAACCTGCGCATTTCAAGGACGGTCTCGGAAGCGCTGGTGGAGACCGTGGCCGCCCTCGGCGAAACGCCCAAGTTTCTCATTGCCAAGGGCGGGATCACTTCAAGTGACATCGCCTCCAAGGCGCTCCGGGTGGCCCAGGCAACCGTGATGGGGCAACTGCTGCCGGGCGTCCCCGTCTGGAGACTGGGGGAGGAGACGTCGATCCCGGGACTCGGCTACGTCGTTTTTCCGGGCAACGTCGGTGATGACAACGCCTTGTTAGAAGCCACCAGGAGGTTGAGCGCATGAGCACGAATAAGAAACTCCGTGGTGTCTGTGTGGGGGCCGGTTATTTCAGCCGGTTTCAGTATGAGGCGTGGACGCGGATTCCCGAGGTCGAGATCGTGGCCAATGCCAATCGATCTCTCGAGGGGGCGGAAGCGTTTGCCTCCGAGTTCGGGATTCCCCGGAGCTACACCTACGATGACTTCGCGGTCATGCTCGATGAGGAAAAACCGGATTTCGTCGACATCATCACGCCGCCGGGCACGCATCTCGAACTCTGCCGCGCCGCCGTCGAACGGGGAATCGCCATCATTTGTCAGAAGCCCCTGGCGCCAACCTACAAGGAAACGTTGGAGTTGGTGGAACTCGTATCCCGGAGCGCGAACCGGTTCATGGTCCATGAGAACTGGCGCTGGCAGCCCTGGTACCGTGAAATCCGATCCATTCTCACTGCCGGCGGCATCGGTCAGCCCTTCCACCTCGCTTTCCAATGCCGATTGGGCGATGGCTGGGGTGAGGATGCCTACCTGGATCGCCAACCTTTTTTTCGCGATTACCCCCGTCTCTTCATTTTCGAAACAGGCGTGCACTTTCTCGATACCTTTCGCTTCCTCCTCGGGGAGGTGAGTTCGATCTATGCCCGCACGGCTCAGCGCAATCCCGTCATCAAAGGAGAGGATAGCGCCCTCGTCATCTGTGAGTTCGAGAACGGAGCCACCGCCGTCCTCGATGCCAATCGTTACAATGAGAGTCTGGCATCGAACCCAAGGTACACTTTTGGAACGATGCGGCTCGAAGGGTCCCAAGGGCATCTTGAACTGGCCGCGGATGGATCGATCACCATCAAGCAACTCGGAGGCGAGCCCGCCGGGCACGCCTATGAACCTTCGAACGAGGGTTTTGCCGGTGACTGTGTCTACGCCGTGCAGAGGCACTTCGTTGATGCCTTTCTCGCGGGAACGCCTTTTGAAAGCGAAGCCGCGGACTATCTGAAATCGATCTTGTTAGTCGAGGCGGCCTATGAGTCAGCGGGCACTCATCACAAGCTATGTGCCTCCGAATTTGAATCCCCCAACCACAATTTTTCCTAGCAGATGCGCGCTCGTCACATCCTTGTCATCGGGACATTTCTCATATCGTTGTTACTCTACATCGATCGCGCCTGCATCTCCGCAGCGAAAGGGCCCATCGTGGAAACCTTCTTCAGCGGCGAGGGAATGACGGAGGAGGAACAGAACAAGCTCTTTGGATGGATCCTCTCGATCTTCACCTTGGGCTACGCCTTGGGTCAAACGCCGTCGGGTGTCTTTGCCGACCGCTATGGGCCTCGACGTGTGCTCACGGTGGTTATCGCCGCCTGGTCGGCGCTCACGGCGGTGACGGGTGCATGCTGGAATTACCTTTCCATGCTCGTCACTCGATTTCTTTTTGGGGTGGGGGAGGCCGGCGCCTTTCCAGGTCTGGCGCGGGCCACCTTCACCTGGTTCCCCGTGAAGGAACGCGGGCTGGTCACCGGAATCAATTTCTCGGCCTCGCGTCTTGGCGGAGCGGCCGCCTTCCCCCTCATGGTGGGCTTGATCGAGACGCTCGGCTGGCGGGGGGCGTTCTATTCGCTGGGTGGTGCCGGCCTTGTCGTGGCCGCCCTGTGGTACTGGCTCTTCCGGGATGACCCGCTGGATCACGCAGGCGTGAGTGAGGCAGAGAAGGCGCACATCGCCGAGCACCGGCAGAAACCCGTGGAGTCGGCCTTCGGCAAGTTGCCTTTCTCGCAGATCGTACGCTCGGCCAACATGCGGCGGACCATGGGGCAGTATTTCTGCAGCAACTTCACCTTCTTTTTCTGTCTCGGCTGGCTCTTCACTCACGTCAAGGACACCTACGGTCTAACATCCGGCGAGGCCGGCTGGCTCGCCGCCATGCCCTTGTTAGGCGGCGCCGCGGGCAATTGGTTCTCCGGCTGGTTCGTCGACCGGCTCTACAGCAAGGGGCACCCGGTCGCGTCCCGCCGGCTCCCCGCCATCATCGGTTTCTCTCTTGCCGCCGTCAGTCTCTTGCTCTCCGTCCACATGGACACCGCCGCGGGGGCGGTGGCCTTCCTCACCCTGGCCATCTTTGGCGCCGACATGACACTCAGCCCCTCTTGGTCATTCTGTGTCGATATCGGCGGCTCTCACGCCGGGGCCGTCTCCGGGACGATGAACATGGCGGGCAACCTTGGCGCCTTCGTCACCGCCTTGGCCTTTCCCTATCTCAAGGCCTGGTTCGGCTCGACGATGCCTTTCTTCTACATCGGGGCCGCGCTCAATATCCTTGCTGTCTTTTTCTGGCTTGGAATGCGCCCCAACCAACCTCTTTCGGCGGCTGAGATCAAGGGTTAGCGAAACCACCACATCACGACCACATTAACATGAAACTCACTCGAACCATCTTAGGCAGCGCCCTCGCTCTGGGGTGCCTCACCTTCGTAGAAGCGCAAGACGCCATTGAACTGGGTGATACTTGGGCCTATCCCTCCGAGGCCAAGGGGGCAACGTCAGGATTTACCGGGCGCATCGTTCAAGCACGGAAAAACGCCGGTCTTTCCGCCACGGTGGCGCGGGGCAATGCGCATTTGCGGGGCGCCTTGATCGACCCGGCAACGGAGATGCCCTACGAGAATCTCGTGGTCGACACCGACAACCCGGTGGCCTCGAACGGCGATTGGAGCGGAACCACCCCGGTGTCTCCCGGCGGCGCTTTCGCTATCGAGGGCGTGATCAATTTCAGTAGCGACAACGGCGGCTTCCTCATCGAGGACGGAAACTTCTCCGAATTCGACGGCACTCCGGATAGCCATTTTCCAGGGATGCCAGGATCGGATGATGACACCTTCACCTTGTATGAGAATGGCCAGAACTTTTCCCTCGAGGTGCTCACCTTTTTGGAGCTTCCACAAGGGGAAATCATTCTCGGCCTGCATCACGATGACGCGGTCGAACTTGCCGTCCATCCGAACGACGCTCGCGACATCTTTCGCCAGCGCATCGCCGGCTTCGATTCGAACTCGGGCAAAGCCGAGCGCACCGCTCTGCTCGACGTCCCCGTCGCGGGACTCTACTCCGTCCGCATTCTCCTGGCGCAATGGAATGGCGACGCCACCCTGGAATTTTACTCAGCGGACCCGGCGGATGAAGTCTCACTGACATTGGTCAACGCGGACGATGCTGGATCGATCAAGGCCTGGCAATCGCTCAGCACGGACAGCCGCCCTTACGTGACGGCTGTTTCACCCGACATCAATGCCACCGGTGTGGCCAAGGACACCGCGATCCAGGTGACCATAGTCCATGCCGATGATGCGGAGCCGGAAATGAAAGTGAATGGCGAAGTGGTGACGGTGGAGAAATCGGTCGATGGCGAGAACACGATCTTCACCCACACACCGGCCGACCCTTTCGAGTCCGGCCAGACGGTGACGGTCGAACTCAGCTATGGCGAGGCCACCGCCTCGTGGAACTTCGTCACCTTCAGCGGCCGCAAAGCCCTCTTGATTACCGGTGGCGGTCAGCTCAACGGGGCCGATGGCTGGGTGGCGGCGCGTCTCGCTTCCAAGTATGGTTTCGATGTCACGGTGAAGGGTGATGATAATGTCAGTGTAGATGATGCCGAGGGTGCGGCGTTGATTTTCAATTCGTCGACGGTGAACAGCGGCAAGGTGGCCCCGAATGATTTCGAGTTGCTTCCCATTCCTTTGGTGAATGTGGAAGGAGGCAATGTGGATGATTTCTTTCTCAGTGATGCTCCTTTGAGCTGGGGGAACGGACCCAATAGCGGATTCGACGTCGTCGCGATCACCGATGAAGTGCACCCGATGAATGCCGGTCTGGCACCCGGTGAACAGAAATTCTCCGAGAGCAAGGTGCAGTACCACTGGGCCATTCCTCCGGAAGAGTCCGTCGTCATCGGCCGTCCCCCGGAAAACGAGGAGCAGGGCACGATCTTTGCCATCGAAGCCGGAGCCGAGATGCTGGATGACGTGGGTGATGTGCTCTTCACCCATCCGGCGCGGCGCGTTTTCTTCGGAGTCACGGGGAACGATGGGGCCGCGAGTTACACGGACATCGGTGTGCAGCTCTTTGACGCCGCCATCACCTGGGTCCTGGAGACGCCCTCAGCCGGAGGACAGCCGGAGATCGCCGGCATCGATGTCGCGGGCACCGAGGTGAATGTCAGTTTCACCACACCGGTGCCCGAGAGCCCGCACGTGCTGCAGCGTGCGACGAACTTGCAGGATTGGGTGGTGGACAGTTTGGCCGTCTTGACCCAGGACGGGGAGATCTTTCAGTTTGCCACCGCGCGTGATGGCGCCAATCAGGGACAATTCCGCGTTGGCGTGCTTCCGCCTCCCGCCCTCTTCACGGAGGATTTTGAGAGCGGCGCCGAAGGGTGGGAAACCGAGCAAGTCTCCGGCGACACCGCTTGGGAGTTAGGCACGCCGGCAGTCGATGGACTCACGGAAGCACACGGCGGCACGCAGGTCTACGGCACCGACCTGGACGGCGATTATGGTGATCTGGTCAACACCAGTCTCCTCAGTCCACCCATCGATTTGGCCGATGTCCGACGTGCCCGGCTGCAATTCTGGTACTTTGTCGATACTGACGAAGGCGCCGAGGGCATTCAATTGCGGTTCCTCAATGAGTCCGACGGTTCGGTCGCTGTTCATGACACCATCCTTTCCGGCCAAAGCGATGGCTGGGTGGAGTTCGATGAGAAGGTGCCCAGTGAACTCATTGGATCGACCATTCGCTTGCAGTTCCTCTTTCTCACCGATGGCGACGCCCCTTACGGCGCGGGCTTCTACCTCGATGATGTGGTGGTGGATGACTGATCAAATCCGCCTGCCTCGTCCCTAACGATCAACTACGAAACCTCATCTTGATACTCTCCATGAAACTAGTGAACAAACTCCTTCTACTCGGGGTCCTCGCGGGCAACGCTTGGGCTGACTCCTCTCTGACAAAACCGATTGTCTCGCCCGAACTGGTGTTCGAAGAACGCGAGGGATTCCTCGCCGTCGAGGCGGAGCATTTCTTCAAGCAGGAGAAGAGCGATATCCGCGCTTGGTATCTCACCACGGCTGACAGGGAGGCGGGGCTTGTGCCGGACGCCGATGGCAACCACACGGCTGGGGCCGGCGGGGGAGCCTACCTGGAGATCCTGCCGGACACGCGCAAGAATCACGGCGAGAAACTGATCCGGGGGGAGAACTTCTGCCCTGAGGCGGGCAAGATGGCGGTGCTGAGCTACAAGACGTATTTCAACACCCCGGGAAGGTATCACGTGTGGGCCCGGACGCACTCCACGGGAACGGAGGACAATGGGCTCCATGTCGGAATCGACGGCGCCTGGCCGCCGTCCGGACAACGGATGCAGTGGACGGCCAAACGGAGATGGGCTTGGGGGAGCAAGCAACGGACGGAGAAAGTGCATACCGGTGTGCCGGGCCAGCTCTTTCTCGACGTGGAGAAGCCTGGCGAACACACCATCCAGTTTTCCATGCGTGAGGACGGCTTTGAGTTCGACAGCTGGATCATGACCACGGATGTCCATTTCACGGCGCCTGAAGGGGCCGCACCAAAGAGTTTGGTGAAGTCAGGGGACCTGCCCGAGGCCTATCGTCTCGTTCCGGTCATCGCACCAATAAAGGCGGCGTCTTCGGCACCAAAATCGAAGGCGTCGCCCGCAATGCGCCTGGGAGACTTCCCGGAACGCGAACGACTCTATGTCGACAAGGGAAAGTGGTTTGCCGTGAATCCGGAGGCCCACAAATCCGGCCGCGCGGTGGGAGCCTGGCCCTTTCGCGATGGGACGTTTGACCTCACCTTGCATGCCGTTGGTGAAGATGATGGCCAATCGAGCTATGCGATTTCTCTTGAAGGAGAAAAGATCGGCGAGTTTACCGCGCCATTGGGTGATGGCATGTTTGTCGAGGGAAAGAAATACACCAAGACGTTTCAGGGGATTCGCATCGACAAGGGAGCGATGATCGAGGTGACCTCGATCATCGGTTCCAAGGACGGCAGCGAGTACAGCCGGGCGCGTTGGTCGAGGATCGCGGTCAAGGCGGCGGACAACAAACCTTTGGCGGCGCGTTCGGGCGTGGTCACCGCGAAGGCGAGTGCGCCGGAAAAGCCCAAGCTCTCCTTCACCGGTGATCTTTACGGTGATCGCGGTGTTGAGGGCAGTGGTGATGTGAAACTCAGCGGTGAACACAAGCTCTGGCATAGAATCACGCTGACACTGGACGGCCCCTATGCGCACGAGAACGACAACAAGCCCAACCCCTTCACCGATTACCGGTTTGAGGTCGCCTTCGAACACGAATCCAAGGAAGTTTCTTACAAAGTACCTGGTTTCTTTGCCGCCGACGGCAATGCCGGGGAGACCTCGGCCGCTGCGGGAAATCAGTGGCGCGCCCATTTCGCCCCCGACCGTGTTGGCCAGTGGACCTACACCGTGAGTTTCACCAAGGGCCCTGGCGCCGCGCTCGACCCCGTCCCGGCGGAGGCCCTGGAACCATTCCACGGGCGTTCGGGTTCGTTTTCCGTCGATCCCTCGGACAAGTCCGGCCGTGATCTCCGTGGAAGAGGACGATTGCAGTACGTCGGCAAGCATCACCTGCGTTTTGCCGGGAGCGGCGACTATTTTTTCAAGGCCGGCGCGGATGCGCCGGAGACCTTTCTCGCCTATGCCGACTTTGATGGCACCATTGCCTTGAATCCGAAAAAAGCGCCGCTCAAGACCTGGTCACCCCACATTCAGGATTGGCAAGAAGGTGATCCTGTTTGGAAGGGCAACAAGGGAAAAGGAATGATCGGCGCGATCAACTACCTCTCGGGCAAGGGATGCAATGTTTTCTCCTTTCTGCCCTACAACGCCGGGGGTGATGGTGACAATGTGTGGCCCTTCGTCGAGCGGGACGACAAGATGAACTACGACTGTTCCAAGCTCGATCAGTGGAGCGTTGTCTTCGATCATGGAACGGCCAAGGGGATGTATCTCCATTTCAAACTTCAGGAAACGGAGATGGATGACAACAATCGGGGTCACAAGACGGCGGAGATTTCCCATGTCATGACAGCGCTCGACGGCGGCGATCTGGGTCCGGAGCGCAAACTCTACTGTCGTGAGATGGTGGCGCGCTTCGGCCACAATCTGGCGTTGAATTGGAATCTCGGAGAAGAGAATACGCAATCCACGGAACAGCAACGGGCCATGGCAGATTACATTGCCGAAGTCGACCCCTACGATCATCTCATGGTGGTGCACACCTTTCCCAATCAGCAGGACAAGGTCTACAATCCCTTGTTAGGCAACGTGTCGGCTCTTCGCGGAGCCTCTCTGCAGAATAGCAACGTCAAGGACTGCCATCACCAGATCGTCAAATGGACGCGTGCTTCGGCCAAGGCAGGCGTTCCCTGGGTCGTCGCGTTCGACGAGCCGGGCACGGCGAGCGAGGGCATGCCGCCCGATCCCGGCTACCCGGGAACTCCGGAGAACTTTGATAATCCTAGCATCCATCAAGTGCGCAAGCAGGTTCTCTGGGGCACGCTTCTCGGAGGCGGCGGAGGCGTGGAGTATTATTTTGGCTACAAGCTTCCGCAGAACGATCTCGTCTGTGAAGACTGGCGATCCCGCGACCAGAGCTGGGATTATTGCCGGATCGCCCTCGATTTCCTTCGGGAGGAGAAGATTCCCTTTGGCGAAATGACCAATGCCGACGAACTCGTGGGCAACGACAAGCACAACAACGACGTTTACTGCTACGCCAAGTTCGGAGAGATCTACCTCGTCTATCTGCCGGAGGGCGGGAAGCGGGACATCGAACTGAGCGCGGACCTCTCGGTCTCGTGGTTCAATCCGCGTGAGGGCGGCGCCTTGATCGATGGCGGTCCTGTGAAGCAAGGGATCGCGACTCTCAGCGCGCCCGATTCGAAGAATGACTGGTTGGCGGTGATTCGCTAGGCTGGCCGAGCGTCCGTCTCGCGACATCCGGTGCACTCCTGGATGTTGCGAGCGACGATATGGCCGCGGGCGGGTTGAACCCGGTCAATGGCCAGCATGAATGCCCGCCCCTTGCTCCTCATCATCGTCATCATCGTCACCAGCATTGCCAGCTCGGCGGGCCAAGATAAGAAGGAGTCTGTGTTGTCCTTCTCTGACATTGGTTCGGGGCCAACCCTCAATGGCGGTCACGGAGCCATGTGGGCCGACATCGATGCCGACCATCTCCCGGATCTCTACCTGCCCCTGATCATTTCGGGCACGTTGCCCGACCTTTTCTTGCACAACAAGGGTGGCGGTAGGTTCATCGAGGAGGCCGGACGGCGCGGCATCGCCGATCGGGATGGCGGCAGTCACGGGGCCGCCTGGTGCGACTTGGACAATGACGGCGACTATGACTTGATCAATGGAACCACCTTTGATGATGGCAGCGGCATTCAGAACGACGTGTTTCGCAACGTGGGAAACGGATCTTATGTTGAAGTGAAGCCCCGCGCCGTCGAATCACGCGAGGAAGCCACGCGGGCCTTCATCAGCTTCGACATGGACAACGACGGTGACCTCGATCTGTTCGGTGTGACCAACTATCAGGGATCAGCCGATCCGCCGGATGAGCGAAACGAAGTCTATCGCAATGAAGGGGACTTTCATTTTACGGCGATCACCGGCGGAGCACTGGAAAGGGCCCCGGCCGGTCAGGGAGCGACCGATACCGACTATGATGGCGACGGCGACATCGATGTCCTGGCGGCGAATCGAACCGGGCCGGTCAATATCCTAACCAATGACGGCAAGGGAGGCTTCGTGGCGACCGATCCTGTTTCGCTCGGGATCCAACACCGGGCGGGTGATGGCATCACGTCAGCCGACGTCGACAACGATGGCAATCTGGATCTGCTTCTGGCCGGCAGCTCTGGAGAGGGGCATCTCTACCTTCGCGTGGACGGCGGCAAGTTTACCCATGCACAGTCGTTCTCTGACATCGATGGTTACATGGGAGGATTCGGCGACCTGGACAATGATGGCGACCTCGACCTCTACTTTGCCGGCGACCGCAAAATCTATCTCAACGACGGCAGCGGCAAGTTTTCGCCAGGGATTGATGTTCCGGTGGATGGCAAGAAAGACCCGCGTGGCGTGGCCTTCGCCGATCTGGACAATGACGGTGACCTCGACTTCGCCATTGGCGACAAACGCGCCCGGCGGAACTATATCATTCGCAACGACCTCCGAGATAGCGGAAACTGGCTCAAGGTGCGGCTGGTCTCTCCCCAGGGTCAGGCCGGAGCGTTTGGCGCGAAAACATCGATCTACCCTTCAGGCGGAAGTGCCGGGGGCAAGCCACTGGCCATGCGCGAGTCACAAAGTAACTGTGGTTATCTCGGGCAGAACGATCCCGTGCTCCACTTTGGCCTGGGCGAACGGAACATCGTTGAAGTCACCGTCGTGTTTCTGGATGGAACGAAGATTACCATGAATAACGTCGCGGCCAACCAAACCGTCACCATCCCATAAGGGTAAAACGTCCATAACCGAGGGACTTTAGTCCCTTCATTTCCACCGGGATGATAACCCGTTTCGACTAATCGATCGGGTCCGTTGACGTTGCATTCCAAAAGAAAGGCAGTCCCGAACGATGATCACTCCCTCGGGCTTGCAATTGGGAGTAATGCAAGACATCACCGACGACATACGATCCAATCCCGCCTTCGAATCCTCCCGCGAGGGCGAGCGGAATGTTGGGGGCGATCGATTCCTCGAATTCTGCCACGTGATCCACTTCGGATCTGAACAACTCTTTCAATTCGGCGGCATTGGGTTTCTTGCCCCGCTTGAGGAAATCCTCCAGTTTCGGAAAGGGTGAAGCGAGCGTATCGATCATGAATTTCCTGAAGTTTCCGTCGTTGAACAAGAGCAACATGTGGTCGGCGTAATCGGCGTTTTGCGCCATTTCGACGAGGAAGGCGCACAGCCAGAGGCGATTGGCCGTGGTCATCATGTTGAGCACCTGGGAACGTTTTTCGGGATCGTCGATCGTATCGGCATAGGCGTTCTGTTCCGTGAGGAAGGTGACCCCGCGGAGCCGATGCCGATTGATCGTCTCCTCATCCGGTAGCTCGCCGGGAGGCGTGGAAACCCGTGTGTCGGCCGAGGTCGCTCTCTCCAGTTCTAGAGTGGTCGCGTCTGCCGCGGATCCCGGGTTCTTCGAAAGCTCGATGGTCTCCAGACTGTGAATGTCGATCCTCTGCCAGATGACAAAGCTGAAGAGGAGAGTGGCGACGAGGGCACAAGAGGTCTTGCGAATATTCATGGTGTCCGGTGTCTCGTATTCATAGCGGCATGGCCCCTCCGGTTTTGTTTGGCCGTTTTCATTTTGCCCAAGAAGCTTGTGGGAAAACTTGAAGGACGATGCCCAACAGGGCAAAAAGCTCTCCGACCAACCCTCATGACCTCCCAATGATTCGTCTTTCAATCGGCTACGTAGAGAAGCACGCCATCGCCTCATGATCGGATGCCGCTTGGTGATTTTGGTGCCGCTTTCAGTGGCCCTTCTCGTTTCCTCTTGTGCCACCCGGCAACTGGAACCCAACGTGGGGCTTCAGAAGGTGGTGGCCAGTGCCACATTCACCACCGAGTTTGCCCAGTCGATTGGAGCGAAGTGGACCTCGGGAAATGAGGTGATCACGCTGATCAATGGAGACGGTTATTACCCGCCCATGTTGCAGGCCATCGCCGATGCACAAACGTCGATCACCTTCGAAACCTTTGCCTATGTCGAGGGCCCGATGACGCGGAGATTCACTCAAGCCCTGGCGGACAAAGCTCGAGAGGGGATCCCTGTGCTGATGATTGTAGACGACGTCGGGTCGCGTTACATTGGGAAATACGACGAAGCCTTGCTTCGCTCCGCCGGTGTCCAGTTTCACGCCTATCATCCACTCAATCCCGTTCGTCTGCGTCGATCCAACAATCGAACGCACCGCAAGATTCTTGTCGTCGATGGCAAACAGGCCTTCACTGGCGGGGCAGGCTTCGCCTATGCGTGGGAGGGGAACGCCCAATCGCCCGTTCATTGGCGGGATACCCAATACGAGGTTACGGGACCCGCCGTGGCTCAACTTCAGGAGGCGTTTGCGGAGAATTGGAGGGAACTTACGGGGCAAGTTCTCGCCGGTCCCGTCTATTTTCCGCCGCTCACTGCCACCGGTCCGCACGTGGCGCAGTTCGTCTTCGACTCACCCCAGACACCTTCAAACCCCATCGCTCACGCCATCCTCCATGGCATCAATTCGGCACGGGAATCGTTGGTTCTGGAGCAAGCTTACTTCATCCCCAACGCCACCATGAGACGGGCTCTGGTTGCCGCCGCCCAACGCGGGGTTGAGGTCGAAATCCTGATGCCGAGTGATCAGATCGATTCGCCCTTTTGCCGTTACGCCTCGCAGAACTCGTGGAGGGAACTTCTCGAGGCGGGCATCCGGCTCTATCAATACACTCCCACCATGATGCATGGGAAACTCTTGATTTCGGATGGCCGGCTTTGCATCGTCGGGTCGGGGAACCTGGATGACCGCTCGTTCTACATCAATGACGAAGTCAATCTTCACGTGCTCTCACCGTCTTTTGCCCGGGAGCAGAAGGCCATGTATCTCCGCGACCTCGAACATGCCGAGGAAATCACCCTGGAAAACCTCTCCGAATTTCTCGCCCCTCTGCCCTACCGGATCCTTGCCAGTTTCTTGGCCCCGCAGCTTTGAGCCCACACCAAGTGGTGCGGACACTCCTGTCCGCCTCATAGGCGTCCTTAGAAAGATACTGGACTCATCTTCAAGACTGAAGCGCTAACAAATTGAACTAACCGAATCACTCGTTCCCGATTTCACCAATCTGACTACTTCGGCAGGCTTTCAAGCCACGCATTCACCACAGCAGTCCACGCCGCGTAACCCGGCTCGCTGAGATCGAGGCCATTTTCCGCAAACAGCTCTTGGCGCGGCTTCTCGTCCTTTCCAATCATCGGGGTGGTGGTGTCGAGATAATGCAGATGAGGATCGTCCCGAGAGAGCCGTGCAATGGCCTCGTTGGCTTTCTTCATCTCGGGCCACAGATTCCAGCGTTCGAGGCTGGGCTTCATGGGGAGGTAGGCGAGATGGGCGGCAGGAAGCTTCTTGCGAGTCCTCTCGGCAAACTTCTTCCAGTCGGCCACGACCTGCACCGCCGTTTCGCCGTTCGCGATGTCGTCTTCCCCGGCGTTGAGGAGGATGGCCCTGGGCTGATTGGGCAGTACGAGTTTGTCATAGTGGATCAACGCGTCCGATAACTCGGAGCCGCCAAGGCCCCGATTGCGGGTGTTGAGATCGGGAAAGAACTTTGCCAGATCCCATCGACCGATGTTAGAGCTTCCGACGAAGAGAATGGCGTCCCGAGTGCCAAACTTGTAGTCTTGCCAGGCGAACTTCTCCACGGCCTTTTCCCAGTCCCTGACCGAAACACTCATGGCCGGACGATAGGGTGCCAATGCCTCCGTGTCCTCAGCAGCGGGCGTGGAGTGGAGGCGGAAGTCGCGTAGCGCGGGAAAGGCTTCAGGCGATGGCAGGGAGGCGACTTTGGTGGCGTTCACCGAGAGCAAGCGCAGGTTAGGGAGCTTGAGGACGGGTTGCAGGTCGCTGACTCCGGTGTGATCGACCTTGAGGACACGGAGACCTTCAAGCGCCGCTGCCCAGTCGAGGGAATCGACACCCTCCACACGGCGGAGTTTCAAGAAGCGGAGTGTGCCGAGGTCACCCAGCGCACCGGAGTCGCTGATCGTCGTTCCGTCGATCTCCAAATTCACGAGGGGGCTGTTCGCAGGAATGGAACTGATGGGAAAGGGAGCGTGAACGACCTGAACGTAGAGATAGCGCAGGGCGGTGAGAGGCTGCAGGCGGGCAAAGCCGTGGTCCTCCTGTGGTTGCGTGGGGGCGAGGCGCAGGTAGCGAATTTTGTCGGGAAGTTCGGGCAGGGGGAAATCGATGTTTCGCAATTCGAGGGCGCAGTGGCTCCAGTCGATTCCGGCGAGGGACCTTGCCCAGTCGACGGGATCGAGGTCGAAGCGAAGACCCCGCAGCCTGCTTTTCTCCTCCGCCGTCATCTCCAAGAGGGGATTGACGAACTCGATCTTGCCGTCGATCTCGGTGCGTGCGGTGTGGATCACGAGACAATGCTCCGGGCCTTGGTCGATCCTGGCAAGCAGCCTGGAGGCGTGGGTGGGGTCGAAGCGGAGCTGGTAGTGCCCCGGTTCACCCAGCACGAAGGCGAAGCCGAAAACGACGGCGAGATCGCCCGCCGCCGGTGCTCCCATGCGCTGACCTTCCACCGGATAAATCTTCGGGTAAGCGGGTCGGCCATTGTGCGAGAAGCGGTAGTCCCCAGCGCGCAGGACCGGCGAAAAAAGGACGAGCGCGAGTGTGGCAACGAGGAACACGTTTCTCATTCTGGGACGCTAGCAGCGCCCGGGTCGGCCGCAAGGCAAGGCTGGAGAAGTTAGGGAACGCGACTCTGCCGCCCTTGCCTTGAGAAGGCGCTTGTCTCGCGGCGGTCGAGTGAAGTAGGTATGGCGGATGCAAATCTCGATTCTACCTCTCATCTTGTTGGCTTCCATGGCGGCGACATCGACAGCACTGCTGGCTGACGATCACAAGAAGCACCCGGCGAAGGGCGATCCGTCTTTTACCACGATCTTTGACGGCAAGGATCTCTCCAAGATCGAAACGAAGGGGAATTGGAACATCCAGAAAGATGGATCGCTGCACCTGACGCCCCGCGCAGGTGAGAAGGGATGGACGCGTTACGAATCCTACATTTGGCTCAAGGAGGACTACGCCGATTTCACCTTCGATTTCGAATACAAGCATGGGAAGGGTGGAAACTCCGGGCTCTACTTCCGCTGCGCCGATAAAGTGGATCCCACCAAATCGGGATTCGAAGTGCAGATTCTGGATTGCTACGGCAAGAAGAAGCTGGGGCAGCATGATCTCGGTGGGGTCATCCGCACGGCTGGACCGACGAAGAACATGGCGAAGCCGGCGGGCGAATGGAATCGCATGACGGTGACGATGAAGGGCAATCAACTGACCGTCGTGTTGAATGGCGAGGTGGTGCAGGACATCGATCTCGCGGAAAAGAAGCCGAAGGACAAGACACTGGTGGCGAGCGGGAAGATTTGTATCCAGGATCACGGTCAGCCATTCACCGTGCGCAATCTGCGGGTGAAGAAGCTCTGAAGAACGGAAGGTGTGGTTGGGCCGCTCAGGATGCTTGAAGCATGAACAAGAGGCTCCCGGGTTTCGACGTCTTGCGGACCTCGGTTGCGAGGGGGCTGCAGGCGTGGCTTTGGCTGTTCTTGTTGCTGCTGCAGGGTCGATGTGTGCTTGTGAGGAGCATGCCGACAACAGCCGCTAAGTTTGCCGTGATACGAATGCTGTCCGTTCAGATCGAAAACTGCTTACATGCCACTCCTACGAACATGGCCCTCCATTCGCGCATTTCCTTCTTCAAGGACCTTCTCTTGATCACTGTGGCACCCCTGATGTTGGCTCAGGGCGACGAAGCCCCACTGGGGGAGGGCGCCCTGAAAGGTCGGCAGGGACTGGTGGCGGAACCCCTGATGCGCGCCGGGACTGGGCCTCATCGTGTCATGGGTGTGGGAGTAAGTTCAGACGGTACGGTCTACGTTACGGACACCATCCGCCAGGCGAGAGAAGAGATTAGCCTGCTGCAATCGAGGTTCCTCCATGAGCCGGACATGGCCTTGACCACCGTGGCGAAGAAGAAGCAGTGGATCGAGGCGAACTACTCGCCGCAGATTGCCAGTGCTCAACACATGAACGATGAGAACGGCGACGAAAAGATCGATCTCGCCGACTTGACGGTTAGCAGTGAAAAAATCTTCACCCTGCAGGACACCGATAACGATGGACTCTTCGACGCCTCCACACTCTACGCCGACGGATTCAAGGAGATCACGACCGGCGTGGCGCACAGCGTGACACCCATTGGCGAACATGTCTACGCCACCATCATTCCGGATCTCTGGAAGCTGAGAGATACGAATGGCGACGGGCGCGCCGATCAACGCGAACGTCTCGTCCACGGATTCGCCAATCACATTGGCTATGGCAATCACGATCTGCACAGCATCGTGCAGGGCTACGACGGCAAGCTCTACTGGAGCATGGGCGATCGCGGATTGAATGTCCTCTCCAAGGAGGGGAAACGATTCGCCTATCCGCACACGGGAGCCATTCTGCGATGCCAACCAGACGGCAGTGAATTTGAGGTTTATGCCAGTGGGTTGCGCAACTGTCAGTATTTCGATTTCGACAGCTTTGGCAACTTGTTTTCCATCGATCACGATGCCGATTTTCAAGGCGAGATGGAGCGTCTGGTCTATCTTCCCGAGGGATCGGATTCGGGCTGGCGTTGTTACTATCAGTATCGTCACAGCAATCGCGTCCTGAGAGAGAAAGGCAAGGGTCTCTACAGTCCCTGGTTGTCGGAGGTCATGTGGAAGCCGCTTCACGAGGGTCAGCCGTCCCATTTTCTGCCGCCGATCGAGAATAGTTGGAACGCGCCTGCGGCTTTTTCCTTCCAGCCGGGAGCAGCCCTGGGGGGGAAATACCGGGATCATTTTCTGCTGGGCGGGATGGGAATGATCCGCGCCTTCAAGATGGTTCCGGATGGAGCCAGTTTCAGGCGTGAGGGTGAAGATGTACTGGTGGGAGGACTGGGGGCGCAAGTGTTGACCTCTACCTTCGGACCCGATGGCCGATACTACTTTACTCTCTGGGATCCGCCGGCGAACCGAAGCAATCTGTGGGCCTTGAGAGATGCCAGTGGGGAATTGGCGGAGGTCGAGGCCCTCCTGGCGGAAGGTCCCGGATCCCGGAGCCTGCAGGAATTGCTTGTCTGGCTCCGCCACCAAGATCGTCGCGTCCGGTTGGAGGCGCAGTTCGAGCTTGTTTCCCGCCGGGAGATCGAGGCCCTGCGAAACCTGGCGATGGATGAGGAGGCGCCGCTTCTCCCCCGTCTGCACAGTCTATGGGCGCTCGGTCAGCTCAAGGATCGAAACCAGGCGATGCTGGCCACGCTCTGTTCTAGTCGGCATGCCGAAATCCGCGCGCAGGTGGCGCGATGGGCCGGCGATCTTGGCTTTGATCCCGATAACCGGATGCCCTCCTTGCTGG